>CAYZYG010000007.1:0-56402 GCA_964481395.1 uncultured Vicinamibacterales bacterium
GTCCGCTAGTGCGCGAAGGTGGTCGGCGACGTGATGGGCAGCTTCCATCCGCACGGCGACTCGGCCGTCTACGAGACGATGGTGCTGATGGCCCAGCCGTTCTCGGTGCGCTTTCCTCTCGTCGACGGGTCGGGCAACTTCGGCTCCCTCGACGGCGACGCGGCCGCCGCCATGCGCTACACGGAGTGCCGCCTGGCCCGCCTCTCCGACGAGATGCTCGGGGAGATCGATCAAGACACGGTGCCGTTCCGACCGAATTACGACGGCACGAAGTCCGAGCCGGTGGTGCTGCCGGCCCGCGTGCCGAACCTGCTCGTCAACGGCGCCACGGGCATCGCGGTGGGCATGGCCACGAGCATCCCGCCGCACAACTTGCACGAGGTCTGTACGGCGCTCGTCAAGCTGCTCGACAACCCGGATCTCACCAGCGTCCAGCTCTGCCGCTACGTCAAGGGGCCGGATTTCCCCACGGGCGGCCACATCCTCAACTCGGCGGACGAACTCAAGGAGATCTACAGGACCGGCTCCGGCAGCATCCGCGTGCGCGGCACGTGGGAGTTGGGCGGATCGACGCGCAGCGGCAAGACGATCACGATCACCAGCATTCCCTACATGGTGAACAAGTCGCAGCTCGTCGAGCGCATCGGCGACGTCGCGCTCAGCCGCAAGCTGCCGCACCTTCTCGACGTCCGCGACGTGTCCACCGACGATGTGCGGATTCAGCTCGAGTTGAAGCGGGAGGCTGACGAGCACCTCGTGATGGCGTACCTGTGCCGCCACACGCCGCTGCAGACGACGTTCCCCGTCAACCTGACGTGCCTGATTCCGACCGAGCAGCCCGAAATCGGGCGGCCGGAGCGCCTCGATCTGAAATCGATCCTCTGGCACTTCCTGCACTTCCGCCTCGACGTCGTCACGCGGCGGCTCGAGCACGAACTGGCGGCGCTGCGGAAACGGGTCCACGTCCTCGAGGGCTTCGAGAAGGTCTTCGCCGTTCTCGACGAGGTGATCCGGATCATCCGCAAGTCCGACGGCAAGAAGGACGCGGCCGAGAAGCTGATGGACCGATTCGACCTCGACGCCGAACAGACGGACGCGATCCTGGAACTCAAGCTCTACCGGCTGGCCCGGCTCGAAATCCTGATCATCCAGAAGGAACTCGAGGAGAAGCGGAAGCGCCTGCGGCAGATCGGCGCGCTGCTCAAGGACGAGGACGCGCGTTGGCGCCTGGTGCGCGACGAGATCGTCGCGCTGCAGAAACGGTACGGCGATCCCCGGCAGGACCCGCGCCGGACGCGCGTCGAGGCGGTCGAGGAAGTCGAGTACTCCGCCGAGGCCTTCATCGTCGACGAGGACAACGTCGTCATCGTGTCGCGCGACGGGTGGGTCAAGCGCCAGAAGGACGTGAAGGACGTGTCTGCCACGCGGCTGCGCGAAGGCGATGCCGTGCTGGCGGTGCTGGCCGGCAGCACGCGCGCGTCCGTGGTGTTTCTCACGAACTTCGGCGTGGCGTACACCGCCCGGATTGCCGACGTGCCCGCGTCGACGGGCTACGGCGAGCCCATCCAGCGGCTGTTCCGGTTCAAGGACGGGGAGCGCATCGTCGCCGCGTTCAGTCTCGACGCGCGCGTCGCGGGCGCGATAGGTGCAACGCGGGAGGACGAGATTCCGCCCGTGCACGCCCTCGCGGCCACGAGCGACGGATACGCCCTGCGATTCGGGTTCGGGGGATTCGTCGAGCCGAGTACGCGAGCCGGGCGTCGCTTCGCGAAGCCGGCTCCTGGAGTCGAGGTCGTGGGCGTGGCGAAGGTGGACGGCTCCGAGACTGTGATCGCGGCGACGAGGGAGGCCCGGGCCATGCTCTGCCGCGCGGACGAGGTCAACTACCTGTCG
This sequence comes from uncultured Vicinamibacterales bacterium, assembly GCA_964481395.1. Lineage (GTDB taxonomy): Bacteria > Acidobacteriota > Vicinamibacteria > Vicinamibacterales > JAKQTR01 > JBFMFH01. The sequence continues at coordinate 1,894 of CAYZYG010000007.1, forward strand.
GGGCCGGGGAAGGGCGTGATCCTCATCAAGCTGAACCCCAAGGAGGACCGGCTGCTCGGGTTCATCGCGTCAGCCGGCGATCGCGACCTGATGGTGGTCGAAACGAGCCGGGGCGCTCAGCAGACGATCAGTACGGCCAAATACGAGGTGACAGGGCGCGGAGGCAAGGGCAGAGAGCTGCTGCAGCGCGGGCAGTTCACACGAGTCGTGCCGGCCGAGGTCGTCGCACCCCCGCCGCTCAACGGGAACTGACGGACGGAACCCGAGATTGGGGATTGGGGATTGGGGATTGGGGCGAACGGCGCCTCGACAACTGGTCCCCGATCCCGGATCCCCGGTCCCTGTCTTCAGTGCCCGACCGGCTCGTCCTCCTCGTGGCCGTGGTCGGTGTGGTCCGCCGGCGGGAGCCGGTCCAGGATGGCCTGCACCATCTGCTTGTGCTCGACTTCCTCCTGGCGCAGTTCCTCGAACAGTTCCCGGACTTCCGGGTCCTTGACGTACCCGAGCGCCTGGTCGAAGAAGTCGTGGGCCTTCACCTCGCACGCCATGGCGACTTCCATCGCCTGCCGCGCTGTCATGAACGCGCGTGAGGCATCGTAATCGGGGGCCTCGACGTCCCAGAGCATGGCGCGCGTCACCTTGCGGGGCACCTCACCGAACAGCGCGTGACGCCGCATTTCCAGATCGGCCCCGTGCTTGGCCTCGTTCCCGGCCATGGTCCTGAAGAACGTCGCGGCATCCGGCGTGTGATGCACGGCCAGGTTCTCCGAGAACTCCTCGTAACGGTCCTTGGCCTCTTCCTCGATCAGGATGGCGAGATCGAGCGCGTCGAGCAGTGACAGGTTCGCGAAATCAATCTGCGGTGGCATGAGTCCCTCTGGCAACAGCGATGGATGCCTCGCACGAGGCGCACCGACTACTCTGACTGCCGAGGGCTGGGCGTGTCAACACACGGGGACCAGGGACCGGGGACCGGGGATCGGTTCTGTCGCGCCTGGCGAGCCGGCCCTCAATGGGCCGGCCTCCAGATCGCGAACCCCGACGCCCGTCCTTCGACGTCCGTCGGATCACACCTCTGTCTGCGCCAGCCGCAGCCTGTGGCCCCGCTCGTCTGTGATGCTCATGTCGGGGATTGGCGACTGGGGATTGGTTCAGTTCGAGCCAGCATCATGAAGGGGGACTGGGGACATCCACAACTGATCCCCGGTCCCCGATCCCCGGTCCCGGTTCTACTGCGGGTGCGCGAAACTGTCCGCGGCCGGGACGAGTTCCCGGTAGACCGCGTCTGGGACGGGGGTGTCCCAATGGCCGGTGATGCGCGCGTAGCCGACCAGTCCGAAGAAGAGGACCGCGATGACGAGCGCGACGCCCCACGCCGGGATGGCGCGGGACCGGACTGCCGAGAGCCGCAGCGCATCGCGCGCCGGACAGGCGGTCACGCACTCGAGACAGCCCGTGCACTCGGCCGACGCGACACTGATCAGCCGATCGACGGGCAGCAGCGACGGGCAGGCCGTCGCGCACTTGCCGCAGTCGATGCAGACGTCCGGCTCGCGTCGGATCCGCGTCGGACTCACCAGCGATACGAGGCCCAGCAGCGCCCCGTACGGGCACAGATACCGGCACCAGAGATTCTTGACGAACACTGAGGCCAGCAGGAGGACGGCGATGACCACGGCCGCCGTGGTCCCGAGATGCCGGAAGAAGTTCAGCATCTTGACGTCGGCGATGAGGCCGTACGGGCTCTCGACGAAGCTCTTGATGTCGCCGGCGGACATGCCCGCCACGGCGTAGACGAAGAAGCCCATCAGCAGGTACTTCAGCCCGCGCAGCGGAATATCGAGCCAGCGGGGCAGCGCGAAGGACCGGCCGAACATCTCGCGGCCGCCCTGCCAGAGCCACTCGGACACCGTTCCGACGGGACACAGCCAGCTGCAAAACGCCTTCCGGGCGAGAAACGTGATGGCCAGAAAGGCGACCAGCAGAAACAGGCCGGCGGCGTGGACTTCCGGTACCAGGCCCGTGACCAGCCAGTACTTGAGGTTCATGAGCGCCGCAATCGGCAGCCAGCCTTCGACGCCAGGCGGCCGCGGGACGAACGCGGTCTGGCCGCCGGTCTCGTAGTAGCGCACGAAGAAGTAGAACCGCGCGCCGATCCAGAGGTTGAGCAGCAGAAACGCCGCCTGGGTGGTGCGTCGGAGCAGCTGGGACTGGTCCGGCTCCCGCCGGACGAACGACTTCTTGATGAGTCGGACAGGCGTGGCCTCGACCGGGGCCGAGGCACCTCTCGCGTAACACGCGGACGGGGAGGGACCTGCGCTCATGGGACCAGCATAGGCAGCGCACGGGCGGAGGGGTATGACGGAAGTCATAATGGGACTCGGGGTCCGGGACCCGGGGTTCGGTGCTGAACCGCTGGCTCGCTCAGTGTTCGCCTATGGACCGCCGCCCCGGGAGGCCTGTCGGCGGCTCTCGGGCTGCCCGTGTCGCATGCGCCACACCTCTCGACTGCCGCTGCCCTGACGGGCTACACTAGAAAGGATGGTGAAACCCCTGAGGGGGATGTCTTTGTCTGCCCGGACCCCGGGTCCCGGGTCCCCGATTCCGAATACGACTCCCGCCTGAATGCCGACCTACACCGCCAAGGACATCACGGTTCTGGAGGGACTCGAGCCCGTCCGGAAACGTCCCGGCATGTACATCGGCGGCGTCGGCGCGACCGGGCTCCACCACCTCGTCTGGGAAATCCTCGACAACGCCGTGGACGAGGCGATGAACGGTCATGCCTCGAACATCGGCGTGACGCTGCACGAGGACGCCTCATCGATCACCGTGACGGACGACGGGCGCGGGATTCCGGTCGACCGCCACCCGCACAGCAAGAAGAGCGCGCTGGAGGTGGTCTTCACCACCCTGCACGCCGGGGGCAAGTTCGAGCCAGGCAACTACAAGACGGCCGGCGGGCTGCACGGCGTCGGGGCGAGCGTGGTCTGCGCCCTGTCCAAGGAACTCGTGGTCACCGTCAGGCGGGACGGCGCGCTGTGGGAGCAGCGCTACCGGCAGGGCCAGCCCCTCGGGGCGGTCAAGAAGCTCGGCGCGGCGAGAGGGACGGGGACGACGGTCTTCTTCCGCCCGGACGCCACGATCTTTCCGAAGGTCGAATTCGACCGGGACACGATCCGCGAGCGCCTGGAGGTCGTGAGCTACCTGCACAAGGGCGTACGGGTGGTGTTCGAGGACGAGGCGGCAGGCTCGCGCGACGTTTTCGAGCACGCGGACGGCCTCGGAGCCTACCTGCGGACGATCGTCGGGGCCGTGGGCGCCCGTGCCGTGCACGACGTGGTCTTCACGCTCAACCGCGAGAACGGGCTGCGGCTGGACCTGGTGCTGCAGTGGACCGAGTGGACCGATGAGCAGATCCGCAGCTACGTCAACGGGATTCCGACCGGGTCGGGCGGGACGCACGAGAACGGTCTGCGCGCCGGCATCGGAAAGGCCATCAGGAATTTCATCGACACCCATAACCTGACGCCGAAGGGCGTGACGATCGCGGCGGACGACATCCGAGAGGGGCTCGTGGGCGTCGTGAGCGTGTTTCTGGAAGACCCGCAGTTCCAGGGGCAGACGAAGGACCGGCTGAACAACCCGGAAGTGGCGTCAGCCATCGACTCGATGGTCCGCCCGGCGCTCGAGCACTGGCTCAATCAGAACCAGAGCGTGGCCGAGTCCATCGTCGCCCGGATCATCATGGCGGCACGGGCCCGTGAAGCGAGCCGCGCGGCGCAGCAGGCCGTCACGCGCAAGAGCGCGACGACGAACCGTCTAAACCTCCCCGGGAAGCTCAGCGACTGCACGTCGCCGGGGCGCGACGATTCGGAGCTGTTCATCGTCGAGGGCGACTCGGCCGGCGGCTCGGCGAAGCAGGGGCGCGATCGGACGAAGCAGGCGATCCTGCCGCTGCGGGGCAAGGTGCTGAACGTCGAGAGCGCGTCGCTGGCCAAGGTGCTCGAGAACCGCGAACTGGCGGACCTCGTCACCGCGCTCGGCTGCGGCATCGGCAAGAACTTCGACATCACGAGACTGCGATACGGGCGGGTGATCGTGCTGGCCGACGCCGACTCGGACGGCAACCACATCGCGACGCTGCTGCTGACGTTCATCTACCGGCACATGCCCCAGCTCATCACGGCCGGCCGGGTGTACCTGGCGCAGCCGCCGCTCTATCGCATCGACATCGGGAAGGAGACGCACTGGGCGCTGGACGACGCGCAGAAGGAGGCCATCCTGAGGGCCCACGGCAACGGGCGGGCCACACCGGAGATCACGCGGTTCAAGGGCCTCGGCGAAATGATGCCGAAGGTGCTGTGGGAGACGACGCTGAATCCCGCGACGCGCCGGCTGCTCCGGGTGGAGGTGGCCGACCACATCGTGACGGATCGGATCATCAACGAGCTGATGGGCAAGGACGCGTCCGCGCGGTTCCGGTTCATTATGGAACGCGCCGAAGAGGCGCGCGAGCTCGACGTGTAGGGACAGGTATCAGTGATCAGTTGTCAGTTATGAGTTGGGAGTTGGGAGTTCTCAGTTCGAAGAGCTGAAAACTGAGAACTGAGAACTGAAAACTGCAAGCGAAAGGTAGTACCCCGTGTCAGAAGAATCACTCAAGATTGCCGTGTTCATCGATTTCGACAACATCGAAATCGGCGTCAAGAGCACGCTCGGCCGCGAATTCGAGGTCGGGGCGGTGCTCGACGCGCTCAAGGAGCGCGGCGAGGTCATCACCAAGGTCGCCTACGGCGACTGGAAGAAGGCCGGCGACTACAGCCGGATGCTCACGCAGCACGCGGTGCGGATGGTGCAGCGCAACATGACGCCCGGCGGCGACAAGAACGGCGCGGACATCAACCTCGCGCTCGATGCCCTGGAAATGGCGTTCACCCACGATCACATCAATGCCTTCGTGATCGTGGGCGGCGACTCTGATTTCATCAGCCTGGTCGAGAAGCTGAAGCAGTACGACCGCAAGGTCTTCGTCGTCGGCGGCCGGCAGTTCACCAGCGTCGTGATGCAGAAGAACTGCACGGAGTTCATCGCGTACGAAAACGTGATCCGGGTCTCGTCGCGCCGTCAGCCCAGCCGCGACCGGGGCAGCGCCCCGTCGCCGGCGACGCCGGCCCCGGCTGCGTTGTCGACGGCGCCCGTCAGCAAGGCATTTCCGCTCGTGACCCGCGCGCTCGAGATCATGGCCGACCGCGAGGTGACGCCTCAGCTCGGCCTGCTGAAGAGCACGCTGCTGCAACTCGATTCGACGTTCTCCGAAAAGGACTACGGCGTGTCCAGCTTCCGTGACTTCGTCGAGAAGCTGGCCCAGGCCGGGCTGGTGACCCTGCGGTCGTCGGGCCGGAGCACGCTGGTGGATCTGCGTGAGGGAGGGCCGGCCGATGGCGGGGCCGACGCCGCCGACGGCGGACCAGCGCCGGAGCCCGTCCACGCCCACCCTCAGGCCCAGGAGCATCCCGATGCCACGGCGCCAGAGCCCGTGGAGGGGCGGCCGCATGCGACCTTCGCCGACGGCGTCAACCTGTTGCGGCGCGTGCTCCAGAATCCGGCGGCGGTCAGCCGCTGGCCGATGTACATCCGCAACGTGAAGCAGATCCTCAAGGCGGCCGATCCGTCGTTCGACGAGCGGCGCCACGGCAACCTGGTGGAACTGCTCCGCGCCGTGCAGCGCGAAGGCCTCGTCCGCCTCGAACGCGACCGCCAGGGCGTCCTGCGGGTGTTTCAGGGCCAGCCTCAGGCGCGGCCCTACGTGCCCGAGGCCGCCACGGTCCCGGAGCGCCTCGACGAGCGTACGCAGGACGAGGAACCGGTCCGACTCGCGGCGGAGCCGGTTGAGACCGAAGGCGCGGCCGAGGCCGCCGACGCGGTCGGCGACACCGCCGAGCGGGACGTTCAGGCTGAGGCTGAGGCCGAACCAGGACCCGATGCCGGCGCGAGGCCCAGACGCCGGCGGAAGACCGCGGAAGGGGCCGCCCCCAAGACGAAGTCCACCGCCGCCCGCAAGCCGCGGACGCGCACGACAACCACACGAAAGAAGAAAGCGCAGGATACCGAGAAGGAGAAGGGGAGCGAATGACTTCATCTACACGTACCGTGCTCCGGGGGGTGGTCACCGTTGGCGTGGCCGTCGCATTGATCGCGCTGGCGGCCTCGCCGTCTCCGGCGCAGACGGCGCTCGAGCAGACGACGCAGAAGATCGCGCGTCCGGTGCCGGCGCCGCCCGACGTGGCGGCCCCGCCTGCTGACGCCGTGCCATCGTCGACGGGCCTCGCCACCAAGGTCGTCACGCCCGGAACCGGAACGGCCAAGCCGGGGCCGCTGGACACGGTCACCGTGCATTACACCGGATGGACGACGAACGGGGCGATGTTCGACAGTTCGTACGCGCGCGGCCGGACCAGCACGTTTCAGCTGAACCGCGTGATTCCCGGCTGGAGCGAGACCGTCCAGCTGATGGTCGTCGGCGAGAAGCGTCGCGCGTGGATCCCGGAGGCGCTGGCCTACAAGGGCGCCGAAGGCAAGCCGAAGGGCATGCTGGTGTTCGATGTCGAGCTGGTCGGGTTCACGGAAGCGCCGGTGACGCCTCCCGACGTGGCCGCCCCACCCGCCGACGCCCAGAAGACGAAGTCTGGCTTGGCCTACAAGGTGCTCCGGCCCGGGACGGGCGCCGATCATCCCAAGAGCAGCACGACGGTGACGGTGCACTACTCGGGGTGGACGACGGACGGCCAGATGTTCGACAGTTCGGTCGTGCGCGGCCAGCCGGCGTCCTTCGGGCTGAACCAGGTCATCAAGGGCTGGACGGAAGGCGTTCAGCTCATGGTCGAGGGCGAGAAGACGCGTTTCTGGATTCCGTCGAAGCTGGCGTACGACGGCGCGCCGGATCGGCCCCAGGGCATGCTGGTGTTCGACGTCGAGCTGATCAAGATCGAGAAGTAGTTCGGAGCCGAATCGACGTACACGACAAGGGCCGGGTCCCACGTGGTGGGGCCCGGCCCTTCGTGTCTTCCGTGTGCGGTCGCTACTGGCCCGGACCGTCGAATCCGAAATCGAAATCGGGGATCATGTCCGCGCCGACGGGCGTGAACGTGCCCGGACGCATCGTGCCTGGCGCGCCGATGAAGACCCACTTCACGGTCATGTTGTGCACCGACGCGTCGATCGGGCCGTTGCGGCCGACCGGGGCGCCGACGTACGCGCGGTGGGGGTTCGGCCGATACTGGCGGCCTGGATAGTTGACGCCGATGTTCGCGACCCGCGCGCCGAGCTTGCCCTCAGCGTCGGCTTCCCACGCCTGGAACACCGTCCGGTTGTTGCCCCAGGTGGTCTTCACGAAGTACCACCGGGCCTTCTCGAACGGTGGAACAGTCGGGGCGCTGTCGTGGATGTTGGCGTGGTCGCCTGCGTCGCCGTTGATGACGCGAATACGCACCTGGCCCGGCACGACGTAACTCACGCCCCGCTTCTCGACGGTGAAGCGGTAGTCGTTGTCGGTGATGTCGTTGCCGTCCCCTTCCATCATGCTGAGGAGCTTGGTCTTGTCACCCTGCGACAGGGGGTTCAGGTTGTAGACCATGAAGGAGAATTCGCCGGCCTCGAGCGTGGCGAGCAGGTTGTACTTGATGTTCGACTCGTTGCTCATCGTCCGCGCGCCGTTCTCGGAGAACTCCATCAGGGAGGGAATCCCGATGGACTGGCCGCCGGTGAGCGGGTCCCAGATCTCGTTGGCGCGGAAGTAGCGGGGAATGGCATCGGGCGTCCTGGGCGCGGTAAACGTCCAGAAGGTCGACCAGGGGCCGAACCTGCCGTCCGCCTCGGCGCGAGCCCTCCACCGGTAGCTGCCGCCTGCCACGAGGAGATTCGCCGCCACCGCATAGGACGTCTGCGCCCCGCCACTCGCGATGAGCCCGGAGTCGGCGAGTTTGGTGCCGGTTGTCGCGTCGTAGAACTCGAACCGGTACGACAGTGCCGGCGTGGACGCGTAGGTGGCCGAGGCTCCGTTCACCACGAGCGTGGCCGCCATGGCCGGCAGTTCGACGCCGTTGGCGGGCGATGCCGGCGTCGGGGCAGAGACCTTCAGCGTGGAGTTGTCGGGGCCGAGATCCGATGTTCCGCCGGTCGTGGCGCTCGGGGACACCGGGGCCTTGGTATCGCCGCCACAGGCGACGGCGGCAACGGCGACCGCCGCGGCGAGGCCAAAGACGAGCCATTTCTTCTGCATGCATGCGCTCCAATACGGATCAGGTGGATGCCGCGCCATCCGCGATGACGCATCCCGGGATCATACTTCAAAGGGCGCGCCACGCGGCAACCCCGGCAGGGCGCGGCGTTGACGGAGCCCGCTGTCTCGTGTGCTAGCATGGAAAGGCTTGGCTGACGCCAATCCCCTGCCAGCGTGCGAAAGGCGGCAAGCGTTGCTGGCGTGTGTCGACGGGACAACGAGGTACTGCATGAACAAGCGAATCGTAACCCTGTTTGTGGTGGCTGGCGGCCTGATGGCGGCTGCGTTCCCGGCTGAAGCCCAGATGCTGCAGTGGACCGATCGGGTCTTTGTCAGCATCAACGGGGCGTACCAGAACCGTTCCGACACCAGCGTGACCGTCGGGGCCACCGAGACCGTGTACGACGAGACGGCCACGTACGGCGCTTCGCAGACGGTAACGTCGAAGAAAGGGTTCGTCGATGTCAGCGGCGGCGTCCGTGTGTTCGGCAATCTCGGTATTGGCGTCGGATTCACGCAGATCTCCACCACGGGCAACGCGGACGGCTCCGCCACGGTCCCGCACCCGCTGTTCTACAACAGCGCGCGGACCGCAACCGCGTCGCTCTCCGGCCTCGAGCACAAAGAACAGCAGGTGCACGTGTTCGCAATGTTCGTGCTTCCGCTGACGGAGCAGTTCGAGATTGCGGTGTTCGGCGGGCCGACGTTCTTCAAACTCGACCAGGCGACGATCGGAGATTTCTCGTGGTCCGAGACCGCGGCCCCGTACAGCGCGATCAATCTCACGATGACGGCGCGTCAGTTCAGCGAGAACAAGACGGGCGTGAACGTCGGTGCGGATGTGACCTTCAAGTTCATGAAGAACCTTGGCGTGGGCGGGTTCATCCGCTACGCCGCCGCGACCGTGCCGGTGACGGCCGACGACCAGACGTTCGACGTGAACGTCGGCGGCATCCAGGCAGGCGGCGGCGTGCGTATCAGATTCTGAGTCGTCGGGCGAGGCGGGTCGGCCCGCCTCGCGGTAATCACTGATGAAGGGGGCGTGCTCAGCGCGCCCCCTCGTCGTGTACGGGCATGCCGTCCTCGCTCCGGCGGCGCTCGAATCGGGGTGGACGCCGCGCGCGGATGCCGGTACAGTGACCCCGCCGGCCCGCCCGCGTCCCTGACTCCGTCTGCTGACACGACGCGCGGGCTCGCCGCTTGGTACGGGAGTTCCGTCATGCGCCGTTCCATCCAGTCGTCGTTTGTCGTGGTCCTCGTCGCCGCGACCGCTGCCGGCGCGCTGTCGGCACCGTTCGCCGCCCGTGAACGGGCGGAGGGGCAATCGCCCACCCCCGCCCCCGTCCGCGTCTGGCAGGACACGGTGATGATCCCGACCTACGAGGAAGGCCTGCCCGATCCGAACCCGCCCTTCGATCTGTTCCAGCAGGGCAGCTTCCTCAACTACCCCTACACGTTGCGCCACAACCTGACGGACCGGCGGATCGAGAAGCGCTGGCGCGCGCTGTGGATCGAGAACGAATTTCTCAAGTGCCTGGTGCTGCCGGACCTTGGGGGCCATCTCTACGGCTGCACCGACAAACGGAACGGCCAGGAGATGTTCTACGCCAATCCGTCCATCAAGCCGGCGCGCATCGCGTACCGAGGCACCTGGGCGGCCTTCGGCATCGAGTTCAACTTCCCTGTGTCGCACAACTGGATGACGATGTCGCCGGTCGATTTCGCGACGACGACCGGCGAGGACGGCAGCGCGTCGGTGTGGGTCGGGAACGTCGATCGCCCGTACGGCATGCAGTGGCGCGTCCAGCTGACCCTCAGGCCCGGCCGCGCCGTGCTCGAGCAGCACACGACGCTCTACAACCAGGCCGACACGCGCCACCGCTTCTACTGGTGGACCAACGCGGGCGTCCAGGTCTGGGACGACACGAGAATCCTGTACCCGATGGAATACACGGCCTCGCACGGGTTCACGTTCATCGACACGTGGCCCATCGATGCCGCCGGCCACGACCTCAGCCTCGTCGGCAACCACAAGTACGGTCCCGTCTCGCGCTTCAGCCACGGCAGCCGCGAGCCGTACATGGCCGTCTATCACCCGAAGACGAAGTCCGGCGTCGTGCACTACTCGTCGCCTACCGACCTGCCGTCCAAGAAAGTATGGTCGTGGAGCAGCGACGCCGACGGGCTCGACTGGCGGCGGGCGCTCTCCGACAACGACAGCGCGTACGTCGAGATTCAGGCAGGGCTGTTCCGCAACCAGGAGACATACGGGTTCCTCGAGCCGGAGCAGGCTATCCACTTCAGCGAGTACTGGGTGCCGATGCTCGACCTTGGCGGCCTGACCCGGGCCAACACCGACGTCCTCCTGTCGCTGGCACGGACGAACGAGAAGCCTGGCCTGGCCGCGCTCGATCTGGCGATCAACGTGACACGGCCGATGCCCGGCGCGACGCTCAGCATCGCCGATGGTGTCCGGCAGGCCGTGCGCGAACAGGCCGACCTGTCGGCCGCCGCGACGTTCCGGCGACGCTATCCCGGCCAGTTGTCCGCGGGCGTCTACACCGTGACGGTGACCGACGCCGACGGCGTGGAGGTGATGCGCCATACCGAGGGCACGTACGACTTCGCCGGGCGTGGCACGCCCCGCGGCGGGCCGCAGTCGGCCCCGCGCGTCGTGCCTCCGTCGAAGCGCACCGATGGTGACTACCTGGAGATGGGGACCGACCAGGAGATGAACGGACGGTACCTCGGCGCGCTCTCGACGTATCAGGAAGGCCTCGCGCGCTATCCGGAGTCCCTTGGGCTCGCCCGGGCGGCCGGTCGGCTGATGGTGGTGCTGAAGCAGTACGAGGCCGCCGTCCCGCTGCTCACCCGCGCGCTGTCACGGGTCAGCCACGACCGCGAAATGGCGTACTACCTGGGCTTGGCCCAGCAGTTCCTGGGCCGCATGCAGCAAGCCCGGCTGGCCTGGGAGTCGACGCAGCAGTACGGCCCGCACCGGCCGGCCGCTCTCTATCAGCTCGCGGCCACGGCCGCGCGGGCAGGCTCGCACACCGAGGCGCTCGCGCTCCTCGGCGAGGCCGCGGCGGGCGGGGCCGACATGGTTCGGGCTTGGGCGATGCAGGCAGCTCTGTTGCGTCAGGCCGGGCGACGTGACGACGCCGCCCGGCGGCTGGCGGTCTGGCGGCGGATCGATCCGACCAGCGTGGCGCTCCGCTACGAGGCGGTCAAGTCGGGCGGATCCGACGAGGCGCTCTGGGCCCATCTGGCGGCGGATCCCGAGCGCATTCTCGAACTGGTCACCGAGTACATGCGCTTCGGTCTCGACGGCGACGCCCTCCAACTGCTGTCGCGGTCGTACCCGAGCGGACCTGACGTCGTCAGTGAACCGGGTTCGCCGCGGCCGGAGTCGTATCCGCTCCTGGCGTACTTCCGGGGTTTCGTGACCTACCGCACCGGCGGCGACGGTGCCGCCCACTACCAGGCGGCCTCGGCGATGCCGACGACTTATGTGTTCCCTCATCGCCCGGAGACGCTGGCTGTGCTGAACGACGTCGTGACCAGGGATCCCAGGGACGCGACGGCGTGGTTCCTACTGGGGTCTGTGAGGCTGTCGGGGGGCATGGTCGAGGCGGCGATGAGGGCGTGGGAAGAGGCGCGGGCCTTGCGGCCAGGCATCCCGACGCTTCACCGCAACATGGGCTACGCGCAACTGGCGGCGGGCAAGATCGAAGAGGCCATCGCGCTGTTCGAGGAAGGCACGAGGCACGATGGCGGCAACATCGGGGTGTATACGGGTCTTGAAGAAGCCTTGAGCCGCGCAAGCCGGCCCGCGGCCGATCGGGCGCGCGCGCTCCTGAGCTATCCCGATCAACGATCCCTTCCTGCGGCGCTGGTCTACAAGCTCGCTCTCGCCCTGGCGGAAGACGGCCGCTTCGACGCAGCCGAGCAGCAGTTCCAAGGCCGTTTCTTCCCGAGGCAGGAGGGCGGCATCAACGTGCGGCAAATCTGGCTCGAGGTGCGGGCGCGCCGGGCGGCCGCCCGCGCGTCCGCCGGAGACTGCCGGCAGGCCCTTGACATCGTCGCTCGCCTCACTGCGCCGGTTCCGGGGCTGGTGTTCACGAACGACGGCCTCGAACCGTTCCTGACCAGACCGGCTCTGGCCGATCTGGTCGGGCGCACGCGCACCTCGTGCGGCGCGGCACCCGCCGTGGCCGATGCCGACGTGCGCTACGGCATCGGATCCTGGGACGCCGAGACGTTCGGCAATCACCGCGTCGTGCTTCGCGTGACGGCCGCCGCGCCGGCCGTGCTGGCGAGCATGCCGTGGCGCAGGTGGGACCAGCAACCCGAACGCACGCACCTGGTGGTTGTCGAGGGTCGGACGGGCGGGCAGGTGCTCAACGTGGCGCGTCTCTCGATCACGCGCGAGCGCGGGGACATCGCGTTCGAGGCGCCATCGGCCGGCGACTACTACGTGTACTACCTGCCGAACGTCATGTCCGGCCGCGTGAACTACCCGACGGTGACGTATCCACCGCCCGAGAACACGGCGGACCGCGACTGGCTGGAGGCCCATGGGCTGACCGAGGCGGCCCGTGCCTCCGAAGGCTGGCAGAGACTTCCGAGCGCAACCGTCGTGGAGATGCAGGCGGTTGAGCCGCTGCACAGCTTCTTCCCGATGCAGGTGATCGCGACGCGCGACGAGGTCGCGGCGCTGCTGGAACAGCACCCCTCCGCGCCCTTCCTGGTGTTTCCGGAGGACCGCACGAACCCGATCAAGATGCCAGCCGACCTGCCGTTGCGATGGGTCCGCCGCGGCGCGAACGGCCCGGTCATCGGCGAGGCGCTGCGGGGGGAGTTCTACGCGTTCCAGTTGGGCGTGTTCGCGGCGCGCCAGGATCTGCAGGACGTGACGGTCCGGTTCGGGGATCTGTCCCGCGGCGGCGGAGGTTCGATTCCGGCGTCCGCGTTCAGGTGTTTCAACCTCGGCGGCGTAGACCCGGCGGCGCGGCCCTTCACCCGCCGCGTCGACGTCAAGAAGGGGGCGGTGCAGGCCCTCTGGTGCGGCATGCAGGTGGCGGAATCCGCCAGAGCCGGTGAGTACGCGGGCAGGTTGACGCTCGCGGCGCAGGGACTCCCGCCTACGGACGTACCGGTGCGGATTCGTGTAGGCCGCGCGACGATCGCGGCGCACGGCGACGACGAGCCGTGGCGGCTGTCGAGGCTCCGCTGGCTCGATTCGACGCTCGCCGTCGACGATGACGTGGTGAAGCCGTACACGCCCGTTGTCGTGGCGGGTCGCACGGTCAGCGTCCTCGGCCGGTCGGTGACCCTCGACGACCTGGGGTTCCCGTCGCGCATCGAGAGCCGGTTCGCCGTGGAGATGACGCACCTCGTCGATGCGCCGCGGCAGGTGCTGTCGGCGCCGTTGGCCATCGTGGTCCGGCAGGCGGGTGGTGAAGCTGCCGCCTGGACGGCCGGGGCGTTGACCTTCACGAAGCGCGCGCCCGGCGCCGCTGCCTGGAAGGGCAGCGCGGCATCCGGAGCGCTCGGCCTCGAGACGAGCGCCCAGATGGACTTCGACGGCAACATCGAATACACGGTGAGGCTCTCAGCCCGCGAGGAGGCGAACCTCGATGACGTCCGGCTCGAGATCCCGGTTGCCGCCGACGTGGCCCGCTACCTGATGGGGCTCGGCTTCAAGGGCGGCAGGCGACCGGCGTCCTTCGAGTGGAAGTGGGACGTCAAGAACAACCAGGACTCGGCCTGGATCGGAGACGTCAACGCCGGCCTGCAGTTCACGCTGAAGGACGACAGGTACGTCCGGCCGCTCAACACGAACTTCTACACGCTCAAGCCGCTGGTGATGCCGGCGTCCTGGCACAACGGCGGACAGGGGGGATGCCGGTTCGAGGAGCGGGATGCGTCGACGTACCTCGTGTCGTGCTTCTCGGGAACGAGGACGCTCGCGAAGGGCGACGCCCTGTTCTTCAACTTCCGCCTCCTGCTGACGCCATTCAAGCCCATCGACACGAAGGCGCAGTTCTCCACGCGCTTCGTCCACGCGTTCAAGCCGGTGGACGACGTGGTCAACACCGGGGCCACGGTCGTCAACGTCCACCACGCCAACCCGATCAACCCGTACATCAACTACCCGTTCTTCAGGCCGGCCGAGATGAAGGCGTATGTCGACGAGGCGCACCGGCAGGGGCTGCGGGTCAAGATCTACTACACCGTGCGCGAGCTGGCGAACCGGGCGCCCGAGGTGTTCGCGCTGCGCAGCCTCGGTGACGTGTTCGCGCCGGGGCCGGGGGGTGGGTACTCCTGGCTTCAGGAGCATCTCGGGTCCGATTACATCGCCGCCTGGTTCGTGCCGGACCTGAAAGACGCGGCCATCGTCAACAGCGGGGTCTCGCGGTGGCACAATTTCTACGTCGAGGGCCTCGACTGGCTGGCGCGGACCGTGGGCATCGACGGTCTCTATATCGACGACGTGGCCTTCGACCGGCTGACGATGAAGCGCGTGCGCAAGGTGCTCGATCGGCACCGGCCCGACGCGCTGATCGACCTGCATTCGGCGAACCAGTACAACGTGCGGGATGGGTTTGCGAGCAGCGCGAATCTGTACCTCGAACATCTTCCGTATCTGAACCGGCTGTGGTTCGGCGAGTATTTCGACTACGACTCGCAGCCGGACTACTGGCTGACCGAGATCTCCGGCATCCCGTTCGGCCTGATGGGGGAGATGCTCGAGAAGGGCGGGAACCCGTGGCGCGGGATGCTCTTCGGGATGACGGGACGCCTGCCGTGGTCGGGCGACCCGCGACCGCTCTGGAAGGCCTGGGACGAGTTCGGCCTGGCCGACAGCCGGATGATCGGCTTCTGGGTGCCGGACCATCCCGTGCAGACAGGTCGGGAAGACGTGCTCGCGACGGCGTACGTGCGCGACGGGCGTGCGCTGATCGCGGTTGCGGGATGGACCAGGGAACCCGTCGACGTGACGCTGACGATCGACTGGAAGGCGCTGGGCCTCGATCCGAGGTCGGTGACGCTGACGGCACCGGGCATCACCGGTTTCCAGGAGGGCCGATCGTTCGCCGCGTCCGGACCAATCCCGATCGAGCCCGGTCGAGGCTGGCTGCTCGTGGTGAAATAGACTGAGCGCCGTCTCTTTCGACGGCTGACTGAGGTGCCCTCTGATGATTAGTGGCGTCCATCAAGTAGCCATCACCGTGAGCGACCTGGACCAGGCCATCGCGTACTACCGGGACGTGCTGGGCCTTCACCTGCTGTTCCAGGCCCCGCCCGGGCTCGCGTTCTTTCAGTGCGGCGACACGCGGCTCATGCTGAGCGCGGTACCCGAGCCCGACCCGATGCGCCGCATGGTGCTCTACTACGGGGTGGGTGAGATCAAGGCGGCGGTCGAGCACCTCCGCACCCACGGCGCGGTCATCCGGCAGGAACCGCAGATGATCGCCCGCATGGGCAACCGCGAAGTGTGGCTGGCCGTCAGCGAGGACCCCGACGGCCACGTCGTCGGGCTGATGAGCGAGGTCGTCAACGCCGGCACGTGATCCCGCGGTCGCGGCTCCGATTCGCGAGGCGCTGACCCGCGTCGTCTTGCGCGTGGCGGACGGCAGCCGGTAGCATGGCTTCATGCCTGCAGGGGACCCGTCCTCCCGGCCGGCCGACCTGGCTGGCCGCTTCGGCGCGTTCGTCGCCGAGCGCTATCCCTTCGCCTTGCGCCTCGCCCTCGAGGCACTTGACGCGGCGTCCGGCGGATCGCTTCCAAGCGGAGGTGACAGTCTCGACGCTCTGAGGACGGCCCTCCGCCGCGAACTTCGTGCGCGTGTCGACGGCGCCGCCGGTCGGGCCCTGGCCGATGCGACGCCCGGCATCGCCGCTGCGGAGCGCCTGCGCCTGGCGCTGGACGACTTGGCCGATGCCTGCGACGGGTTCTTCGAGCGCGAGACCCTCGCTCGATCCCTGACCACCGATGAGCGCATCGAGATCCTGCGCGGGATGATCCTCACCCGGGCGACGGACAACCGGCTGAAATCCCTGTTCACCGGCGGGGAAGTCCGCTACGGCTCGGCGTCGTTCCAGGGAAAGGGATTCCGCTCGCTCGGGCAGGAAGCCATCTACGCCGCCGGCATCCGGCTGCGGCGAGGCGCGGCCCACCGCGGCCCCGACGGTTCCTGGCGAGGCGACGTCGTCTCCCCGATGATCCGGGACCTGGGTCTCGCCCTGGCGATGCGGCCGGAGCCGGCCACGGTTCGGATGGTGCTTTCGGCGCAGATGGCCAAGGCCGGCCCGCCGATGCACGGCAAGGACCTGCACATCGGTGACCTCGACTGGGGCATCTTCCCGCCCGCGGCGCCGCTCGTCGTTCCGACGATGAGCGTCGTCGGGATGGCGATGGCGTTCGCACGTGACCGTTCGGGGCGCGTCGCCGTGTCGCTCGTGGGCGAGGGCACGACCTCTCTGGGGGAGTGGCACGAGGCGATCAACCTGGCTGCGGTCCGCAAGCTGCCCGTCGTGTTTTGCGTGCAGAACAACCAGACTGCGCTGTCGACGCCGACGTCGGATCAGTTCGCGGCGCGCGTCCTCGCCGACAAGGGCGTCGGCTACGGCGTGCCGGGTCTGACCCTCGACGGGACGGATCCGGACGAGATCGCCGCGGCATTCGCGTGGGCCGTGTCGCGCGCGCGCACCGGCCTCGGCCCGACGCTGCTCGAAGTGGTCTGCATGCGGATGTGCGGCCACGCCCACCACGACGACATGCTGTACCTCGGGAAGGACGCCCAGCCCTCGTGGGACTACCCGCCGCTGAGCGACGCCGGCTACGCGGACGCCGCCCGCTACGCGTTCTGGGCCCCTCGCGATCCCATCCGCCGGTACGCGGCCCGGCTGCAGGCGGAGGGGCTGATCCGGGCCGGAGAGGTCGAGACGTTCAAGCGCGAGGCCGAGGCACTGGTGGACGCCGAGGCGCGCCGGGTCATCGAGGCGCCGTGGCCGGACGCGGTCGACGCCGGCCGCGGCGTGCTGGCCGACGAGCCGCCCCGCAGGCGGATCGAGGTGCTGACGCGCGAGGCTCGTGATGCGCTGCAGTCCGTCGGGCCGCTGCCTCCCGTCGCCCCTGCGCCAGCGTTCGATCCGAAGGGCCAGACGTTCCTCGAAGCGGTCATGCGCGGAATCGGCGATGCCCTCGCGCGCGATTCCCGCGTGTTCGTGTTCGGGGAGGACGTCGGCGGCCGCTACGGCAACGCCTTCCTGCTGCTGCGGCCGCTCTTGCGGGCGTACGGCGACCGCATCATCAACGCGCCCGTCGCCGAAGCGGCCATCATTGGCGCGGCGGCCGGGGCCGCGATGGCCGGCCTGCGGCCGATCGCGGAGTTGCAGTTCAACGACTTCGTGGCGGGGGGCTTCAACCAGCTCGTCAACAACGCCGCGAAATCCCGATACCGCTTCGGCGCCGGCGTCCCCATGGTCCTTCGCATGCCCTGGGGCGGGCTGCGGCACGCGGGTCCGTATCACAGCCAGAACACCGAGGCCTGGTTCACGCGCACGCCTGGGCTGAAAGTCGTCGTCCCGTCCACGCCGCACGACGCGCGCGCCCTCATGGCCAGCGCCGTGGCCGATCCCGATCCGGTGCTCTACTTCGAGCACATCGCCCTCTACCGCGATCCCCGGATCAGACAGGTGCTCGGCGACGGGCCACCTCCCCCTCTGGCCATCGGGCGGGCGGCCGTCAGGCGCCACGGTTCAGACCTCGTGATCCTCTCGTACGGGGCGTACGTCCACGTCGCCATTCGCGTGGCCGAGCGGTTAGCGGCGGACGGCATCGAGGCGACGGTCGTCGATCTGCGATGCCTGGCGCCGCTCGACCGCGATACGGTGATATCAGCCGTGTGCCACTGCAACCGGGTCCTGATCGTGCACGAAGACTCGCGGACCGGCGGCGTGGGAGAGAGCCTGGCGGCCGTCATCCAGGAGGAGGCCTTCGAGACCCTCGACGCGCCCGTCCGCATCGTGGGCGCGCTGGACACGCCCGTCCCGTACTCGCCACCGCTGGAGGAGGCGTTCCTGCCCGGCGAGGATCTGATCGAACGCGAGGCTCGGCTGCTGGTGGGATACTAGCGAGGGATTCGGCGGTGGAGCGGAGGAGGCTTTCGATGAGACGTGCGGTCGTGGTCGCGGTGCTCGTGGCGTGCGGGTGGACCTCCTTGGCGAGGGAGGGAGCCGCGCAGGGGGGAACCCCGGCCGACGGCGGTCCGGTCCTCGCGGATCGGCTGCCGAAGGGCACCGCCGCGCGGCTGTCGGCGCTGTCGGAGCTCTTCGACGAGCAGGCGGCGTACGACCTGGTCGTGTTCATGGACCAGTACTGGCGGAACGCCGCGAACGCGGGCTACAACGCCACGATCGACCGAATCGCGCAGCGGCTTGGCGCATCCGGATTCTCCCAGCGGGCAACCGCCGCCACGGACGCGCCGGCATGGTGGGTCGAGGAGTACGGCCGCGCCAACGGGTGGGACTACAGCGTCGGAACGCTGACGCTGCTCGGAGAGCGCGGACAACTCGACGAAGTCCTGCTGTCGCGCGAGCGGCACCGCGTGGCCCTGTGCATCAACTCGTTCTCGACACCGGACGGCGGCGTCGTGGCGCCCGTCGTGGATGTGGGGGCCGGCGCCACGGACGCGGACTACGCCGGGAAGGAAGTCAGCGGTGCCGTGGTTCTCGGCGACGCGAGCCCGGGCCGGCTGTGGCAGATGGCGGTCGTGCAACGGGGGGCGATTGGCATCGTGTCGACGACGCTGGCGCCGTACATTTCGCCGGGGCCGTCCGAGATCGACCGTCGGATTCCCCGCGAGGAATGGCACGTGCTCCAGTGGGGCAGCGTGCCCTACGACGAGGAGCGCAAGGGGTTCGGGTTCAAGGCGTCGCCCCGGGCCGCCGCCGCCATTCGAGCCAGGCTCGCCCGCGGGCCCGCACGGGTCCGAGCGGAGGTGTCGTCGAGCTTCACGCCCGGGCCGGTCAAGACGCTCGTCGCTGAGATTCCGGGAAGGCGGCTTCCGCAGGAGCGTATCCTGCTGGTTGCCCACGTCCAGGAGCCGGGCGCCAACGACAACGCCAGCGGATGCGCCACGCTTCAGGAGTTGGCTCGTGCCATCAGCCTTGGCGTGAAGGAGGGCCGCCTGCCCGCGCCCGAGCGGACGCTCACGTTCCTCTGGCTCGACGAGATCCGGGGCAGCCGCCAGTGGCTGAAGGACCATCCGGAGGAGGCGAAGGGGGTCCGCTACATGCTCTCGCTCGACATGACGGGCGAGGACACGACGAAAACCGGCGGGACGTTCCTGATCGAGAAGGCCCCCGATCCGACAGCCGTCTGGGATCGGCCGTCCGACCCTCACACGGAGTGGGGACGAAGCGACGTCAAGGCCGAGTCGCTGCGCGGGACGCTTCTCAACGACCTGTTCCTCGCGATGTGCCAGCTCCGCGCGAAGGACACCGGCTGGGTGGTTCGCACCAACCCCTACGAGGGCGGCAGCGACCACTCGGTGTTCCTGTCGGCGGGCGTCCCCTCACTGCTCGCCTGGCACTTCCCGGACCGCTTCTACCACGCCAGCCTCGATCGTCCCGACATGACCAGCGCCGCGACGATGGAGCACGTGGGCGTCAGCGTGGCCGGAACGGTCCTCCTGCTCGCCGGGGCGAGCGGCGCCGACGCGCTGAGTCTCGTCGGCCTGCTGTCCGACGCGGCGACGGCGCGCCTCAAGCTCGAACGCGCACAGGGCAAGACTCTTGTGCTGGCTGAGGAGGACAAGGCGGCCGCCGAGGCACGCGAGGCGGCCGTGATCGCTGCCTGGATCCGCTGGTTCCGCGAAGCCCTCGACGACGTCGGGCGGCTCCCGGTGCCTGGCCCGAGCCGAACCCTCCGCACCCGGATCGCCGCGGCCAAGGCCAAGGTGCGCTGAGCGGTCTATCCTTTGGCGTCCTCGAGGTAGGTGTAGCCGTGGAGGCCGTCCTCGTAGAACTTCAGCAGGCGCCCTGACTCTTCGAACGTGATGCGCTTCTCGCGCACGGCCGCCTCGACGTCCGTCCGCAGCTTGGCGACCAGCGAGTCGGGGTTGTAGTCCACGTACTGCAGAACCTCCCGCACCGTATCGCCTTTGATGACGGCGTCGAGGACGACGCCTCCCTCTTCATCCATCCGCACGTGCACGGCGTGGGTATCCCCGAAGAGGTTGTGGAGGTCGCCGAGGATCTCCTGATACGCCCCGACGAGGAACACACCCAGGTAGTACGGCTCGCCGTTCGCGACGTGCAGGGGCAGCGTGCGCTTCACGTCACGGCGATCGATGAACTGATCCACCTTGCCGTCCGAGTCGCACGTGATGTCACCGAGCACGGCGTGCGTCGTCGGCGGCGCGTTCAGCCGGTGGATGGGCATGATCGGGAACAGCTGGTTGATCGCCCAGCTGTCGGGGATCGACTGGAACAGGGAGAAGTTGCAGAAATACGTGTCGGCCAGCGCCTCGTCGAGCGACTGGAGATCTTCAGGGATCTCCTCCATCTGCCGGATCAGCCGCTGGAGCTTGGCGCAGATCGCCCAGTAGAGCGTTTCAGCCTGGCACCGCTGGTCGAGCGGCAGGTAGCCGCCGTTGAACAGATTGAGCGCCATGTCGAGCGACTGCTGCGCGTCGTGGAAGCTCTCGAGGGCGTTGCGCACGGAGACGTTCTGGTAGGTCTCGCGCAGGTCGATGAGGGGCTGTTCCTCGTCGTCGTGCGGTCCGGCCGGCGGGATCTCCTGCTCGCGGAACCCGGTGACCCCCAGCACGTTGAAGACGAGGGCGCTGTGGTACGCGGCAATGGCCCGGCCGCTTTCCGACACGATCGTCGGGTGCGGGACGCCCGCGTCGTCGCAGACCGTCTGGATGTGGTACACGACGTCGGCCGCGTACTCCTCGAGGGTGTAGTTGACGCTGGACTCGAAGTTGGTCTGCGATCCATCGTAGTCGACGCCCAGGCCCCCGCCGATGTCGAGGTACTCGAGGCCGGCGCCAGCCTTGGCCAGCTCGACGTAGATGCGGGCTGCCTCGTTGATGGCCGCCTTGACGATGCGGATGTTCGGGATCTGGCTGCCCAGGTGGAAGTGGAGCAGCTTGAAGCAGTCCGCCATGCCCAGCGACTTGAGGTGTTCGAGGCCCTTCAGGATCTCGGACACCGTCAGGCCGAACTTCGATCGGTAGCCGCCCGAGGACTGCCACCGTCCGCTGCCGCGGGACGCGAGCTTCACGCGCATGCCGATCGTCGGCCTGACACCGACCTTCGCCGCGTACTCGAGCACGCTCTCGAGTTCGGAGTACTTCTCGACGACGGGGAGCACCAAGCGGCCGACCTTCTGCGCCAGCATCGCCATCTCGACGAACTCGGCATCCTTGAAGCCGTTGCAGACGATCGGCGTATGGTTCGAGGCCATCGCGGCGACGGCGAGCAACTCGGGCTTGGAACCGGCTTCGAGGCCGAACCCGAAGGGACTGCCGTAGTCGAGCACCTCTTCGACGACGCGGCGCTGCTGGTTGACCTTGATCGGGTACACGCAGATGTAGCGGCCCTGGTAGCCGTGCTGAGTGATCGCGGTCTTGAATGCGTCGTGAATGTCCTTGAGGCGGTGCCGCAGGATGTCGCTGAACCGCACGAGGATCGGCACGTCGATCCCGCGAAGGACGAGGTGATCCGTCAGGCTCTTCAGGTCGATGAACCGCCCGGGCTCCTTCGTCGGGTGGACGCGGACGTGGCCGTCGTCGCCGATGGAGAAGTAACCGCGTCCCCAGCGGGTCACCTCGTACAGTTCGGCCGCGTCGGCGATCGTCCACGGATCGCCGATGCGCCACGTACGCGCGATTCGGTTGGCAGGAGTGCTCACGGAACTCATGATACAGGAAAGCCGGGAGCAGGGATCAGGCGAGAGGCGACAGGGCAGAGCGGGGGACAGGGGGCAGGGGCGACCGGCACTGCACACCCGACGGCTGGGCTGTCACTGAGCAGGCCCTTGAGCCGAGCCGACGGCGTTGGTCTGCGAAACGCCTCGAAGGACGAGGGGGTCAGCCGGCGTAGTCGTCCGCGGAGCAGCCGTGTCCGCGCGCGGCCGCGACGCGGCAGCCGGCGGCCAGCGGAGCACAACGGGACGGAGAGGCGCTTCGCCGGCGAGCGGCCTGCCGGGACGTAGCCCGTCAGGGCGAAGGCCGGCGAGCGGGACTGCGAACGTGACAGCCCAGCCGTCTGTGGGCGCGCAGGCCCAGTTCTGACGATCGGCCACCGGCCAGCAGCGGGTTGCGGTACCCGCGGCCGCGAAGCGGACGGCCGGGGCGCTCGTCCGTGATGCGCCCGTCCCGGACGACCGGACGGCCGTTGACGATGACGTGGCGGACGCCGACGGAGTAGTGGTTCGGATCCTCGAACGTGGACACGTCCCGAATGGTTGCCGGGTCGAACACGGTGACGTCGGCCATCATGCCGGGCCTCAGGATGCCGCGGTCATGGAACCCGACGCGGGACGCCGCCTGCGACGTCATCTTGCGGATGGCTTCCTCGAGCGTGAGCAGTCGCTCGTCGCGGACGTACTTGCCCAGAATGCGGGGGAACGTGCCCCACGCGCGCGGGTGCGAGCGCGACACCGACAGCGGCCCGTCCTCGGCCTTCGCGCCGGAATCCGTGTCGATCGAGACCAACGGGTGCTTCAGGGCGGCCCGGACGTCATCCTCCGACATGATGGCGATGATGCAGGCCGTGTTGCCGCCGTCGGCAACCACCAGATCCATCAGGGCGTCGCGCGGATCCTTGCCCATGCGGCGCCCGATCTCCGTGAGGGTCAGCCCCTCGTACTCCCGCAGGCGCTGATCGAGCACGGACGACACCATGACGCCGTCGCCCCCGCCGGAGCCGTACCACTGGTTCTCCCAGCCCTCGACGTTCGGGTCGTCCATCTCGCGTCTGATGCGATCGCGCAGCGCGGGATCCTTCAGGCGCCGGATCATCTCGGCCTCGCTGCCCTCGCGCACCCAGAGAGGCAGGCAGGCGTCGAGGTCGTTCGAGGCGCGCGTGTACGGATACTGATTCGCGGTGACGTCGAGACCGCGGGCCCGGGCGTCCTCGATGCGGCGCAGCACCTCGGGCATCCTGCCCCAGTTCGCCTTGTAGGCCGTCTTGATGTGCCAGATCTCCGTCGGGATGTTCGCGCGTTCGGCTACCGCGAACGCCTCATCCATCGACTCGACTATCCGCCCGGACTCCGATCGCTGGTGCGTGAAATACACGCCCCCGTACCGCCGGGCGACGCGGGCCAGCTCGACGATCTCGTCGGTCGACGCGAAGCGATCTGGCACGTACTGCAGCGACGTGCTCAGACCGATCGCGCCTTCTTCCATGGCCTGCGCGACGAGGCGCCCCATCTCCTCCAGTTCGTCGGGCGAAGCCGGGCGGTCCTGCCGGCCGATGACGTAGTCGCGCACGCCGCCCGCGCCGACGAACGTCGCGATGTTGATGGCGGGCTTCGAGCGTGTCTCGATGCGCTCGAAGTACCCGGCCAGGGTCCGGAAGTCCGCCACGACGCCGAAGTGATCCCAGCCGGCCTTGGCGGCCTGAATCATGCGATCGTTCAGCGGCGCGATGGACGAGCCCTCGCCGGTCACCTCCGTGGTGATGCCCTGCATGATTTTCGACGCCGCGCGGCCGTCCACCAGTACGTTGAACTCGGACTGGCCGAGCAGATCGATGAATCCCGGCGCCACCACGAGCCCCGACGCGTCGATGCGGAGCGTCGCCGGCAGATTCGCGAGGTCACCGATGGCGCGGATGCGGTCGCCGTAGATGCCGAGGTCGGCCCCGACCCACGGCGCGCCGGTCCCGTCGACGATCCGCCCTCCCGTGATCAGGATGTCGTAGGGTGCCGGGCGACTCTGCGTTGACGCCGCCACGTGGACGAGTAGTACAGCCGGCAGGCAGGCGGCCAGCAGCGCAAGGCGTCTGGTGCGGGAGCGGTGCGACATGGGGGACTCCTTACTTGATGGCCATCTCGATCTGTTGCCCTTCGGCCAGCGTGAAGGGCTGCCACTTCCCGCCGATGAGAATCTGGTAGCTGCCGGGCGGCAGCACGAGCGTCGACGACGTGGCCGACACACCACCGGCGTCCCGGCCGTCTGCGGTCTTCACCGGTGTCGTGCGGATGTCCAGACCCTTGACCGACAGGCTCCCGGGCTTGAGCGTCACGGTCTGGCCCCCGTCGACTCTCACGCCCGACCAGACGAGGGGACCGAACGTCACGTCGTAGGTGCCGGGCATCAGCGTCACGGACCTGTCCATGGACGACGCAGCGCCGTGCGAGATGCCCGTTTCACTGTCCAGCACCCGGTGTCCTCGGAACGATGCGCCCTCGACGACGAGCACGCCGGGTTCGAGTACGGTCGTCTCCTTGGCCTTGACCTCGACGCTCTTCCACCACGACTCGCCGAACTTCACGTTGTACAGTCCAGCCGCCAGTCCGATCGTCGTCCCGGTGGCCGATATCTTCCCCGCTTCGGCTCCCGTGGCCGCGTCGACGACGACGTGGCCGCTCAGTTCGGCGCCCTTGACCTGGAGCCAGCCGTTGCCCTTGGCCTCGACGTCGATCTTCGTTGCGGTCTGGACCGCCGCCTTGGCAATGACCGCGGCGAGCTGATCCGCGTCGGGAGCATCGAAGTACGTGCCGCCCGTCGCCTCCGCGACGCACCGGAGCTGGGCCCGCGCGGCCTTGTCCACGTCGAATCCAACCGTGTGAATGACCACGCCAGCCCCGGACTTCTGAAGGGCGCGCGCGGTGGCGCACGGGTCGCCATCACAGGTTTCCTTGCCGTCGCTCACGAGCACGATGGACCGGGCGCCGGTATTGCCGGCGGGGAAGTCCTTCGCCGCGGTTTCGATGACCCGCGTGATAGGCGTGTAGCCCTGGGCCTTCAGCGCCCGGGCTTTGGCGGTGACGTCACCGCGCACGGCCGAGACATCCGAGAACGGCACGATGAGTTGCGTGTCGCTGCAGTCGTGCTTCTCGCGAGGCGACTGGTGGCCATAGGCCCGGAAGGCCAGCAGGACTCCATCGGGCAGCGCCGCCAGGAATTTCTCCACGGCGGACCTCGCCGCCTCGATCTTGACCTGCCCTGAGGCGAGCCTGCCGTGCATGCTGCCCGACGCATCGAGAATGAGCTCGACCGTGCGGGTCGCGGCGCTCGGTGCGGGGGCAGGCGTCTGCGCGGAGGACAGAGATGCCGCGAGACAGAGACCGAGCGCGGCCAGTCCTGTCGCACCGCATGGACGGGATCCAAATCGCATGATAGCCTCCAGGGGGCACGCAATAATGGTGCCGATGCTACCACGATGAACGGGGTCATGGACGCATGCACGTGACGGTTCGCCACGGGGTTGGAAGGGCCGAGGCCCGGCGCCGGGTCGATGCGATCGTCGACCGCCTGATCGCGCGCGACTGGGGAGGGGCCGTGACGGTCGGGCGTCCCGAGCGCTCCTGGGACGGCGAATGCTTGCGGTTTTCCTTCGAGCTGGCGCGCGGGTTCCTGGCGATGACCATCGCCGGCCATCTGGAGGTCGGCGACGAGTCGGCCACGATTGACGTGGCCATTCCCGGCCTGGTCGAGTCGTTCGTCGGCAGCGAGCGCATCCGGGCCGTCCTCGAGCGCGAGTTGAGCGCCGCGTTAAAATAGATGAGCGTCAGTTATCAGTGTTCAGTGGGCGGTTCTCAGCAGTATCGTCGGAGCGAGACCTGGGACCTGGGAACTGAAGACTGCTGAACGTCCTCATTGATCCAACGCAGCACACCCATGATCGATCTACGCAGCGACACGCTCTCTCTTCCGACGCCGGAAATGCTGGCGTCGATGGCGACGGCGAAGCTCGGCGACGACTCGCGCGACGGCGATCCCACGGTCCTGGAACTCGAGGCTGAGGCGGCCAGGCTCGTCGGGATGGAGTCCGCGGTCTTCACGATCAGCGGCACGATGTCGAACACGCTCGCCATGCGGACGCACGCGGAGCCTGGCGCCGCCGCCATCGTCGAGGCGAGCGCGCACCTGTACGGCATGGAGTACGGATCGATCGCGGCGGCGTGCGGACTGCTCGTGATGCCCGTGGCCGGCCGCCTCGGAGTTCCCGATCCTGATGGGGTGCGATGGGCGCTCAGAAAGGCCGCCGCCGGGTTCCCGGCGCGGGCCCTGCTGTGTCTGGAGAACACCCACAACGCGGCGGGTGGAACGGTGATGAGCCCGGCCCAGGTCGAGGACCTCGCCGGGATCGCGCGTGCGGCTGGTGTTCCCGTTCATCTGGACGGGGCGCGTCTGTTCAACGCGGCCGTCGCGCTGGGCGTGGACGCGCGTGAGCTGACGCGCTCGGTCGACTCGGTGTGCTTCTGCCTGTCGAAGGGCCTTTCCGCCCCGGTCGGGTCCCTGCTGTGCGGCCCGCGCGCATTCATCGACCGGGCCCGCCAGGTTCGGCGCGCGCTCGGCGCGGCCATGCGGCAGGCTGGCGTGATTGCCGCGCCGGGTCTCGTGGCCCTGCGGACCATGATTCCCCGCCTGCGCGAAGACCATGAGCACGCCCGTATCCTCGCGGAGCGGCTGGGGCGGATCGACGGCGTCCGCCTGGACCTCCAGACCGTCCAGTCGAACATCGTCAACATGGACGTGGGCGGACTCGGGATCGACGCGGCGACGTTTGCGCGGCACCTGGCCGCGGAGGACGTTCGCGGGCTCCCCGGGCTGGGGACGAACGTGCGGTTCGTGACCTACCGGGGCATCAGCCGTGCGGACGTGGAACGGGCGGCGGCTGCGGTCGCCGCGGTCGTGGCCGCGCGTCCGTGGGCGGTCGCGGTGGCCGGGTAGCCGTGGCGGGGGCGGCTGCTCCATCCGGCGTTCGCGCGGTCCTGTTCGACCTCGACGACACGCTGTTCGACCACTCTGCCTGTACTCGCGTCGCCTTGCGTGCGATTCAGCGGGCGTTTCCGGTCTTCGCGGCATGGCCGTTCGACGACTTCGAACGGCGGCACGCGGCGCTCCTCGAACTTCTGCACGTCGAGGTGCTGGCCGGGCGATCGACGGTGGATGACGCCCGCCTCGAGCGATTCGGCCGGCTGGCCGCCGAGGCGGGGGACGACGCGGATGCCGTGCGCGCGCCGGAGATCGCCCGCGCGTACCGAGACGCCTACGTCGCGTCGTGGGGACCGGTGCCCGGTGCGCGTGAACTGCTGAGTACGCTGCACGGCCGCGTCGGTCTCGGCATCGTCACGAACAACGTCGTCACCGAACAGCGCCAGAAGATCGAGGCGTGCGGCTTCTCGACCCTGGTGCATGCCGTCGTCATCTCCGAGGAGGTCGGCATCGCCAAGCCGGACCCGCGCATCTTCAACGAGTGCCTGCGGCGACTCGGCGTCGATGCCGAGGAGGCGGTCATGGTGGGAGACAGCTGGCCATCGGACATCGTCGGCGCCCGCGCGGCCGGCCTGCGCCCGGTCTGGTTCAATCCCGCCGGCGCCCCGGTTCCAGACGGTTCCGACATCACGCAACTGGCCTCCCTCGAACCCGCCGACGCCGTGACGTCGGTGCTGCTGCGCGCGTCGCTGCGGAGGGACGCGGCGTCGGGATGGGGAGAGGGGACCCCATAACCGATCCCCGGTCCCCGATCCCCGGTCCCTGTTCGCATGCGCATCTACCTCGCCTGCACCGTTCGCGGAGACCGCACCAGCCTCGAAGCGGTGCGCCACATTCACCGGTGGCTGATAGCCCGGGGGCACGAGGTGCTGACCGCGCACCTGCTCGCCGACGACGTCGAGGCCGCGGAAGCCGGGAACACCGATGCGGGGGTCTACCTGCGTGACGTGGCGTGGGTCGAATCGGCGGACGTGGTGATTGCCGAGGCGTCGGGATCGTCCTACGGCGTGGGATTCGAAGTCGGCTACACGCTTGGACGGGCGCCGCATTCGGGACAGCGCGTATGCGTGCTGTATCGCGCCGACCGCCACGACACGATCTCGCGCCTGATCACCGGGCTCACGAGCGCGCACGGGCGCGTCAGTTCGTACACGACGATGGAAGAGATCGACGCGATTCTGGCCCGCTGCGTCGGGTAGAGGTCGGGAGCAGGCCGATCAGCGAAAGGCCGTGGGCCCCGGCGACGGGTACGGCACCTCGTAGAGCTCTCGGATCGCGTCGAAGAACACGTCCGCCACCAGCGCGTAGCCGGCCTCGGTGAGGTGCAGCCCGTCCATACCCACGAGCGTTCTCGTGTCGGTCGGGAAGGCCGCGTACAGATCGACCAGCGTCACCCGCTCGCTGGCGGCAAGTGCCGCGATCCGCGAGTTGAGGGCCGGCACCCAGTCGGCCGCCGCGCCGCGGTTGGGGGTCCCTCCCTTGCGCTGGGGCGGGTGTGTGGCCAGCAGCACGCGCACACCCATCTCCTTGGAGATCTCGACCTGGTCGCGAAGGCCGCCGATGATGATCGGCAGCGCTTCTTTCTCGAGGCACTCGTCGAGGTCGAAGTTGAAGTCGATCCTGTCCCGGCAGGCGAGGAGGTCGTTGGCGCCTTCCCAGAGCATCACGACGTCCGGGGCGTTCTGACTCAGCGAACCCCGCAGGCGGGCTGAGCCGACATCGACGAACTCGCCCGGCCACCCGTCGTTGTAGACGACTGTCGTCTGGTCGAGATACCGGGCCGACAGCAACTGGCCGAGCTTGAACGGGTACGACTCGGGCGACTGAATCAGCACGAACGGGGCGGGTGAGACGGTGCCGGCTGTCATGCTGTCACCGAAGCCGAGGAAGCGCCCGACCGCAATCTGCGGGACCCACGTCACCGTGACCTGGAACGAGCACGTGGCCGTGCGGGCAGCGGCATCGACCGCCTGGCAGGCGACAGGCGTCGAGCCCGGAGCGAACGGCGAGCCCGACGACGGAGTACACGCGATCGCGTACGGGGCCGATCCGCCAGCTGCGGTCGGATCCGCCCATGTGACCACGGCCGGCTGGTTGTTGCGGGACGTGCCGGTTGGCGCGCTGGGGCACGTCAGCGTCAGGGCCGGGACGGGCGGCGGCGTCGGCGGGCCCGGGGTCGGGCCGCTCGGCGTTGAGCCTCCGCACGCCGACAGACCAATTGCGCACACGAGCGCGGGGTAGGCTCGCCAGAGCGACCGCATAAACACCTCATTGTAGACCAGGCGGCGGGCGACCGGCGGCCCTTCGGCTTCGCTCAGGGCAGGCAGGCGACAAGGGGACGGGACAGGACCGGCGGGTGCAAGATGGGTTTGGCCGGCGCGAGTGCCACGAATGGGGACTGGGGACTTCATATCTGGCCCCCGGCCCCCGGTCCCTGTCAGTACACGATTTCCCCAGCCAGAAACGCCCTCGTACGGGGATCGCGAGGCGACTCGAAGAACTCGGCGGTTGCGCCAATCTCGACCGGCTTTCCGTCGAGCAGCAGCATGGTGCGGTGGGCCAGGCGTCGCGCTTCGTGCGTGTTGTGCGTGACCAGCACGATCGTGCGGCCCGCCTGCTGTTGCTCGCGAATGAGCGACTCGATCAGCGACACGTTCCCAGGATCGAGGTTCGCCGCGGGTTCGTCGAGCAGCAGCACATCGGGCTCGGTCGCGATGGCTCTCGCCATCGCCACGCGCTGCACCTCGCCGCCCGACAGGCTGCGGGCCCGGGCACCGGCAAGCCGCGACAGGGCGACCCGCCCCAGCAACCCGTCCACCAGTGCGTCGTTGCGCCGCGCCCGCAACCGCAGGCCGAACGCCACGTTGTCGCGCACGCTGCGGTCGAGCATGATCGGACGCTGGAACACCGTCGTGATCCGGCGGACCTGCTCTGCGGGCGCCGGCGCCACGATTGGGAGGCCGTCGAAGCGCACGACGCCTTCGCTCGGCCGTTCGATCAGTTGGAGCAGGCGAAGGAGCGTGCTCTTGCCCGCCCCGCTCGGCCCGACGAGCGCGAGCGTCTCGCCGCGGACCACCGACAAGGCCGGCACGTCCAGGACGGTCCGAGTCCCATAGCGGTGCCGGATCCCCGACAGTTCGAAGACGCTGCTGCCTGTCGTCACGGCCGCGACCGTCCCTGAAGCTGGATCAGCGCCGCGTTGGCGCCGAGCGTCAGCAGAATGAGCACCACTCCCAGAGCCATCGCGAACGCGAAGTCACCCTGTCGTGTGTGCAGCACGATCGCCGTCGTCAGGACGCGGGTGCTCCCCTCGATGTTGCCGCCGACGAGCATGACCGCGCCGACCTCCGAGATGATGCCGCCGAAGGCGGCGACGATGGCGGCGGTGACGCCGATGCGGGCCTCCCTGAGCACCGTCCAGGCGAGCTGGCGGCGGGTCGCCCCCAACGCCCTGACCTGGAGGCGCAGGTCCCGGTCGACGGATTCAACCGATGTCATCGTGAGCGCCGTCACGAGCGGGAACGCGAGAATCGTCTGGGCCGCGATCATGGCCGAGGGCGTGAACAACCACGCGAGCGAGCCCAGCGGGCCGCTGCGCGAGAGGGCCATGTAGACGAAGAGCCCCACAACCACCGGTGGCAGGCCCATGCCCGTGTAGAGGATGAGCGACACAATCCGCCGGCCGCGGAACTTCGCCATGCCGAGCAGCGAACCGAGGGGGACCCCGGCGAGCGTCGCCAGCAGCAGGGCTGCGCCCGTGACCCGGAACGTCAGGGCGACGATCTCGACGAGCGCCGGGTCGGTGAAGATGCTGGCCACTGGCGGATGCCGCTACTCAACGCGAACGGCCGACACCCAGTGCGAGTAGCGCGAGGCGAACTCGTCGGCGCCCACGATGAGCTGCAGGAGGCCGTTGCGCGGAGACAGGTCCGCGCCGTCCCGTTCGTAGGCGAGGAGGACCAGGCGCTTGGCTCCGGTGGTCACGTACGGCAGGCCGCGCCGCGCGGGGGTGTTGAGCCACGCGAGCATCTCCCGGACTTCCGCCTCACTGATGCGTGCGGGCGTGTACGCGGAGGCACCGGCATGGCCCTTCCCCGAGTGCAGCAGCGTCGCGACCGTTCGAGCCTCGAGCGCCCGCTCGGCCAGTGGAGGCGCCGGGATCTTGCCCGCCGGAGCGGTGCCCTCACCGTCGACGCCATGGCACTCATTGCAGCCCTTGACGTTATAGAGCGCCTCGCCCCGGGAAAGCGCACCGAAGACCTCGGCCCATTTCAGCGCGACCGTCCAGCCGTTGCTCGATTCCACGACGATCCGGCGGCCGCTGCCCGCGCTCGAGGCCAGCGACGGATCGACCGCGAGCAGCACGTCCTTGAGGGACGCGCCCGCCCACGTGTGGCGCCCGAGCGGGCCTCGCTTCACGCCGACGACCTCGTAGTCGGGCACCACGGCTTTCGGCAGGGCTTTCAGGTCCGCCAGCGTGAACGTGCGCGATGCGGTTCCGGATCGCACGGCGACCTCGCGCGTGGCTTTGTACTCGTCGGAATCGGGATAGAACAGCGGCTGGCCGAAGGTGTCCCGGCCGAAGTCGCCGATGCGGCGCTGCGTGGGCTTCGACAACAGCCACGTGACGAACGAGGCAGACGGCCTGCCGTCGACGCCCGCCTGCTTGGCCGGACTGACGGCCATCACGCCGTAGTCGTTGCGGAGATCCCGGTCGGGGTTCGTGGCGAGCGAGTCGCCGCCGAACACCAGGCCGAGCCCGGGCAGCTTCGCGCGCATCGACAGCCAGGTGGCGCGATCAGAGAGCGTGTACGCCTGCCGTTCGTGCGCGAACCCAAGTGTGCTGCCCATGCCCTGGCCGATGGACAGATACCACGGATCCCTGGCATGAGGTTGGAGACCGGCCGCCTTCCACAGCGCCTGTTCCTTGACGTGGGTGCCGGACCGATCGCCGCGACTCGCGAAGGCCGACCGTGCGGCCGCGATGGCCTTGAACGCCTCGGCCGCCGTGCCCGCGCCGCCGGCCTTGGCCGGATCCCCTTTTGGCCCCACGACCACGAAGTCGTTGTACATGACGTCGTGCCGCTCGGTGGCGTGGCCCTCGGCGACGAAGGCGTTCTCGGCCTCTCGCGCGTGGACGAGCACGACGTCGGCGTCGCCGCGCCGGCCCAGCTCCAGGGCCTGGCCGGTGCCGACGGCGACGACCTCGACCCTGCAGCCGAACTGGCGCTCGAAGTCAGGCAGGATCGCGCGAAGCAGGCCCGTGTCGTCGGTGCTCGTGGTCGTCGCGAGACGCAAACGGGCGTCCTGATCGCGCCAGCCCAGGGCTGTCGGGGCCGAAACGCCGGCCCAGGCGATGGCGAGGAGGAGGGCAGCCAGACGCGGGATGGAGCGGTGGGACCTCATGCCGGAATCGTACGACACGGTTGCGACACGGCGCAATCGACGGCGTTACGCTTCCGGAGGCGCCGCCGTCCGCTCGATGACCCGCTCGATCGACGCGACCTCACGTTCGGTCGTGTGCTGGACCCCCAGGGCGTAGAAGCCGAGGCGGTCCACCACGAGTCCGGCGGCGGCGACCAGTGGGACGAGCGCCGAAGGTGACACGGTCAGCAGCACGAACGGAATCGCGTCGAGCAGCAGGAGTCGCCCGAGGAGCAGTTCGTGACGCCGGTCGAAACGGGAGTCCTCGCCCGTGTGCCCGGCGACGGCGAGTGCCGTCACCCGCCGCCATCGCAGCATGAAGACGATGGCGTCGACGAGCACGAACAGGATGGCGTACGGCAGGGCACCGGGCGGGCGGTCGAACGAGTCCACCATGGCCATCCCCACGACCATCCCGGCGGATGCGGGCGTGAGCGCCGTCGCGCCCTTCCAGGTGAGCTGGCCGCCAAGGTGGTACACCAGGCCGACCATCGCGAGGAAGCTCAACGCCAGGATCGTCGCAGCCCAATACCCGTACTGACCGGGCATGGACCCTGCCGACGTCGCCAGCGACGCGGCGCCGCCCGCGAGCACCAGCGGCCCGAGGACGACCTCCGTGCTGAGCCGGCTCCGGCCGACCCTCAGGACCGCCAGCGGAAACCGGCCGCGCTTGCCCAGGTGCACGAGCGAGATCACCAGCCCGGCAGCCAGCAGGGCCAGCCCGATCGCGGGCACGACAGGGCGTGGCGGACCGCCTTGAATCGCCACGACGGCATCCGCAGCGATCGCGCCCGCGCCTGCGATCGCCAGGCTCGTAAAGGCCACGAGCGGCTGATGGTGAGACGTCTCGTTCATCGTTCCAGCGCCTCCCGCAGCCGACGGTAGAGATCCGCGCGCTTCGCGCGGCTCGGTTCGACGAACCGGAGGTTCGGCCCGCATCCGGCCGGATCGACGAATCCCGGTACGCCCTCCACCGCGCCCGCCGTCGCGTTCCCGGGCCTGATGAGGCGGAGCGCCCCGGTCGGGCAGGCCGCGACGCAGGCCGGCAGCAGACCCTCGTCGAGGCGGTGCGCGCAGAGGTGGCATTTCGACACGACGCCGCGAGCGCTGTCGTACCCCGGCGCGCCGAACGGGCACGTCATCTCGCAGTAGCGGCATCCCAGGCATCGATCTTCGCGGTGGATCACGATCCCGTCCGGACGCTTCTCGAACGCGCCCGACGGACAGCCCCTCAGGCAGGCCGGATCGTCGCAATGATGGCAGGCCACTGACAGAAAGTACGTCGGTCCTCCCGGGTGCCGCGTGAGATTCAAGGGCAGCACGCGACGCCACGCGCCCGTGTCAAGCCGGCCGTTCTCGATACGGCAGGCCAGCACGCAGGCCGAACAGCCGACGCAGCGATGCACGTCGATCAGGAAGCCGGCGCCGCTCATGACCGGGCGACCTCGACCAGGCACTCGTAGAACGTTGCGCCGTGGTTCATGTCGGTGATGCCCTCGTCGGTCAGGGCATTCACATCTGGATCGCCTGCGTGGCAGCGACCTTCGAGCACATGGACCACGCCAGGACGGATGCCGGGCGTCACGCGCGCGACAAGGTCAATCGCACCGCGATCGTTCCAGACGCGCGCGCGACAGCCGTCGGCGATGCCCCGCGCCCGGGCGTCGTCGGGGTGAATGTCGAGCACGTGGGGCCGTTCCACCTCGCGGACCCAGTCGAGGTTGCCGAATTGCGAATGAATGCGGTCGCGCGTCTTGCACGAGAGGAACTGGAGCGGGAACCGCGACGCCCGCTCTGACGCGTGGCCTTCCGTCAAGGCGGTGAAGCCGGGAACTGGATCCACGCCCCAGACCTCGGCGGCCTCGGCCGACGAGAACTCGATCCGGCCCGAGCGTGTGGGGAATCGCCCATCGGCGAACGCGACGTCACCCCACCCGGAGAGATCGAGCGGTTCGATGGCCAACCGCTCGAACTGGTCGCGATGCCTGTCGGGCAGCAGCGAGCGGAGGAGGGCACGACGGTCGCCGTCGAAGACGCGCGTATCGAATCCGAAGCGGCGGCAGAGTTCGCGCCAGAGCTCGCTCTCGGGCTTCACCTCGCCCGGAGGGTCGAAGAGCCGCGCGCGCCACTGGAGGTACGGGTGCCAGTACGCGGTCACCAGATCTTCCTCTTCGAACAGCGTCTTCGCCGGGAGCACGTAATCGGCAAGCTCCGTGGTGTCGTTCGGGAACTGCTCGACGGCGACGACGAGGTCGAGGCCGCGCATCGCCCCGCGCAGCCGCGGCGCGGCAGGGTTCTGGCTGGCCGGGTTCCCGCGCTCGATCCACATCGCCCGGATGGGCGGCCGGTCGAGCGTTTCGAGGTGGCGCGCGACCTGCGAGACCGGAATGCTGCGCATGGCCGGCGGCTCGGGAGGCAGCGGCAAATCCCGAAGGCAGTGGCTCGCAAGGTTCGCGTACTGCCACCCGCCGCCCGCCACGCCGACGTTGCCCGTGAGTGCCGGCAGCAGGGCCACGGCTCTCATCGTCTGCCCGGCGTGATGATGCCGCTGCAGGCCGAAGCCGGCCACGAGCAGCGCAGGTTTCGTGATGGCGTACCGGCGGGCGAGATCGACGATGGAGCCGGCGGCGATGCCGGTCACTGCCGCCACGCGCTCCGTTGGGAAGTCGGCCAGGCGTGCGCGGTACTCCTCGAACCCGTGCGCGTGCCGTTCAAGGAAAGCCGAGTCGTGGAGCCCCTCGTCGACGATCACGCGGGCCAGGCCGAGGGCCAGCGCCGCATCGGTGCCCGGGTGCGGGCGCAGGTGCAGGTCAGCGGCGTCGGTCGTGTCCGTGCTGCGGGGATCGATGACGACGACGGCGGCGCCGCGCTCCTGGGCGTCGAGGATGAGTCGCCACTGGTGGACGTTCGTCTCGGCCGGGTTGTGGCCCCAGAGCAGGATCAGCCGGCTGTCGGCGGTCAGCCGCGGATGGTTGTGGGCGTTGCGGCCGTACGTGAGGCGTGTCGCCTCCAGGCCCGCGGGCCAGCACAAGTCCCCGTACGTCGTCGTCGCGCCTCCGAACTGCCGCCAGAAGACCATCGACAGCCGGGCGAGCGCACCATGCGAACCGGAGCCTTCGTAGTAGAGCACGCTCTCCGGACCGTGGCGTTGGCGGGCCGCGTCGAGCTTCGCCGCGATGTCGTCCAAGGCGTCCGGCCAGGGCACCGGATGAAGCGCACCGGCCTTGCCGCTCCGCCTGAGCGGCGAGAGGATGCGGTCGCGGTAGGTGGCCCGGCGGGCGTAGCTGAGTCCTTTGAGGCAGACCTGGCCGTTGGTGGCGGGATTGAGCGGATCACCGTCGATCCGGACGATTGCGTTCCGGTCGTCAAGCGTGACGACCATGCCGCACGTGCAGTAGCAGTTACGCGGGCAGACGGTTCGGACCGTGCGCAGCGGCCGTAGCCCCGGCATGGGGGCAGAGTGTAGCCGAGGAGGCCGCGTTCAGGCCACTCGGGGCCGGTAGAGCGGGCGCGGCGTCATCCCGGCCGTGCGGCACCATGTCTGATACCGCTCGTCGCCCGCGAGAAACTGCTGCGCATCTCGCCTGACGGTCTCCGGAATGGTCGGGTCCAGCGCATCGGCCAGCGCCTGCTTGATGACGGCGCAGGCGAGGGTGCGGGACACGAGCTCGGGAACGTGTGAGAGTTCGGCGCTGGTCGACATGACAACCCTCGAGGGCCGTGCGCTGCCCGACGCGGGTGCGCATGCTCAGGCCCGCCATCCGTGCCGACGATGAGCAAGTCCGATGCCCGCCGGTCGTCGTGTGCAACCGCGTGCAGATCCGCGCGGCGGCGGGCAGGCGGTGTCATCGAGTCGACGGCCAGAACTTCTGGAATGTCAACGGATTGGCGCAGGGTTGCGCCTGCCGACGCGGACCTGCACCGAATGGGGTCGTGCGGGCCGCGCCGGCCGGGAGGGCAAAAACTGCGACGGCGCTACTCGAAGATCTTCTCGAGTTTTTCGTACTCCATGTGGACCAGTTCGACGGCTTCCGTGATGCGGATCGTGTCGCCCGCGGCCACCGTCTCGAGCAGCCGATCGACGGCCTTGGTCAGTCGGGTGCGCTGGGCGTCGAACGCCTCGGCACGGGCCTTGTGGCGTTCCGACAGCGTGGCGGCGTTGAGCGGTCCCAGCTTCTCCTTCAGGATCTTGGCGGACTCGCCGATGGCGCCGACCTGCAGGGGATTGAACTGGTAGTGGTAGAGCACGTAGAGCGTGGCGTGGAAGTCGTCCATCTCTTTGAGCACGGGACGGACCACCCGGACGAGGCGTTCGTACTCGGTGTGGAGGCGCTCGGCTTCCTTCATCAGCACGTCGTTGTTGCCCGACCGCACGGCGGTGCGGTAGCCGTCCACGGCCGTGCGCAGAGCGGCCACGCCCTCGGCCCAGGTCGTGCGCTTGTCGCGGAGGATGCCTGGCAGTTCGGCCCGCTCGATCTTCTTCAGGTGCTCCTCGATCTTCGGCAGGAAGTCGGCGAGGGCCTTGTAATCCTTGTTCGGCCAGGCGTCGTGCCACATGGGCATGATGACGTCGTGCATGGCCGTCAGCGCGGGAACCTCGGCCTTCATGTCCTCGGGCTTCGGGGCCTGCGCAGCGGCGGGCCCGGCGGTCAGCAGGGAGGCGGCGATCAGGAGCGTGAGCACGGAACCAGTGCGGGTCATGCGATTTCCTCCAGAATTCACGGTCCCCGATGGTAGCATGTCCGGCGTCCCCGCCTGTTGAGGAGGAAACCGCCGTGTCCAGCTCATGCAGACGCTCCGCGTTCGCCCTGTTTGCCGTCGCCGCCCTGGTGGCTGCCGCCTGCGGCGCGCCACCGCCCGAGCCCGCGACGCTCGTCGTCCACCACGGGAAGATCGTGACCGTCGAAGACGGCCAGCCCGAGGTGGCGGCCATGGCCGTCCGGGGCGACCGGATCGTCGCCCTCGGCACGGAAGAGGAGATCGCCCCCTTCATCGGAGCGGGGACGCAGGTCGTCGATCTGAAGGGTGCCCTGGCCATCCCGGGGTTCATCGACAGTCACGGGCACTTCCAGGGGACTGGGCAGGCGAAGCTCGGCCTCGACCTGATGAACGTGGCGAACTGGGACGAAGTCGTGTCGATGGTCGAGGCGGCCGTCAAGGAGGCGAAGCCCGGGGAGTGGATCATCGGACGCGGCTGGCACCAGGAGAAGTGGAACAAAGTGCCGGAGCCAAACGTCGAGGGCTTCCCGACGCACGCGTCGATCGACAAGGTGTCGCCCGACAACCCGGTCCTGCTGACGCATGCCAGCGGCCACGCGAGTTTCGCCAACAAGAAGGCCATGGACCTCGCCGGGGTGACGCGCGCGACGAAGAACCCGTCCGGCGGCGAGATCCTGAAGGACGCGCGCGGCGAGCCCATCGGCATCTTCCGGGAGACAGCGTCCGGCCTGATCGGCCGCGCTCGCTCGGCCGACCGCGACAAGATGAGCGATGAAGAGCGTGCAGCAGAAGCCCGGAGGATCATCGAACTCGCCGATCGGGAGTGCCTCGAGAATGGCGTGACGACGTTCCACGACGCCGGGGTGTCGTTCGAAACCGTCGACCTGTACAAGGAGATCGCCGGCGAGGGCAAGCTGGGCGTGCGCCTCTACGTCATGGTGCGCGAGGGGCCAGAACGGCTGGCCGAGAACCTGGCGAAGTACAAGACCATCGGGTTCGCCGACAACCACGTGACGGTCCGCTCCATCAAGGTGTCCATCGACGGCGCGCTCGGTCCGCGCGGTGCCTGGCTGCTCGAGCCGTACCAGGATCTGCCCGGACACACGGGCCTGAATACCACGCCCGTGGACACGCTGCGCGAGGTCACGAAACTCGCCGTGCAGCACGGCTATCAGGTGTGCGTGCACTGTATCGGCGACCGGGCCAACCGGGAGATGCTGAACGTCTACGAGGAGACGCTGTCGGCGAACCCCCAGTTCACCGACCATCGGTGGAGAGACGAGCACACGCAGCACCTGCACCCGGACGACATCGCCCGCTTCGGGAAGCTCGGCGTGATCGCCGCGATGCAGGGGATTCACTGCACCTCGGACGCCCCGTACGTGATGGCGCGCCTGGGTGAGAAGCGCGCTGAAGAAGGCGCCTACGTCTGGCAGAAGCTGATGAAGACGGGCGCGGTGATCTCGAACGGCACCGATGTGCCGGTCGAGGACATCAGCCCGATCGCCAGCTACTACGCGTCCGTCAGCCGGCGCCTGAAGGACGGGACGGTGTTCTATCCGGACCAGCGGATGTCCCGGATGGAGGCGCTGAAGTCCTACACGATCAATGGCGCGTTCGCTGGATTCGAAGAGGACCTCAAGGGCTCGTTCAAGGTCGGCAAGCTCGCGGATATCGCGGTGCTCTCGAAGGACATTCTGACGGTGCCGGAAGAGGAGATTCCGTCGACGCAGATCCTGTACACGATTGTCGGGGGGAAGGTGCTGTACCAAGGGAAGTAGAAAGGACCAGGGCGACAGGCGACAGGCGTTAGGCGACAGGGGTGTGCGGACCGAATCCCGAGTCTCCCCCCCTGTCGCCGGTCGCCCGTCGCCTGTCGCCTAGAAATACCGCCTCTGGGTATCACCAAATACCCTATTGACCCTATGTGAACAATTGTTCAAGAATGGGGCGCTGATTCGGGTACCGGGTGAGGTTCCCGAAACAGGCCCGCCCCCAGGCACCCGCCGGACGGCCCCCATGCCTCCGCGCAGGACACGTTGCTCACCTCATCTTCATCGTCGTGTCGGCTCCGCCACGACATTTGCCGTGCGGAGTTGCCACAGGAGGGTCCTCATGCGTCACGCGCGCCTGCTCCTGGCGCTGGCGGCGGTCGGAATCCTGTTCGGAGGTCAGCAGGCCTTCGCCCAGTCCGCCCAGCCGTCGGCCGCCTGGAGCGCTTCGGATTGCCAGAGCTGCCACGAAGCGGCCCTGGGGCCGAAGTTCCAGCACACCAAGCACGCCAGCCTCGATCAGAGCTGCGCGAGCTGCCACCAGAACGTCGGGGAACACGCCAAGGCCCAGATGGCGGGTGACACCAGCGGGCCCGTCCCGTCGGTCAAGCACCTGAAAGCGGGGGACATCAACGCCACGTGCCTCTCGTGTCACGAGGAGGACGGTCAGGCCAGCTACCTGAGCAGCATGCACGCGCGGCGGAACGTCGCCTGCACGGCATGCCACAGCGTACACGCGTCGAAGTCGCTGACCGGCCAGCTGAAGACGAAGGTCGACAGCGACACCTGCTACACCTGCCACACGTCGGAACGCGCCAAGGGCATGCGCACGTCGCATCATCCGGTCCGCGAGGGTCGGATGAGCTGCGCCAGTTGCCACAATCCCCACGACGGTGCCGCGCCCAAGATGATCAAGGGCGACTCGGTCAACGACCTCTGTTACACCTGTCACGCCGAGAAGCGCGGCCCCTTCGCCTTCGAGCACGCGCCCGTCCGCGAGGACTGCATCTCGTGCCACGAGCCCCATGGCTCCAACCACCCCCGGCTGCTCACGCAGAAGATGCCGAATCTCTGCTGGAACTGCCACTTCACGGGGTCGGGCCACTTCGGATCGGGTGACAATCTGTCCACCCCGAAGGGGGTACCCGTCGCTCCGGCCGGGAGCCCGAGCGGATTCCCGACCGTGAACTCCCGGTTCGTCGAGCGAAGCTGCCGTACCTGCCACGTCAAGGTTCACGGCTCCAACCATCCCTCTGGCGCGTACTTCGTGAGGTAGGCCATGAGACGAACAGCATGGATGACGGTGCTCGCCGCGTGCGGCATCCTGGCCACAGGCTCATCGGCCCTCGCGCAGTCGGGCCAGCCGGTCACGCCTGAAAACTGGTTCACCGGCACCGCCCAGGTGATGTTGCTGGGCCGTGACGACGTCAGCTCCTCGAAGTTCGAGGAATACCGGGTCGTGCCGAAGGGCGTGTCGATGCCCTACTTCGCCCTGCAGGGCTACCAGGGCGGGACGGACTTCGCGCTGGTCGGCCGGAACATCGCTCAGCAGGACCAGCGGTGGACGGGCTGGACGAACTTCGGCTGGGTGGGCATCGCGTTCGACTACAACGAGATCCCGCACGGCATGGGGAACAACGGACGCACGTTCCTGACCGAGACGGCGCCCGGCGTCTGGAGCATGAGCGGCACGCTGCGGCAGACGTTGGGTGACGCCGTCGACGCGACCCCGACCTCCGGCCGCAACTACCTCTTCTACTCGAACCTGCTGGCGCCCACGCTGGCGTCGGCCGGCAGCATCGATCTGGATGCGCTGCGCCAGCGCGGAGAGGTCGTCGTCGACTTCAGCAGGAACCTGCCGTTCGACTTCACGTTCACCTACATGCGCGAACTGAAGTCGGGAACCCGGGGCGCGAGCAGTGGGGACATCCTCGGCGTCGTCACGAGCGCCATCGACGTCGCCGAGCCGCTCAACGAAGTCACGCAGGACTTCGGCTTCAGGCTCGCCTACAACTTCAAGGCCGGCAACATCCACGGCACGTTCAACCGCAACATCTACAACGACCGCGTGGACGCCCTCGTCGTCGACAACCCGTTCCGGGCGACGGACCGGGCCTACACGTCGACGTCGGTCCCGGGCGGTCCCGCCCAGGCTCGCTTCTCCACGTCGCCCGACAACGAGGCCAGCCGGGGCGCGTTCGGCGTGCTGCTCAAGTTCGCCCGCCAGACCCGCATCACGGGTGACGTGGCGTTTTCGACGTGGACGCAGGACGCTCCGTTCCTGCCGTACACGATCAACTCGGCGATCCTGACGCCGGCCGGCGCGGCGGCGAACAGCCTGTCTTCGCTGCAGGCCACGTCGCTCGGCGGGAAGATCAACACGACGCTGGTGAACCTCGGCTTCGTGTCGCGGCCGGTGGAGGGACTCGGGATCCGCCTGCGCTACCGCAGCTACGATCTCGCGAACAAGACGACGCCCATCGTCTGGGCCGGCAGCACCTCGGGCTCGCCGGACCGATCCTGGGATGTCGCCTCGCCGTCCGCCGACGCGCCGAACGGGTACATCACGGCGAATCTGTACGACAACAAGACGGCGACCTTTTCCGGGCAGGTCAGCTACGACATCAAGGACCTGACGGTGGAGGGGTCGTTCCGGGCGTCGAGCCTCGACCGGACGTACCGGGAGGCGACCACGGGCCAGGAGAACAGCTACGGATTCGCGGCGGTGTATCACGCCGCGGACTGGCTGGGGTTCCGGGGGTACGTGGACCGGGCCAACCGGAGCGCTGAGGGTGAGACGGTCTACGGGTTCCAGTCCGACGAGGCGGAGCGGGAGACGACTCGCACGGGGATCAACGTCGAACTCACGCCTGGTGCCGGGTTCGGCGTGACGTTCGCGTACGTGCTCCGGGACGTCACCTATCCGGACCGGCCGGACCGGGTGCAGGTGTCGGGCGGGGTTCCGGTGGCCGGCGCGGCTCCCATTCCGGGCACGCCGAGCGGCCTGCTGGAAGCGTCGTACGACGCGTACACGGTGGAGGTCGACTACGCGCCCAACGCGCGAGCGCAGTTCGGGGCCTACTACACCTACGAGAAGAACGCCTCGACGAACCAGTGGCACACGACCACCGGGGCGGCGCTGAACAACTCGCTCCGCTACGAGGGCAGCGACAAGGGCAACACCTTCGGGGCGAGCGTGGTGTTCCAGCTCGTGCCGGAGAAATGG
Organism: uncultured Vicinamibacterales bacterium; assembly: GCA_964481395.1. Taxonomy (GTDB): domain Bacteria; phylum Acidobacteriota; class Vicinamibacteria; order Vicinamibacterales; family JAKQTR01; genus JBFMFH01. The sequence continues at coordinate 44,287 of CAYZYG010000007.1, forward strand.
ACGTGCTCGCTGTTCGCGAACCATCAGAAGGTGGACGGCCTGATGGACATCACCGCCCGTGAGGCGGGGTCGTTCTACACGCCCGGCCGCACGGGCCTGGTGCCTCCCGGCACGGGCGGCGCCCAGGACATCGTCGACTACGACGACACCCGGCTGACGATCGTGAAGGCGCAGCTGGACTACAACGTGGCCGAGGCGTGGACGTTCAGCGGCGGCTACTGGTACGAGAAGTACACGTACGCGGACGCGATGACGAGCGGGACGTCGAACTTCCCGCAGTCGGTCCTGTTCTTCCTGAAGGCCGACGACGGGGACTACAAGGCTGGCGTCGGCTATCTCAAGCTGACGTACCGCTTCTAGCCAGCGGGTGCTTCCGGGGGCGGCCGCGACGGCCGCCCCCGGGGCACTACCCGCTGACCACCTCGCGTTTCCGGGCCGGGCCGGCATGACGGGCCAGGTCAGGATTGCACGCCGTGATCGACGTTCCCTCCGGCTCGGGCCCTTCACGTCCGGTCCGGAGGCTCCTGTTCACCGCTTCACACACTCCTGGTGCGGGCGGTAGCCTGCCGCGATCGCGGCTTCTGCCGTCGCGAACCCGGCCGTGCAGGCTTCGCAGCGGTAGTGCTCGCAGCCCGGCGCGTGGAACACCCTGCTCTTCACGTTGCCATGGAAAGGGCCGGTGACCGCTCGCTGGGGCTCGCCGGCCGGTCCTCCCCGTGCGGCGCTTCCACCTGGGCGCCGGCCGTGCTCGTCTCTGAAATCCCAGGGTGCGATGGGCGCGGCGTCTGCCCAGAGGCCGCGCCGGCTCTGTCTTGACTGGCGCTCGGCCTGCGCATAGGCCGCGTCACCGGAGTAGCGCGTGTAGTGCCAGCCGTGGCCAGTCCGGATGACATCGAGGCCGACATCCACGCCGCCGACGCTGACGCGAGCGACGAGGCGGCCGTACTGATCGACGTCGCGGACATCGACCGACACCAGTCTGCCCCTGACGAGGGTGGAGAGAAACTCCCGCGAGGCCTCACCGAACGCCTGTCCGCCCTCTGGAGCATCGACACCGTGCAGCCGCACCTCGACCTCACGCCCGTCGCGCAGGATGCGCATCGAGTCGCCGTCGAGGACCGCGACGACCCGGGCGGTGAAGGTGCTGGCGGGCTGCGCCGCGCACGAGACCGCGGTGAGGGCACAGGCGAGGAGTGCGATCGCTGTCCGTTTCACCCCGACAATCATAGTGTGGTCCCGATCTCGGCTGCCTGCCGCCGTTCGAATCCCGACTCGCGCTTGCCCCGACGAAGCCGCGCCCTTCGAGCCTTCGGCAGGATCAGGGTCGTCCCGAGCTGAGCGGAGGGACGACTGGCTCAGCGCGTGGTGAGCCTGTCGAACCCCGCGGCCGCGCGTCTGTGCTTACCGCTCCTGGCCCCGGGTCCCGGATCCCGGATCCCGGTCGAGATGTCCCCTCAGTACCCGAGATTCGGCCCGAGCCAGCGCTCCGCTTCTTCGACGGTGATGCCTTTGCGCGCCGCGTAGGACTCGACCTGGTCGCGGCCGACGCGGCCGACCGTGAAGTAGCGGGCGTGCGGGCTCGCGAAGTACAGGCCGCTCACGCTGGCCGGCGGGGTCATGGCGCACGACTCGGTCAGAGCGAGGCCGACGCGTGTCGCGCCAAGCAGATCGAACAGCCGCCGCTTCTCGCTGTGATCCGGGCACGCGGGATAGCCGTAGGCCGGCCGGATGCCGCGGAAGCGCTCGTCGATCAGTTCGTCGGGCGACCAGGCGCCTTCGCCCTCGTAGCCCCACTCCCGACGCACGCGGGCGTGCAGGTACTCGGCAAACGCCTCGGCCAGGCGATCCGCCAGGGCCTTCACCATGATGACGTGGTAGTCGTCGTGCGCCGCCGAGAAGCCCGCTACGAGCTTGTCGGTGCCGAGGCCGGCCGTTACCGCGAACGCGCCGACGTAGTCGTGGCGGCCGCTGTTCGCGGGCGCGACGAAGTCGGCCAGCGACAGGTGCGGCCGGGTCTCGTCGAGCGCTTCCTGCTGGCGCAGCATGGGGAACCGCGCGAGGACGCCGCGCCGCGTGTCGTCGGCGAAGAGCAGGATGTCGTCTCCGTCGCTCGCCGCGGGCCAGAAGCCGTAGACGCCACGAGCCGTGAGGGACGCGTCGGCGGCGATGACGTCGAGCATCGTGCGCCCGTGCGTGTGGAGGTCGCGGGCCGCGGCGCCGTACTCCGGGTGCTGGAGGATACCCGGGTAGCGTCCCTTGAGGCCCCACGCCGTGAAGAAGAACGTCCAGTCGATGTAGGGAATCAGATCCCGAACGCCGACCTCGTCCACGACACGGCGGCCGGTAAAGGCCGGGACGGGAAGCGGTTCCTGCGCCCAGTCGATGGCGAGCCGGCGCGCCTGGGCCTCGGCGTGCGGGCGCAGGGGACGCTCCTGGCGGGCGCCGAACTTCGCGCGCAGGTCTTCCTGATCCCGGCGGTTCGCCTGGTCGAACGCCTCCCGCTGCTGCTCGCTCAGCAGACTCGACACCACGTCCACCACCCGCGACGCGTCGGGCACGTAGACGGTCGGCTGGCGGTACGCGGGCGCGATCTTCACCGCGGTGTGCTGCCGGCTGGTGGTAGCGCCGCCGATGAGCAGGGGCACGCGCAGGTTCCGCCGGTCCATCTCTGCGGCCACATGCACCATCTCGTCGAGCGACGGCGTGATGAGGCCGCTCAAGCCGACGAGATCGGCCCGCTCGTCGATGGCGGTGCGGATGATCCGCTCGGCCGGGACCATCACGCCGAGATCCACGATCCGGTAGTTGTTGCAGCCGAGCACGACGCCGACAATGTTCTTGCCGATGTCGTGCACGTCGCCCTTGACGGTGGCGAGGACGATGGTACCGCGATCGCGTGCGGCGTCGCCGGACGTCCGCTTCTCCTCCTCCATGAAGGGTTCGAGGTAGGCGACCGCGCGCTTCATGGCGCGCGCGCTCTTGACGACCTGGGGCAGGAACATCTTCCCGGCGCCGAACAGGTCGCCGACGATCTTCATGCCCTCCATCAGCGGCCCTTCGATGACGTCCAGGGGCCTGCCCAGCTTGGCCCGAGCCTCCTCCGTGTCCGCCTCGATGAAATCGACGACGCCGTGCACGAGCGCGTGTGCGAGGCGTGATTCGACCGTGCCCTCGCGCCAGGCGAGATCGGCACCGCGCTTCTGGGCTTCGCCCTTCACCGTCTCTGCGAACCGGACCAGGCGCTCGGTCGCGTCCGGCCTCCGGTTGAAGATCAGGTCTTCGACGTGTTCGCGCAGCTCCGCCGGGATGTCCTCGTACACGGCGAGCTGCCCGGCGTTCACGATGCCCATGTCGAGGCCGGCGCGGATGGCGTGATACAGGAACGCCGCGTGCATGGCCTCGCGGACGACGTCGTTGCCGCGGAAGGCGAAGGAGAGATTCGAGATCCCGCCGCTGACCTTGGCTCCAGGACAGGTGGCCTTGAGGATCCGCGTGGCTTCGATGAAGTTCACGCCGTAGTCGGCGTGCTCGTCCAGGCCGGTACCGATGGCGAGGACGTTCGGATCGAGCACGATGTCCAGCGGGTCGAACCCGGCCTCGCGGGTCACCAGCCCGTACGCCCGCTGCAGGATCTGCACCTTGCGGTCCACGGTGTCCGCCTGGCCGGTCTCGTCGAAGGCCATCACGACGGCGCCTGCGCCGTACCGGCGAATGAGCCGCGCCTTGTGCAGGAAGTCCGCCTCTCCTTCCTTCAGGCTGATCGAGTTGACGATGGACTTGCCTTGAATGGCCTGCAGCCCGGCCTCGATCACGGACCACTTCGAGCTGTCGATCATGACGGGCAGGCGGGCGATCTCGGGCTCCGTCGCGATGTAGTGGAGGAACTCCGTCATCGCGGCCTCGGAATCGAGCAGCGCCTCGTCCATGTTGACGTCGAGGACGTTGGCGCCGCCGCGGACCTGATCCAGGGCCACGTCGGCTGCCTCCGCAAGCTTGCGCTCCTTGATGAGGCGGCGGAACCGCGCCGAGCCGGAGACGTTCGTCCGCTCGCCGATCATGATGAAGTTGCTCTCGGGGCGGATGGTCAGGGGCTCGAGGCCGGAATACTGCGAGTAGCTCGGGATCCGGGATCCGGGATCCGGGATCCGGGAAGAGCGCGGAGGAATGGCGCGGACGGCTTCGGCGATGGCGCGGATATGGTCGGGCGTCGTGCCGCAGCAGCCGCCGACGATGTCGACGAGGCCCGCGCGGGCGAACTCGGCGATGAGCGCCGCCGTGTCGGCCGGCTGCTCGTCGTACTGGCCGAACGCGTTCGGGAGGCCCGCGTTGGGATAGCACGAGACGAAGCACGGAGCGATCTGTTCAAGATCGACGAGGTGCGGACGCATCTCGCGGGCGCCGAGCGCGCAGTTGATCCCGACGCTGAAGGGCCGGGCGTGGGCCACCGAGATCCAGAACGCCTCGATCGTCTGGCCCGACAGCGTCCGCCCGCTCCGGTCGGTCACGGTCACGGAGATCATCACCGGGACGCGGGATCCGCGCGCCTCGAAGACCTCCTCGATGGCGACCAGCGCGGCCTTGGCGTTGAGCGTGTCGAAGATGGTCTCGACCAGGAGCAGGTGGCACCCACCATCGAGAAGACCGCGGGCCTGCTCGGCATAGGCGCCACGGACCTCGGCGAAGCTCACCGCGCGATAAGCCGGGTTGTTGACGTCAGGCGACAGCGACAGGGTCCGGTTCGTGGGGCCGAAGGCGCCGGCCACGAAGCGCGGGCGATCCGGCGTGCGGGTTGTCCACTCGTCGGTGGCTCGACGCGCCAGGCGCGCGGCCTCGACGTTCAGCTCGTACACGATGGACTCGAGGCCGTAGTCGGCCTGCGCAATCGCGGTCCCGTTGAAGGTGCTGGTCTCGATGATGTCTGCGCCGGCCTCGAGGTACGCGTGGTGAATCCCGGCGATGACGTCCGGCCGCGTGAGCACGAGCAGATCGTTGTCACCCTTGAGCTCGCGCGCATGGCCGGCGAACCGCGCCCCGCGGAAGTCGGCTTCTGTGAGCCCGTGGCGCTGCACCATCGTGCCCATCGCGCCGTCGAGCACGAGGATGCGTTCCCGAAGCAGTTGCTGCAGCGTCGTGGCCGTATCGGCTGTACTCATCTTACGAATCCCCAATCCCGAATCCCGCCCTTCGATGCGGCTCAGGGCGGCCTGAGCGAGCGCAGGCGAGTCGAACGGCCGACTCCCGGCTCGCGTCATCCACCAGTCGCGGGCTTCCGTCCGCTCGCGATGACGACCGTGAACGGTCCTCCGGCTCGGCGGGCGCCCAGTTGCGTCCGGACCTCCAAGAGGCCCGCGTCCGTCAGGAGGCGCCGCAGTTCTTCGTCGGCGAAGCCGAGCCAGCGGTCGCCCAGACGCTCTCTCACCCAGGTCTGATCGTGCGGCCGGAGGTCGAGCACGAGCAGCCGGCCGCCCGGTTTGAGCACGCGCGCGGCGTCATCAACCGCGGCGGCCGGCTGAACGGCGTGGTGCAGCGCCTGCGACAGCAGCGCGACGTCCGCCGACGCGTCGGCCAGCGGCAGACGCGCGAACTCGCCTCGCTTCCAGGTGATATTCGTCACGCCCCGTCTGGCGGCCAGCTCGCGCGCCTTTCGGAGCACGGCCGCCGACCGATCCACGGCGACCACGTGCCTGGCCCACGCGGCCGTTTCGATCGTCAGGTACCCCTCGCCGCAGCCGACATCGACGACATCGAGGGGCGGCAGCAGGTGGCCCAGCGCCCGGGCCCACGCGGCCCAGCTGCGGCCGGGGACGAGCTGGCCGGCTTCGATTCCGTGCGCATCGAAGTTTTCGCGACGCGTCCGCCGCACTTCCTCGAGCCGGGCATCGTCGGCCCGCTCAGACGGCGTCGCGGCCGGACCGGCCAGTCCGCCGGCGATCTCGGCCCACAGCGCGGCGAGCGGCGCGGGGGGGGCGTCAGCGAGGCGGTAGTACGTGAATCCGCCTGCCGGCTCTTCCCCCACGAGGCCGGCATCCTTGAGCAGCCCGAGGTGCCGCGAGACCCCGGACTGCGCGATACCCAGGACCTGCGTCAATTCGGTCACGTTGAGGCGCTCCCGTGCCAGGAGGCGCAGGAGCCGCAAGCGGGCTTCCTCGCCAAGCAGACGGTAGAGCGGGGCGGCCTCAATCACATCTATGAATCTATATTAATAGATACATAATGACAATGGGGCACCCGGGGCCCGGGCGCCCGGGCCTCGGGATCCGGGATCCGGGGTCCGGGATTCGGGGACGGGCTACAATGCCCGGACGATGATCCGGATTCTGGTGACGGGCGGGACGTTCGACAAGTACTACGACGAGATTAACGGGCGACTGGCGTTCGGGGACACGCACCTCGCGGAGATGCTCCGCCTCGGGCGGTGCAAGGTCGACGTCTCGATTCGCACGGTCATGATGGTCGACAGCCTCGAGATGACCGACGCGGACCGGGATCTCGTTGTGCAGCACTGCCTGCAGGCTCCGGAAAGTCGGATCATCGTGACGCACGGCACGGATACGATGGTCGACACGGCCCGAACCGTCGCGGCCCGGGTGAGCGGGAAGACCGTGGTGCTGACGGGCGCGATGGTGCCGTACGCCTTCGGCAGCTCGGACGGCCTGTTCAACCTGGGCAGTGCCATTTCCTTCGCGCAGGTCCTGCCGACGGGCGTCTACGTGGCCATGAACGGGCGATGCTTCGGATGGGATCGGGTGCGGAAGAACCGGACGACGGGGGTGTTCGAGGAGGTCTGACGATGGTCGGGAGCCGGGACCCGGGATCCGGGAGCCGGTGTCCGGCCGGCTCGGCGAGCCAGCCCTGCCGTACCCCACATGGTAGGGCACGTTCAGCCTGCCGCGCCGGAGCCCGACAGGGCGAAGGCGGGCCGAACGCGCCGAAACGGTGATACGAGCGGATTCTGCCAGGACCACGGCTGACGAACGGTACATAAACACAGGGGAGTGAGGCATGCGCGCACGGTACGGTTGGAGCTTCGTCATCATCCTGATCATGGCGGCGGTTGCATGCTCGGGGCCGGCAGGAGAGCCCCCAGTGCCGGAGTTCAGCGAGGCGGCGATCGTCGATCACGTGAAGATTCTCGCGTCGGACGACTTCGAAGGCCGCGCGCCCGGGACCAAGGGTGAGGAGCTGACGGTCACCTACATCGCCGACCAGTTCAAGGCTGTCGGCCTGAAGCCGGGCAATCCGGACGGGACGTACTTTCAGAAGGTGCCGCTCGTGGGCATCACTCCCGACCCGTCGGCCACACTCACGTTCGCCAAGGGTGCGGACAGTCGCACGCTGAAGTTCAAGGAAGACGTGGTGGCCTGGACGAAGCGCGTGCAGGATCAGGTCTCGCTGGCGGGCTCCGACGTCGTCTTCGTCGGGTACGGTATCGAAGCGCCCGAGTACACCTGGGACGATTACAAGGGCACGGACGTCAGCGGTAAAACGCTCGTCATGCTGGTGAACGACCCGCCCGTGCCGGACCCGGCCAGCCCGGGCCAGCTCGATCCGAAGACCTTCGGCGGGAACGCGATGACGTACTACGGCCGCTGGACCTACAAGTACGAGATGGGGGCCGAGAAGAAAGCGGCGGCCGTGCTCATCGTGCACGAGACCGAGCCGGCGGCCTATCCGTTTTCCGTCGTGCAGGGGATGGGAGGCGAGCGATTCAACCTCGCGGCGCCCGACAACAACATGAGCCGCGCGGCCGTCGAGGGCTGGATCACGCGCGACCAGGCCGTTGAACTCTTCAAGATGGCGGGCCTCGACTTCGAGAAGGAGAAGACGACGGCGGCGACTCGGGACTTCAAGCCGGTTCCGATGGGTGTCACCGCGTCGATGACCATCAGGAACACGATCCGCACCATCGACTCGCGCAACGTCGTGGGCAGGCTCGACGGCAGCGACCCGGCGCTCAACGACGAGTACGTCATCTACACGGCGCACTGGGACCACTTCGGCATCGGCGATCCAGTCAACGGCGACCGCATCTACAACGGGGCGCTCGACAACGCGACCGGGGTCGGGGCGATGATCGAACTGGCCCGGGCGTTCGTGAAGCTCCCCGAGCCGCCGAAGCGATCCCTGCTGTTCCTGGCGGTGACGGCGGAAGAACAGGGGCTCCTCGGGTCCGAGTACTACGCCCGCACGCCGCTCTACCCGCTCGAGAAGACGCTGGCGGCGATCAACATGGACGGGCTCAACATCTACGGCGCCACGAGCGACCTGACGGTGGTCGGTCTCGGGCAGTCGGACCTGGACGACTACGCCACCTCGGCGGCGACGGCGCAGAACCGTGTCGTGAAGCCCGATCCGGAGCCGAGCAAGGGCGGCTACTTCCGCTCGGACCACTTCCCGTTCGCGAAGCAGGGCGTGCCGGCCATCAATGCCGGTGGCGGCAACGACTTCATCGGCAAGCCGGCCGACTACGGCAAGCAGGTGCGCGACGCCTACACGGCCCAGCACTACCACCAGCCGAGCGACGAGTACCGCCCCGACTGGAACCTGGCCGGCGCGTTGCAGGACGTGCAGATCTACTACTCGATCGGCTACCACGTCGCCAACGCGGACAAGTTCCCTGGCTGGAAGCCCGGAAGCGAGTTCAAGGCGCGGCGGGATCGGATGCTCGGGCGGTGAAGACAGGGACCGGGGATCGGGGACCGGGAACCGAGAAGTCGAGTCGCGCTGCACGCGCGGCACCTTCCTTGTTCTCGGCTGTCGTCGAACATTCGAGGTGGGAGGCACTCATGCAGGTGAGACGGACGATCATCGCGGGAATTCTGGTGCTGTTCGCGGCGGCGGCGGTGGCGGACGCGAAGCCGATCCTGTTCGCGCGCTATCCGCACGTGTCGCACGGCAAGATCGCCTTCACGTATCACGGCGACATCTGGGTGGCGAATCTCGACGGATCGGGGGCGTCCCGACTCACGGCCCACATCGGGCGCGACGTCTTTCCCCGCTTCTCGCCCGACGGCAAGTGGATTGCGTTCACGAGCAACCGCATGGGGAACGACGATGTGTTCGTCGTGCCGGTGACGGGGGGCGAGCCCCGGCAGCTGACTTTCTACACCGGCAACGACACCGTCCTCTACTGGACGCCCGATGGCGAGCGCATCATCTTCGCGACCTCGCGCGGCGCCAGCGCCTGGGGCAGCCCGCTGTACACCGTTTCGCGGAACGGCGGCCTTCCGGAGCCGATGCCGATGGACCGGGCCGTCCAGGGTATGGTCAGGCAGGACGGCAGCCTGGTCGCCTTCAACCGGATGGGCTTCACCTACTGGCGGAAGGGCTACCGCGGCAACCGCAGTGACGACATCTGGGTGCAGGACCTGAAGACCAACGCCATCACGCGCCTGACCGACCTCGACCGGAAGTCGGTCAAGTCGCACGTGCAGGACGTCTGGCCGATGTGGGGCGCCGACGGCCACGTGTACTTCGTGTCGGAGCGCGACGGCCACTTCAACATCTGGCGCATTCCCGCCGGCGGCGGCGCGGCCACACAGGTCACGCGCCACCAGCACGACGGCATTCAGTTCGCCTCGATCAGCCCCGACGGCAAGACCATCGCGTACGAGAACGAGTTCGAGCTGTGGACGCTCGACGTGCCGAACGGCACGCCCCGCAAGGTGTCCGTCGACCTCGACTTCGATCCGAAGGAAAACCTGGTCGAATACCTGCCGTCGGTCAACAAGGCCGACGCCTTCGACCCGGCGCCCGACGGCGAGTCGGTCGCCATCGAGTTCCACGGCGAGATCTTCGTGGTGCCGTCTGACCCGGGCCTGGGCGAGAAGCGGCAGGTGACCGACTCGGGCTGGCGCGACCGGCGTCCGGTCTTCTCGCCAGACGGCCGCTACCTGGTCTACATGTCCGACGAGTCGAAGGAGCAGGAGTTCTGGCTCTTCGACTCCCAGAGCGGTGCGCGCCGCAAACTGACCACGCACGCGTCGTTCAAGGACGAGGCGATGTGGCTTCCGGATTCCCGGCGCGTCGTCCTGACGGCGGCCAACCGGCTGTTCCTGGCGGAGGCGGACAGCGGGACGGTCACCGAGCTGGGGTACCACCAGGCAGGCGGCTACCAGCTCTACGACGTGTCGCCGGACGGGGCCTGGATCGTCTACGGCCAGCGTGACGACAGCCTCAACGCCGAGATCTTCGCCTACGAACTGGCGACCCGCCGGGCGACCAACCTGACCGACAACCCGTTCAGCGATACGCGGGGCCTGCTGACCCCCGACGGCAAGCGCCTCGTGTTCGTGTCGGACCGCGAAGGCGGGGTGAACCACCTCTTCGTGGTCTCGCTGGCCCGCCGCACGGAGGACCCCGACGATCCGCTCGTCAAGGCCCGATTGAAGAAGGCGCCGGCCGAGAAGAAGGAAGCCAAGGACACGCCGCCGCCGGCGCTGAGCCTCGAGGCCGACGGCATCGGGCGGCGCGCGGTGCCGATCACCTCGGGCCCGCAGGCCGTGGGCAGCTTCTTCCTGTCGGCGGACGGCAAGCTCGTCTACTTCACCAGCTCGGACGACCGGGGCCGGGCGCTCTTCTCGGTGGGGATCGACGGCCAGGATCGCAAACGGGTGTCCGACGGCGCCTTCGCAGGGATGCGCCCGACGAAGGACCGCAAGAAGGTCTTCTACACGCAGGACGGTGAGGTCTACCACATGGAGCTCACCGGCGAGCGGAAGAAGACGCGCGTGGACTTCCGGGTCACCGTCCGCGTCGATCACCGCGCGCAGTGGGCGCAGATGTTCGACGAGGCGTGGCGGGTGATGAAGTACCGCTTCTACGACGAGAAGATGCACGGCGTCGACTGGACGGCCGTGAAGAAGCGCTACGAGCCGCTGCTGGCCTACGTCGGAGAGAACCAGGACCTCTACGATCTGGCCAACGAGATGATCGGTGAGCTGAACGCCTCGCACACGGGTGTCAGCGGACCGCAGAGCCGGACCATGCCCGACGCCTACGCGTCCCGCTTCCTCGGGTTCGAACTCGAACCGGCTGACGGAACGTACCGGATCTCGCACATCTACCGCGACGGGCCGGCGGACAAGGAATGGCTCGGCCTGAAGGTCGGCGACTACGTCGTCGCCCTCGATGGCCGCGCGCTGAAGGCCGGCGACAACTACTGGCAGATCCTGAACCACGCGTTGAACGACTACGTCACCGTCCGCGTGGCGCCGACCGCCGACGGCAGGGCCGCGCGCGACGTCCGCGTCCGCACGGTGACGTCGCTGGGCAATCTCAAATACGAGGAGTGGGTGGCGACGTGCCGCGACTTCGTGGAGAAGGAGACAAACGGCGAAATCGCTTACGTGCACATCCGGTCGATGAACCAGCCGTCGCTCGAGCGGTTCCGGAACGAGATCAACCAGCTCTGGGACAAGAAGGGGATCATCGTCGATATCCGGCACAACGGCGGCGGCAACATCGACCAGGAGCTGATCGACATCCTGGAACGGCGTCCGTACGAGTACTGGAACAACCGGTGGGGTTCGCGGGCCTGGGGACGCCGGCCGCGCCAGGCGATCGCCGGGCCGAAGGTCATGCTCATCAACTGGCGCTCGGCGTCGGACAGTGAAGTGACGCCGCTCGGGTTCCGGCAGCTCGAACTCGGCCGGATCGTCGGCAACCCGACCAGCGCGGCCGTGATCGCCACGGGGAGCTACGCGCTGATGAACGGCGGGTCCATCCGGACGCCCGGCTCGCTCGTGGTGACCTACGACCCGACGAAGCCGAACAACTACGGCACCAACCTCGAGAACTTCGGCGTGGAGCCTGACGTCTGGGTCGAGAACACGCCCGAGGACGAACTGAAGGGGTTCGACCGCGAGCTGAAGGCGGCCATCGACGAAGTGCGCCGGATGCTGAAAGAGGGCACCTGGCAGTACAGCAAGTAGGCAGGAGACAGGAGACAGGAGACAGGAGACAGAAGACAGAAAAAGACAGAAGGCAAAAGACGAAACAGGCGACAGGCGACAGGCGGCAGGCGACAGGCGGCAGGCGACAGGCGACAGGCGGCAGGCGGCAGGCGACAGGCGGCAGGGACGCTGCGCGTGGTGCACGCTACCGAGATGTCGCAC
>CAYZYG010000007.1:56502-78577 GCA_964481395.1 uncultured Vicinamibacterales bacterium
CAGGCGACAGGCGGCAGGGACGCTGCGCGTGGTGCACGCTACCGAGATGTCGCACGTGAGAACGGTCGGCCAATGAGGCCGACACGGTCTATTTGTCTCCTGTCTTCTGTATTCTGTCTTCCGGAGGATGCACCGCCCCGTCAGCCCCGCGGCTTGAAGTCGCGCGCGAGTTTGCCGATGGTTTTCTCGGTTCGCTTGCGCTCCTGAGCCGCGCGCTCGTCGACGCGTGAGAGCTGGAATCGCCGTTCGCGTTGGAGTTGCCGGTAGCTCTCGAGCCGGTCGCCGTCGAGGTCGCCCCGTTCCACGGCGGCTTTCACCGCGCAGCCCGGCTCCGTGTCGTGCCGGCAGTCGGTGAACCGGCATCCGGGCGCGAGCGTTTCGACGTCCTCGAATGCCGCGCCCACGCCCGCGGCACCGTCCCAGAGCTGCAGTTCGCGCATGCCTGGCGTATCGATGAGCAGGGCGCCGGTCGGCAGCCGGATCAGCTGACGGTGGCTGGTGGTATGGCGCCCTCGCTGATCGTGCTCGCGGACCGCCCGCGTGCGCTGAATGTCCTCGCCCACCAGACGGTTGACGATCGTCGACTTCCCGACGCCAGACGACCCCAGGAGCGCCACGGTCCGTCCGGGTTGCAGGTACGGGTCGAGCACGGCCAGATCCGGATCGCACCTCGTGCTGATCGCATGCACCGGGACACCGGGGGCGACCGACTGCACCTCCGCCACGGCCGCCGGGACGTCCGCGCAGACGTCCGCCTTGTTCAGGATGACGGCCGGGACCGCACCGCCATCCCAGGCGGTAATCAGATATCGCTCGACACGACGGAGGCTGTAGTCGCCGTCCAACCCCATCACGACGAACACGGTGTCGATGTTGGCCGCGACCACCTGCTCGAGGACCTCTTCGCCGGCGACCTTCCGGGAGAACCGGCTCCGCCGGGGCAGGACAGCCTGGATGACCGCGCGATGCCCCTGCGACGGGGGCCGCACCGCCACCCAGTCGCCGACGGCCGGGAAGTCCTGCGGACCGGCCGCGCGGTGGCGGATGCCGCCGGCGACGCTGGCCAGCAGCTCGCCGGCCTCGGTTTGAACGCGGTAGATGTGCTGGTGTTCGAGCGTCACGCGGGCGGCCACGCGCCCCTTGGCGGCGTGCGGCGCGAAATCGGCGGCCAGACCGTCGTTCCACCCGAATGACCGGAGATCCACCCGACGAGCCTAATCCGCCGCGCCTCCCCCTGTCGAGCGATCTCCGTTCCCGGGGATCGCGGCCGCGTGCCCGTCCGACACCGGGATCCCGGTGGGCCGGTCAGGCGTCCTATGCAGGTAGGCCGCCGGAGTTCGGCGGCCTTGATCCGTCTCAGGAGGATTTCGATGAATCGCAAGGCTCCCTTCGTGCTCGCGTCCGCGCTCGTGCTGGCCGGTGTATCGCTCGTCCAGGCGCAGACCTGGAACATCGACACGTCGCATTCCGCCGCCCAGTTCGCCGTCCGCCACAACATGGTGTCCACGGTGCGGGGAGACATGGGAGCCGTCAAGGGCTCCGTGACCTTCGACGGCAAGAATCTCGCCGCCGCGTCGGTCGAGGCCACGGTCGACGTGACCGCCATCAACACGCGTAACGAGAAGCGCGACGAGCACCTCAAGTCCGCGGACTTCTTCGACGTGGCGAGCCATCCGACGATCACGTTCAAGTCGACGAAAGTGGTGCCGGGCGCCAACGGCAGCTTCCAGATCGTGGGCAACCTCACCATGCGCGGCGTGACCAAGGAAGTCACGCTGACGGCCGATCCCCTGACGGCGCCCATCAAGGACGCCCGCGGCAACCAGCGCACGGGCACGACCGCGACGACGAAGATCAACCGCCAGGACTACGGCGTCAACTGGAACCGGGTGCTGGACGTCGGCGGTGTGGTGGTCAGCGACGAGGTGACGATTACGCTGGACATCCAGCTCATCCTGCCGGCGGCCCCGGCGAAGTAGGCCGACACGAACCCGACCCGCAATCCAGGAGACAGAATGGCGTAAGCCGTCTTCTGTCTCCTGTCTTCTGTCCTGTCTCAGGTCCCCTCGGCCCCCCAATACAGCGCGTTGAAGAGCAGCGGGAACGTGGCCTGCGTCTGCGCGCGGTGCTGCGGCCGGAGGCCGAACAGCACGATGCGCCCCGGGTGCAGGTCCACCGACACGACTGCTGCCCTCCCCGCCATGAGTGCTTCGCCCTTCAGCCACCCCGACGCCACGAGCCCCGTGTTCGGATAGCGCGCGGCGACCTTGACGGTCTGTGACGGAAACGCCTCGGTCTGCGTGAAGAACGGGCTGTTCACGTAGAACCCCCTGGTCGTGCCCGGCATGCCGGCGCCGATTGGCGACGTCGTATCGACGTCGATGTTGAGGATCGTGCCCGGGGCGAAGTGCTCGTCGCGCGTGAGCCCGGCCTTCATGTTCCGCAATGGCAAGGGAAAGCGCTCGATGGCGAAGTCGCACGCGTTGCCCATCGTGACGATGGTGCCGCCCTTCGAGACGAACTCGCGCAGGGCCGCGACGCCCTCCTCCCCGATGCCGCCGCGGTACTCGGGCCTGATGGTGCTGGCGGTCGCCCCGCGGACGATGTCAGCCGGGCGCTGGTCGGCAAAGAGGATGACGTCGAACCGGTCGTGCAGCGCGCCGGCTTTGACGTCCTCGTTATGGAGCGTCGTGTAGGCGAATTCGTGCTGCTCGAGCACCCAGCGCGTCCAGCCCTCGTCCATGTTCGACGACCAGGGCTGGTACAGCGCGAGTCGCGGTGCCTTCAGCGCGCGGCGGCCTGAGCCGGCCCGTGCGTCGGTGGCCTCGACCCGGAGGCCGAGCCCGGCGGCGACCGTGTCCAGCGTGCCGCGCGCGGCTCCGTCGACCTCGACGCGCGCCGGCCGCCCGGCAGCGGCGTCGCCCGGCAGCAGGCTTACCTGGGCGCCCGCCTTGAGCAACCGGTTGACGGCGATGGCGGCGTGCGTCCCGCGGTAGTCGAAAACGAACCGCCGGCCGGATCCGTTCACGGTTCCCTGTGGCTTCGGCGCGCCGTCGAGCTTCGTGAGCGTCACCGAGCCGTCGATCGGCTTACGCGCGAACGTGACGTCCACGCCCATGAGCATGCCGAGCGACCACGCCGTCACGTCGTACGGCGGCTCGGGCGGAGCGGTAGGCGTCCGCCGCACCTCCGGATAGGTCTGGCGTTCCAGCAGGTCCTTGGCGTACCTGGCGAACGGCTGCGCCATCGGAATCACGAAGGTGCCGGCGGGGTACTCCGTGCCATCGGCGTTGAAGGGGGTATCCGCCCGGTGGACCTGCACGCCGCCGATCTGAAGGCGGTCGATCAGCCGGTGCGCCGCCTGCGGATCGTGCTGGGTGTCCGCCCGCACCAGGATCGCCGCGGGATCGCCCTTCGTTCCCTGCTCGACCGTGAGGCGGTTCACCTCGTAGATGTGCCTCAGCAGCGTCTCCCGCTGATCGGCAGCCGCTTCCATGAGCGCCATGCTGATGATGAGCTCGTAGTCGACGATGTCACGGAGCGTCCAGCGGCCGCCGAGCCACGGGCGCGGGTACTCCGTCCGCGGCGTCACGTCGCGCGGCGCCGGCAGCAGCGCGTTCGGATCGTCGGCCTGGCGCCGCATCGCCGCCTGGGCGTCGCCGCCGGCGTCCTCGACGGGGCGGCCGGGCTCTGCCCGCTGCTGTTCGGTTGGCGTGGCCACGCGCACCGACGCCAGTTCGGTGAGCAGGCCTACCTGGTTGTGCCACCAGCCGCTCCAGGCCATCGCGCCCTGCCAGAAGTTCGTGTAGGTCGAGTTGTAGATGATCCCGTTCTTGCCGGCCGCCTCGAGCGCGGCCGCCTGGGCCTGGCCGAAGATGCCGTTCCACCGGTAGATGAGTGGATGGACGTTGGGGTTGATCGGGTCTGTCGCCGGCATCACGAAGATGCGCGCGCCGTTGCCGCCCATCTGGTGCTCGTCGAGCCACACGGCCGGGAACCAGTCGTGCCAGAGCAGCTTGGCCGTCAACTGACTCTCGACCTGCGTGAACATGTACATGTCCCGGTTGTTGTCGTGGCCCACGTACGGATGGTAGAGCCACGGCATCGGGGAAATCTCGAAGGGGGTGCCGACGTTCTTGTTGTACCAGTCGACGACCATGATCTGGCCGTCAGGGTTCAGGCTCGGCACGAGGACGAGGACCACGTTGTCGAGGACGTGACGCATCCGCGGCGTGTCCTCGGTCGCCAGCCGGTGCACGAACTCGAGCACCATCTGGTTGGACCCGATTTCCGTCGAGTGGATGTTGCACGTGATGAGTACGACGGCCTTGCCGTTGCGGAAGAGCTCGTCGCGTTGGGCTGCGGTCGGTTCGCCATCCTGGAAGTAGAGGCGCCGCTGCAGGGCCTTGAGGTCGGTGAGGCGGCTGAGATTGGCCGCCGAACTGATCTCGACGGCCACGAACGGATTGCCCTGCGTGGACTTCCCCAGTTCGCGCAGCACGACGCGGTCGGACGCGGCGTCGACCAGGCGGAGGTACTCGAGGATCGTGTCCCACCGGGCCAGCTTGCGATCCGCGCCCACCGGGAAGCCCAGGAACTGTTCAGGGGTCTGAAGGGTCGCCCCGCCCTGGGCGATGAGCGGCGCGCCGGCCGGCGGCGCCGAGCACAGGGCCACCGCAACCGCGAACGCGAGTACGAGTCGGGTGCGCATGAGAAACGGTCTCCTTCCACCGGCCTGGCTCCGCCGGCCGCGCCACTATACCGCAGAAGACCCCCGCGCTAGAGCGGGTCTCGTCCCGGAGTTCGAGGATCACCGATGAGCGGCGCCGCGGCCTGCGGCCGGAGTGGACAGGACGGTGATCCTCGTCGGGGGCCGGGATCCGGGCCCCGGGATCCGGTGCTGCAGGGCACAGGCGCCTGGGACGGGCGATCACAGGGCCGGTGGTGACACGCCTGGACCGAGGATCACCGATGAGCGGCGCCGCGGCCGGGGGCTCGCGCGAGTAGAATCGCAGGATGGCGCTCCTCGGGAACTTGCCGTCGGTCGGCCGGTCGTCTGACGGGAATCCCGTGGATCCGGACCACCCGGCCATCGCGGACGACGAGGGGACCTGCACGTACGGCGAACTCGCCGCCCTCGCGGATGGCATTGCGCAGTCGTTGCTCGACCGCCGGTCGAGCCTGGACGGCGATCGCGTGATCCTGCTGGCCGGTTCCGGACGCCGGTACGTCGCGAGTCTCCTGGCCATCTGGCGAGCGGGCGGCGTGGCCGTCCCGCTGGCGCCGGGGCAGCCGACGGCCGAATGGGACTACGTCGTCGGCGATGCCGCGGCGGCCATTGCGGTCGTGCAGCGCCCGTACGCCGTGCCGTTCTCGCCCGTGGCGGCGTCGCGCGCTGTGCGAACCGTCGATCCGGACGGCGCAGGCGCGGGCCGCCCGACCGTGGTGTCGGCGAGGGGGCCCGCCTTGATGCTCTACACCAGCGGCACGACAGGGCGGCCCAAAGGGGTCGTGCTGACGCACGCCAATCTGGAGTTTCAGACCCGGTGTCTGTGTGAGGCCTGGGCGTGGACGCCTGCCGACCGCATGCTCCACGTCCTGCCCCTCAATCACGTCCATGGCCTCGTCAACGCGCTGTTGTGCGCCCTGCGCGCGCGGGCAACCTGCGAGATGCTGTCCCGCTTCGACGCGACACGGGTCTGGGCGCGGATGGCATCGGGCGAGGTTTCGCTGTTCATGGCCGTACCCACCATCTACCGCCGGCTTATCACCGCGTGGGACGATGCGGATACCGAAACGCGGCACCGGTGGTCAGCGGGCGCGCGACGCCTCCGCCTCATGGTGAGCGGGTCGGCCGCGCTCCCCGTGTCGGTGCTCGAGCGCTGGCGGGCCATCACCGGGCACACGCTGCTCGAGCGTTACGGCATGACCGAGATCGGCATGGCGCTCTCCAATCCCCTCGAGGGCGAGCGCCGGCCGGGGACGGTGGGGCAGCCCCTCCCCGGAGTCGAGGTCCGGCTGGTCGACGAGGCGTCCAGCGAATCGCCGGCTGAACGGCCCGGTGAGATTCACGTCCGGAGCGCAGGCGTGTTCCTGGAATACTGGCGCCGGCCGGCCGAGACAGCCGCGGCGTTCGCCGGCGACGGCTGGTTTCGGACGGGCGACGTGGCGAGGACGGACGGCGGGTACTACCGGATTCTCGGGCGCCTCTCCGTGGACATCATCAAGACCGGCGGTGAAAAGGTCTCGGCCCTCGAGATCGAGGAGGTCCTGCGCGAGCATCCCGCCATTGCCGACTGCGCCGTCGTCGGCGTTCCGCACCCGGACTGGGGCGAAGAGGTGTCGGCGGCGCTCGTGCTGAAGCCTGACGCGCGCATTACGCTGGATGACCTGCGGACCTGGGCCGGCGCACGGCTGGCCAGGCACAAGCTGCCCCGGCGCCTCGCGGCCGTTGAGGCGCTGCCGCGCAACGCGCTGGGGAAGGTGGTGAAGGGGGAGGTCAGGACGCTGTTTCTCCCGGGGTCCGGATTGCGCGGGTCTGACGAGTCCGGGGACAAACGCGACTTGCGGTAAACTAGATAGTTCCCGGGTCTATCTGCCCCCGGACTTCCCGAGGACCCAAGAATGGGCATGTTGTCTTCGCTGGTGCTCGCCCTGACCGTTGCGGCCGCGCAGCCGGATCCGGCGACGGTCGAGCGTCAGGCCAAGGAACTCGAAGCCAAACTCATCGCGCCGTGCTGCTGGTCGCAGCAGGTTTCCGTCCACCAGTCGCCGGCGTCGGATGAGATCAAAGCGACCGTTCGTCGGATGCTGGCGGACGGAAAGACGCCGCAGCAGATTCTCGACAGCTACGTCGGGGAGTACGGCGACCGCATTCTGGCAGAGCCCCCGGCTCGCGGATTCAATGCGGCGCTGTACGTGGCGCCCTGGATCTTCCTCGTCGCGAGCGTGGGGCTGGTGGTGGTGGTCATCAAGCGGCTGCGCGCTCCCGGTTCGGCCGAGCCTGCGGCGGCGCGGCCGGCGCCCGTGAACGACGACGAGGCGGAGCGGATCGACGAGGAATTGAGACAGATGGACTAGCGGGAGGCTTCCCGGCCCCGGGCTCCGGGGCAGTCTGCGTGGCGAGGATGTGAGGAGCGTTCAATGCGGATGATGGTCATCTCGCTGGTGTGTGCCGCGGCATCGGCGTCGGTGCTCGCGATGGCCGGCGGCCTGCAGGCGCCGGCCGAGCTGAAGGTGGGAGACGACGCGCCGGCGTTCTCGTTGCCGGGTTCGGACGGCAAGACCCACAGCCTGGCCGACTTCAAGGGCAGACAGGCCGTCGTGCTGGCCTGGTTCCCCAAGGCGTTTACCGGGGGCTGAACGGCCGAGTGCAAGTCGCTCCGTGAGAGCGGCGATGCGATCCGGGCGTTCGACGTGGCACTGTTTGCCGCGAGCGTGGACAGCGCCGATGACAACAGAAAGTTCGCCGAGTCGCTGGGCCTCGACTATCCCCTGCTGAGCGACCCGGGCAAAGTCGTCGCGTCCGCCTACGGCGTCGTGACCCCCGAACGGCAGTTCGCGACCCGCTGGACCTTCTACATCGACGTGGATGGGAAGATCCGGCATATCGAGAAGAAGGTCAGCACCGCCACCGCCGGCCAGGACGTGGCGGCCAAGCTTGCCGAATTGGGTATCGCTCGTCGGAAGTAGATGGCGTCGTGTGCCGTGGATGCGACCGGTGACTGTCTGCCGGCGTCCGCGGATTGAACCAGCAGGACCGGACGCCGAGGCTGGCGCAGAGGCGCGCCCGCCCCGGCGAGCCCGAACCGCCAGCCGGTGATTGCGTGACCCGGTCACGTGCCGCACCGGTGGGGCGTCGGAGAAGACCGTGGACACTCCTCACAGCGACCTCCAGCAGTTGACCGCCCTGTGCGACCGGCTCGAAGCCTTCGCCGCATCGTCCACCCCCGACAATCCCGCGCCGCTGCTCGCCGAGGCCGCCGATCTCTGGGACTCGCTCGGCCCGCTGGCCGACGAGAGCCTAGCCGCGCGCTTCCACGGGTTGGTGGCTCGCGTCAGCGAACGGGCGGGCGCCGGTGCCGGTGCGTTTCCGACGTCAGAAGGCGCGCCCGGCGGGACCGACAACGATGCGCCTGCGATGAGCGCGCCGGCTGCGGAAGCCTGGACGGGCGCCGACGTGCCGGCCGAGGTCGCGGCGCAGGAGGCGTTGCCTGCCGGGGAGGCGCCGCTTGCCGAGGAGCCGCCGCCCGCCGAGGAGCCGCCTTTCGAATCCGTATCGGCACCGGCGGCGGCCGAATCGACGTTTGCAGAGCCCGATCACGGCCACGGGCACGAGCACGGGGCCGACGATGAGGCCGGGCACGGAGGTGTTCACGCTGAGCCGTCCGTACCGTTGCCGCCGTTCACTGGAGAGGAGCACGACGTCCACCTCGCGCGGCTCGTCGAGATGCTCGACGCCGCCGAACAACTGCTCGGCGCGACCGATCTGCCGGATGCCCGCTCGCGGTGGATGGCGCTTCGACGCGAGTGGAGCGTGACCGCCGGACGCCTGACGCTGGACGCCTCGCTCGCGGCCAGACTGCGGGACGTCGAAGGCCGCATCGAGGCGCGCGAGGCGGAACTCAAGGAGGCGCGCGTCCGGCACCAGCGCGACAATCTCGATCGCATGACGCGGATCTGCGACCATCTCGAGAAGGTGGCCCGCGGGGAGCAGCTCTCGCTGCGCGACGCCGAGCGGGCGATGCGCGAAGTGCGCGCGGCGCTGGACGCTCCGGGGCCGATGCCGACCCGCCAGGATCAGCAGGCCGTCATTGCCCGCCTCAAGGGCATCCAGTCGGCGCTCTTCCCGCGTCTCCAGGACCTGCGCGAAGCCGATGAGTGGGAACGATGGGCGAATGCCGGCGTCCAGGAAAGTCTGATCCGCCGGCTCGAGGAACTGAGGGGCGTCGAGGATCCGGCGACGGTCGCTCGCCAGTTGCGGCAGGTGCAGGAGGAGTGGCACAAGGTCAAGGCGGTCCCGCGGGAGAAGGGCCGCGATCTTTGGCAGCGGTTCAAGGCGGTGGAGGCTGAGATCCGCGCGAAGTGCGACGACTACTTCCAGCACTTGGCGGTCGAACGGGCCGAGAATCTCCGCCAGAAGGAGATCCTCTGCGAGCAGGCCGAGGCGCTGGCTGAATCGACGGATTGGATCCGCACGGCAGAGACGATCAAGGGCTTCCAGTCCCAGTGGAAGCTGATCGGTCCGGTGACGCCGGGCCACGAGAAGGCGGTCTGGGAACGCTTCCGCGCGGCCTGCGACCGCTTCTTCACGCGGCGGAAGCAGGACCTGGTCGAGCGCAAGACCGTCTGGTCGTCGAACCTGCAGCGGAAGGAAGCCATCTGCACGCAGATCGAGGCCCTCGCCGAGAGTTCGGACTGGGACCAGGCCCTGGCCGAGGTCAAGCGTCTGCAGGCCGAGTGGCGCACGGTCGGACCGGTGAAGCGAAGCAGGGCCGAGGCCACGCTCCTGCGCTTCCGCTCGGCGTGCGAACGGTTCTTCGACCGCTACGCCCACCGGAACGATTACGAGCTGCTGAAGGTCGTGGAGCAGCGGCGCGACGTGTGCGAGAAGCTCGAGGGCTTCCTGCCGGCGCCCGATGCGGGCGAGGCGATGTCGGCGCCACCCGATCTCGCCGCCTCGGTGTCGGCATACCGGCGCCAGTGGGATCAGGGGCCGCCGCTGCCCAGAACGCTCGGTGAAGGGCTTCAAGAGCGCTACACCGCCGTCATGGGGCGCCTGCTCGAGACGTACCCCACCGCGTTCGCCGGTACCGACCTGGATCCCCAGGAGAACCGTGCTCGTCTGGAGCAGTTGTGCCGCACGGTGGAGACCCTGTCGGGCGACGACAAGCCGACGGAACAGCTTTCGCCCGCGGCCATCCTGGCGGCGCAGTGGCGCGAAGCGCTGGCCGCGAACACCATCGGCGGCCGTGTGGACGACGATGCGCGGTTCCGGCAGGCGATGGACGAGATCAAGAAGGCGCAGGCGGCCTGGCGCCGGGTCGGTCCAGTCCCGGCGGCCGTCGCGCAGGAGCTGACGGACCGCTTCCAGCGCGCCTGCCAGCGCGTGATGAAGCAGCGTGACAGCCGGCGCCGCCCGGGCCGAGCCTGAGCCGCCTGCTTCCACCCGACCAGGAGGCGTCCGCTGAAGCCCGCGACGACGAACCGAGCCGAGATTCCTGCGGAATTCCGCTGGGACCTGTCCGCCATCTTCCGCGACTGGGATGACTGGCGCGAGGCCTACGCCCGACTCGAGGCGCTGATCGAGGCGTTTCCACAGCGCAAGGGAACCCTGTCGGCGGACGGCGCCTCTCTGCTCGCGGCGTTTCGTGCCTCCGACGAGCTGGGTCAGCTCGCCTACCGCGTCTATTACTACCCGTCGCTCTGTCACGACGAAGATCAGCGGGACAACGACGTGAGCGCCCGCTACCAGCAGGTGCAGATCCTGTTCTCGCGATGGCAGCAGGCGACCTCCTGGTTCAACCCGGAACTGCTCGCGATTCCCCTCGAGACGGTTCGCGCGTGGATGGATGCCGACGAGGCCCTCGCGCTGTACCGCTTCGCCATCGAGAACCTCTTCCGCCAGCAGGAGCACGTGCTGGACGAGAAGGGAGAGCGACTGCTGTCACTCGCCAGCCGGTACGCGGATGCACCGTCCGACGCGTACTCCGCCCTCTCCACGGCCGACGCGCATCCGTCGACGGTGACGCTCAGCGACGGGCGCGAGGTCAGGATCACCTACGGCGAGTACCGATCGGTTCTGGCGACGTCCCGCGTCCAGGCCGATCGCGCAGCGGCCTTCCGGGCCTATCACGAAGGCTACGAGGCCGTCCGGAACAGCTACGCGGCCCTCTACAACGCGGTCTGCCAGCGCGACTGGTTCCTCGCGCAGGCCCGGGGCTACCGGACGACGCTCGACGCCGCGCTGCACGGCGACAACATCCCGACCGCCGTGGTCGAAACGCTCGTGTCGGTGGCGCGAGAAGGGGTGGCAGGCCTGCAGCGCTACCACCGCCTGCGCCGACGGGTGCTCGGGCTGGACCGGTACTTTCTCTTCGACGGCGAGATCCCCCTCGTCGAGTTCGACCGTCGGTACGACTTCGCGGAAGCCCGTGAGTGGGTCATCGAGTCGGTCGCCCCCCTGGGGCCCGAGTACCAGCAGCAGGTGCGCGCGAGCTTCGAGAACCGCAGCATCGACGTGTACGAGAACGAGGGCAAGCGCAGCGGCGCGTACTCGGCGCCGGTGTACGGCGTGCACCCCTACATGCTGCTCAATCACAACGACACGCTCGACGCCGTCTTCACCCTGGCGCACGAGATGGGCCACAACCTCCATACGGTGCTGGCCCATCGCCATCAGCCGTTCGTGTACTCCGACTACACCATCTTCGTCGCGGAGGTGCCGTCGACGCTGTCCGAAGCGCTCCTGCTCCAGCACCTGCTGGACCGCAGTACGGATCGCCGCGAGCGGATCGTTTTGCTCGAACACGCCATCGACAACATCGCGGGGACGTTCTATCGGCAGTGCCTGTTCGCCGATTTCGAGCTGCAGGCCCATCGTCTCGTCGAGCAGGGGGAGCCGATCACCGCCGACGTCCTGAACGGGATCTTCGACGGGCTCTGGCGTGCCTACTACGCGGATGCCATCGATCACGATCCTCTGGCGCGCGTCACGTGGGCGCGCGTCCCGCACTTCTACGCCACGCCCTACTACGTCTACCAGTACGCCACCTGCTACGCCTCGGCCGCACACCTCGTCAGGCACCTGCGCGACGGCGTGCCGCGCGAGCGGGCGATGGCGCTCGATCGCTACCTCGGCCTGCTGCAGTCGGGGGGGAGCGACTATCCAATGGAGCAACTCCGGCGGGCCGGTGTGGACCTGGGCCGGTCGGACACCATCCGGGCCGTCGTGGACCAGTTCGACGGACTGATCGATCAGCTGGAGCTGGAGGTCGCCGGGCTCGGCCTCGCGTCGGGGCCGGGGGTCTAGACGTCTTGAAGGCCCAGGTCTGATGCACATGAGTCAATTTTCGCGACGGCCGTCAAGACGTCTACGCCTCGCCGCAGGCGGGGCAACGAAACACTGTGATCTAGCGAGGCGGAGCCGCTCCCACATGCCTCGGTGGTCTGAGGCGCAGCCTCGCTGGACATCTCCCATGGGCTTGATCTTGTCGAATGACGCACCTTGTTCGTCACCCCCGCGGAGGCGGGGGTCCAGTCCTGGATCCCCGCGTTCGCGGGAATGACGACGGGGGACGCTGGTCCTCGGCGGTGTGAGGTGAGGCTTCACTGCCTGTGCTGCCGCGCGCGGCCGGTCCACGCCATGAGGGACGGTGCATGATTGCGGCTGTGCTCGTCGCGGCGGTGCTGGGTCTGACCGGAAGCGCCCAGGACGCCGACCGGCCGGCCGCGGGCGTTCCGCTGGCGGCGGTCGAGGTCCCCGGGGGCGCGGCGGCTCTGGCTGACGCGGCCGGCGTCGACCCCGGCCTGCCGCGCGCCCGTCTGATCCTGACGATCGTCCGCGCCATCTACGAGCTGCCGGAGGGCATCGATCGGGCTGCCGACGAACGGCGGATCCGGCTCCGCGAGTACGTGCGCGCACTGGAGTGGCCGTCGCCCGGCCGAGGCGCCTCCGATCCGGATCTGGTGCCCTTGCCGCTTTCCTCCGCCGCCTGGGACGCGATGCTCGGTGGGCGCACAGGTCCGTCCGTGCTCGCCCGGGTGCTCGTCGACCGCAACGCGGCGTTGCTCTACTACGGCCTTGCCGCCCTGGACGCGACGACGGCGTCGTGGTTCTCGTCGCAGCCGCTCCTGCTGAAAGAACTCGGGTCCTCCGTCCGCCCCGCGCTGGTCGCCGCTTTCGGCAGGAGCGTGCGCATCCACGACGGGCGCGTCCAGGTTCCAGGCGGCCGTGACGCGGAAGCGCTCTGGACCGCGCTGGTCGGCGCCTCTCCGTACGATCCGAGCCAGTTCATCCTGCGCCTGTTCGATGCGGATCGCGGCCATCTCGCGCTCTTCTACGACACGCTGGCCCACCTTGCCCCCGGGCAGCTGGCCTTCGCGCTGGGGCCGACCCCATCCACTCCGGGCGACCGGCGGGATCGGTTCGAGCGGCTCTACCGGGAGTCCAGGCGCGCGCTGGCGGGCTTCGAGCCCGCCACGCGGCCGTTCGATCGTGTGGCCCACGACCTGGCGCACGTCCTCGCGATGACCCGGACCAGCCCGGAGGGTTTCCCGGGCGGCCCGGCGTCCCTGGAACTCTGGCGCGCGGCGTTGACGCGGAGCGGTGTGCCCGACAACCCGCGCGCCGAGCTCGAGGACCGCAATCTGAGGGTACCCCTCGACGCCGCGGACCTCGTGTCTCTCGTTGGCACGACGGACGCCGGCGTCCGTCGTGCCCGCTCGGAGATGTGGTTCTTCGGCCAGCGGGTGTTCGGCGGGGCCACCGAACGGGACTACCCTGACGTGCTGGTCGCGCTGCGCGCCATGGGGCCGTACAAGGCCCTCATGCTGACGCTGGAGCGCATGGACATCCGGGCGCCTGCCACGTACGTGCTCGCCGCCCGGCAGGCCCGGCGGATTGAGGCCATCAGGGACGAGCGCCAGCAGCGAGTCGAGTTCGGCCTCTTCCAAGGCGCGCTCGCCGTGCTGGAGCGCGCGCGGTTCTCGCGCACGCTCGATGCGGGCGCCGCGGAGGCGCTCGTCGCGTCGCTCTGCACCGTGGACGCGTCGAAACCGGATAGCAGCCCGATCGCGGCGTGGGTCGAGCGCGATCTCGTGCCCGAACTCGAGCGTCGGGTCGACGCCGGCGTCGTTGCGCAATCTCCGCTGCCGCGCGAAAGCCTGCTGCTTGCGGCCATGAGCGGGTACCGTGCTGACAGAAGACCGGGTCGCACGCTCGAGTGGGAAGGGCTCGCGTACGCGGTCGATCCGGCAGCGGGAGAGCTCCGGCGCCTGCGTGCGATCAGAACCAGACAGGGCGGTTTGTCGCTGGACGTCGCGTTGGATCTTCTGGGCGCCGCATCCGCGGCCGCCTCGGCCGAGTCGGTGCCAGCCCTGGCGGCGGTGCGCGAGCGCCTGTCCGACCTGCGCGAGATCGTCGCAAGCGTGCCCGTGCCTGCTGATGGGCGCGCCGGCGGGCCCGAGTTGCTCGCGGTGGCGGCCATCGAAGAGGCCAGGCGAAGACTCGAGCGGATCCGCCGCCCGAGTGCGTCCGAATCGAATCGAGTGGCCCGCGAGATCAGAAACGCGGCTGAATCGTGCCTCGGCGCGGTCCTTACGTCGCTCGCGTACGCGCCACACGTGGGCTACCCGGACAGCCCCGTGCTCCTCGGTGGCGACCCGGCCCGGTTCCACGACTTCGGAGTCGGCTTGCCGCGTTCGGTTGCACGTGAGCACCTGGCCTGGCAGGTGCCGGTCGAGGTCCGATCGCGCGATACCGGGTGGCATCTGTCGGGCTCGGTCCTGGGCCTCGACGTGGCTCTGGCGGCGTTGTCGCTGCGGCGGGCGATGAGCGAGACGCTGCCGCCGCCGCCGGCGTACCGCGAGGCGGAGCGGGCCGCCCTGGCCGAGGCCGCCGTGCTGACCAATCCGTTCGACCCGAATGCCGCGGCGCGTGGACGCCTCGTGGGCGCGATCCGGGCGGGTCGGTCGCGACTGTCGGACGCCACCGGCGATCCGGCACGCCTGGCTGATCTCGCCCGGCTCGCAGGCCTCGACGCCTGGCGGGCGAACGTGCTTCCCTGGACGGGACGCCATGAGCCGGCGCGGTCGGCAGAACTCCTGTCGCTGGCCGAACTTGCCCTGCTGGGCGGCGCACAGGACTTCGCCGCAGGAACGCTGGCGGCATCGGGGTGGTCGCTCCATGCCGAGTTGCGCGGGGTACCGCTCACGTGGTCGTCGTGGCCGACGCTCGCCGGGCGCAAGTCCACGAGCCTCGTCCCGGCGCTCGTGCCCGACCTGGCGCTCGGCATCGCCGAGGCGCTCGATCGGCTGGGCGTGCCGACCGAACTCGGGAGGGGCGTGCTGTTGATGGCGGCGCAGGACCTGCTAGACTCTCTTCGTACGAACCACGATGACGACTGGATGACGCTCGTCTGGCGGGCGCAGCGTGCGGCCGTCGGCCCCGTCGAAGACTACGTGGCGGGGCAGACGATCTGGGGTGCGCTCATCCCCGCCGGTGGGAGCCTGCAGTGATGCGGATAGGCCTGGTCCACTTGCTGTGCGCCGGCGCGGCGGCGCTGGGGGTCGTGACGATGGACGCGTCCGTCGGCGGCACGCCGACGCCGGTCTGGACCCAGGGTGCACCGGCGGTCGTGTTCGAGTCGCCCGAAGACGGCTCGTACGTGAGCGGGCCGGTGGCGATCCGGGTCCGAGTCGATCCGGCCGGCACCGACGTTCGGACGCTCAGCGTCTTCACCGATGGACGCCTCCTCTGCACGCTCGAACGGCCGCCGTTCGAGTGCGCATGGGACGCGGGACCCAAGGTCTCCGAGCACCAGCTGAGAGCCGTGGCCGTGCTCGGCGACGGCAGTCGCGTGGCTCGGGGCGTCAGGACCAAGGGGGTGGCGTACGCCGAGGCCGTTGACGTCGACGTGGTGCACATCACGGCGTCGGTCACGGACGGCGAGGGGAAGTTCGTGCGCGGCCTGCCGGCCACGGCGTTCCGCGTGTACGAAGACGACGTGCGGCAGGACGTCACGTACTTCGCGGCCGAGAACATCCCGCTCGAGATCATCGTGGCCGTCGATGTGAGCGGCAGCATGACGGACGCCATGCCGCAGGTCAGGGAAGCCGTCAAGACGTTCCTCTCGGCCCTGAGGCCATCCGATCGCGTGACGCTGATCGGGTTCAACGACAACGTCTTCACGCTCGCCCGGCCGTCGGTGGATCTCGCGGCGCGCCTGCGCGCCGTCGATCGCCTCGCGCCCTGGGGGGGCACGGCGCTCTACGACGTCATCGTTCAGGGGATCGACCAGTTGGGCCGGCAGCCCGGCCGGCGTGTCATGGTGGTGTTCACCGACGGCGAGGACCTGCACAGCCACATCGCCCTCGCGACGGCCGAGCGCCGGCTCGAAGGCAGCGACGCGGTGCTGTATCCCATCGGACAGGGGCGCGCGCCGCAACTGCGTTCGCTTCGGGAGATTCTGGAGCGCCTCGCCCAGAAGAGCGGCGGACGGGCCTTCTTCGAGGACGTCGACGCCCTCGGGGGCGTGTTCGAGGACATTCTGGAGGAGTTGTCGAACCAGTACCTGCTGGGATACGTGCCCACGGATCCGCGTCACGACAATCGGTGGCGGACCCTGCGCGTCGAGCTGCCCGGGCGCTCCCTGCGGATCCGCGCCCGCCAGGGCTATCGGGCGGTGCCGCGATGAGGCGACCGACAGAGTGCGTCCGAACGGGACGGGACGGTGATCCTCGCCGGGGCCGGGGACCTGGGACCGGGGGCCAGCTATGGATGTCCCCAGTCCCCAGTCGTGGTCCTGGCTCAGGCCGAACCAGTCGCCAATCCTCAATCCCCAATCCCCGACTCGAGGCCCACACATGACGCGCCTGCACCCGTGGGTCGTGGCATGGTTGGCCTGTGCCCTCGTGTCTGGGGCGCTGGAGACAACTCCGGCGGCGCAGCAGAAGCCGCCCGTCTTCAAGGCCGACGTCGATGTCATCGCCATCGACGCGACCGTCGTCGACCGATCCGGCAACCCGGTGGCTGACCTGAAGCCGGAGGACTTCGAGGTCCAGATCGACGGACAGGCGCGGCGCGTGTCGTCCGCGCAGTACCTGTCCTACACGACCCAGGCTCCCGAGGCGCCTCCGGCGGGCGAGGTCGATCCGGACCTGCCTCCCGAGGCGGGGTACGCCACGAACGAGGGGGCCGCAGACGACACGCCCGGCCGGCGTTATGTCGTGCTCGTGATTGACCAGGGGAGCTTCCCTCCCCAGGCTTCGAAGGCCGCGATGACGGCCGCCTCGCGGTTCGTGGAACGCCTGCTGCCGGCTGACCGCGTGGCCCTGACCACCTTCCCGCAGCCAGGGCCGCAGATCGCGTTCACCACGAACCACCAGTCCATCCGCGCCGGTCTGGAACGAGTGGCCGGCTGGGCCGAGCCCCTGCCGGCAACGGAGCCCCTCGTCAGCCTCGCCGAAGGCCTGGGCATCGCACGGAACGATCAGCGGATGCTCGATCAGGTGGCCGACCGCGAGTGCACGACGGTGACGGTGCTGGGCGGACGCATGTCCGGCGAGAGCCTGGCGGCATGTCGCGAGCGCCTGAAGCTGTCGGTGTCGTCCATCGTGCAATACGCCGTGCGCCAGTCGCTAATGAGCCTCCGCGGGCTGCAGCGTGCCATCGCGCCGCTCGGAGCGATCTCGGCGCCGAAAACGCTCGTGCTCGTGAGTGGTGGTCTCGTCGGCGGCCAGTTCGAGCCGCTCCTCGGAACCGAGCAGGAAATCAGGACCGTCGAGCGGCTCTCGGCGGCGACGCAGACGCGGCTCTTCGTCCTGCACGTCGAGTCCGGCTTCTTCGGCGCTCTTGGCGTCGAGCGCCAGCGGATGGCTGGATCCGGACAGATGGACGTCGACGCGTGGGCGTCGGGTCTCAACGATCTGGCTCAGGCGACGGCCGGATCGCTGCAGCGCCTCGTTGGCCAGAGCGATACGCCGTTCGAGCGCGTCGCGCGCGAGATGGCGGGCCAGTACCTGCTCGGCGTGGAACCGCTGCCGGCCGAACGGGACGGCCAGCCGCACCGGATTCGGGTGCGCGTGCGGCGGCCCGATGTCACGGTGCGCAGCCGGGCGGAGTTCGTCATTCCCGCCGCCGCGTCGGCCTCGCGCTCGCCGGACGAAGTGATCGCCGCGGCCCTGCGCGAACAAGTCGTGCGCAAGGCGCTCCCGATCCGACTGTCGACGCAGTCGCTGCGTGAAGCGGACGGCGAGACCCTGCGCGTGCTGGTCAGCGCGACCATCGACCGGGGCGTGAGCGCGCCGGCCGACGTGCGTCTCGGCTACACGGTGACGAACCGCGAGGGGAAGTCGGCCGCCAGTTCGGTCGATTCTGTCCGCCTGCTGCCGGCTGGATCCGGCCAGGACGCCGGACTGAGCTACCTCGGAGTGGTCAACCTGCCGCCGGGCACGTATCTCCTGCGCTTCGCAGCCCTCTCGAAGGACGGGCGCCTCGGCACCATCGATCACATCGTCAACGCCCAGCTCGCCAGCGGCGAGGGGCTCGCCGTGAGCGACCTGGTCCTGGTCGATCCGAGCCGGAATCCCGGTGAGGGCTTCGCCCCGCTGACGGACGGCCGGGTGCAGGGAGATGACCTCGAGGCCTACGTCGAGGTGTACCCGACGGGGTCCGCGTCCGATCTCACGGTGGAGTTCAGGGTGAAGGGGGGGGCGCGCGGAGACGTCCTGCTCCGCGCCGAGGCCGCGATGACGCCCCGCGGAGACGACCGCGTGGCTGCGGAGACCACGATCGATCTGTCTGCCCTGCCCCCGGGCACGTACACGGCCGTGGCCGCTCTCGGCCGAGGCGGCCAGGCCATCGGGGAGGTGTCGCGCCTCTTCCGACGCGACCGGGCTGCACGCCTCGATCGCGCAGGGGCGGACCTGCTCGCGCCACGCACCGTGTTCGCCGCCGGGACGGGAGAGTCGCTCGTCGAGGCCTTCGATCCGATGGACGTACTCGGTCCCGATGCCCTCACGTTCTTCCTCGGTCGCCTGCAGCAGGCTGACGAGGCAGGCGCGGCAGCCGACCCGGTGCTGCGCGCAGCCGAGCAACTCCGGCAACGCCAGTTCGACGCCGCCATGGACCAGCTCGCGGCCGCGGGCTCCGAACAATTGTCGGTCACCTTCCTGCGAGGACTGGTACTGTTGGGGAAGGGCCAGCTCGAGCCAGCGGCGGCGGAGTTCCGGGCATCGCTCCGCCTGTCCTCGGACTTCCTGCCGGCGGCGTTCTACCTCGGTGCCTGCTACGCGGCGGGCGGCCGCGACCGTGAGGCGGTGGGCGCCTGGCAGACGTCGCTCGTCAGCGAGAGCGAAGGCCGCATCGTCTTCGACGTGCTCGGTGACGCGCTGCTCCGTCTGCGCGATGCGGACCAGGCGGTGGCGATCCTGGCCGAAGCCCGCGGACGCTGGCCCGACGACGACAGTTTCGTGCCCCGGTTGGCCGCGGCGTACGCCCTGCGGCGCCAGGACGACGACGCGATCGGCCTGCTCGGACCCTACATCGAGCGGCACCCGGACACGGCGGATGCGCTGTTGCTGGCGCTGCGGATTCTCTACGATGCCCACTCGGCCGGCAGGCGCGCTGCGTCGGCGGCGGCCGACGCGGCAGCGGCAGAGCGGTACGCCGGCCTGTACCGATCGGCAGGCGGAGCGCAGGCGGCGCTGGCCGACCGCTGGGTCGCATTCATCCGCGGCCGCGTACGGTAACCCCGGCGCCAGTGTGGAGGGACGGTTGCCGCGCAGGACCACGACAGTCTGGCTGTGCGGATCGCTGGCCGCGGTGTGGGCGCTGACGGCGCCCGCCGGCGGATTCGGTCGGACGTGTCCCCGCCAGGACCAGCCGACGTTCCGGTCCGGCGTCGAACTCGTGGCCATCGAGGTGGGAGTGGTGGGGCGCGACGGCGTACCGGTGACCGGTCTCGGCCCCGATGATTTCAACGTCGATGTGGACGGCCGCCCGCGGCGCGTCGTCTCGGTCGGCTACGCGGATTTCCTGAAGCGACAGGGCGGGGACGCCGGCAGCGTGCCGCCGCTGGCCTCAACCTTCAGTTCGAACGACACCGAAACGAGCGGGAGCGGTCAGGAGCGGTACATCGTCCTGGCCGTCGACCAGGCCAGCTTCCCGGCGGGGGGTGAACGGAGCGCGATTGAGGCTGCCCGGCGCTTCGTCGATCGGCTCGATGCGTTCGACCGCGTGGCGCTGGCCGCGTTTCCCCGCCCGGGACCCGTCGTCCTTCCGACCACCGATCGCGAGACGATTCGCAGAGCGCTGTCGCTGGTGGTCGGTCGGGCGGACCCGTTGCAGCCGCCTGATCCGGACATCCACTTCAGCGTCAGTGAGGCGCTGGACATTGCCGGCGGTGACACGCGGGTGCTCGACACGGTCTTCCAGCGGGAGTGCGGCCGCTATACCACCGGCGTCGATCTGCAGATCTGCCGGACGAACATCGAAGCCGGCGTGCCCGTGGTCATCGACGCGTTGCGCAGGCGCACCTGGCAGAGCCTCAACGGCCTGCACGGCGTCATCGAGGGCCTCCGGGCCGTCGAGGGGCGCAAGACCGTCGTGCTGCTGAGCGGCGGCATCGCGGGCACGGACGAGCGGGCCGTGCTCGACTATTCGAGCGAGGTGCGGGGCATCGCCGAGGCGGCGGCGTCGGCCAACTGCTTCATCTACGCCCTGCACGTCGACCGGAGCTACCTCGACGCCTTCGACGTCCAGCGAAACCGCGTGTCCGAGTCACTCTCGCGGGACGCGTTTCTGATGACGACCGGGCTCGACACCATCGTCGGCATGAACGGCGGGGCGAAGTACAAGGTCGTGTCGGGCGCGGACTTCGCGTTCGAGCGCGTGGCGAGGGAGATCGCCGGCTATTACCTGCTGGCCGTCGAGGCCGACGCGTCCGATCGCGATGGCCGGCCGCACCGAATCCGCGTGCGCGTGAATCGGTCCGACGTCGACGTGCGCAGCCGGCCGCAGTTCACGGTCGCGCCGCCCGAACCGGATGCCGCCGCACCCGCGGACCGCGTGGCCCGGATGCTCAGGACCGGCGAGATCAATCGGGACCTGCCCATCCGCGTCTCGACCCAGTCGATGCGCGAGCGTGATGAGAGCCACCTGAACGTCTACGTGCGCGCGGATATCGGCCGGTTCGTGCCGGGCGCGGCCGATCTCCACGTCGGGATCTCGGTCATCGACGCCGCGGGGCGAGAGGCGGGCACCCTGGTGGAACAAAAGTCTCTGGTCCCGCTGCGGTCCGGCGACGAGACCGTGTGGCCGTACTCCAAGCTCGTCGTGCTGGAGCCGGGCGTCTACACGCTGCGGGTGGCCGTCGCGGGCCCCGATGGCGCCGCCGGGTCAGCCGTGCACCGATTCGAGGCCAGACTCGGCCGCGGAGAGGGCGTGCAGTTCAGCGACCTCCTCATGCTTGACGCCGAGAGCCGGGTCAACGACCAGTTGCTGACGCTCGTTGACGGCCGGTTGCGCGGCACGAGGCTCGGCACGTTCGTCGAGGTCTACCCGGAGCGCGGGCGGTCGGTGTCGAGCGTGACCTTCGCCCTGGCTCACCGGCCGGGCGCCCCACCGATCATGACCGTCGAGGGCACCATGCGGCCCCGCGGGCTCGACGGCCGGGTGCGCGTCTCGGCGGAAATCGACGTGCAGCTCCTGCAGCCCGGGGACTACGTGGCGACGGCCACGGCCTTCGACGGCGGTTCGGTCGTCGGGCAGGTGTCGAGGCCGTTCCGCCTGGATCCCCCGGAGAGCGTCGGTCTGGCGCCCGGCGGGCCGGCACGATAGAATCAGAAGATTGGACAGACGAAAGCGGCCCGAAGATGGGCACCCGGGCGCGGGTTGCGTCGCGGGCATGAAGGAGAGATGCGCATGAGCGTGGCTGTTGAGCGGGTGCATGCATACGAGGCGGCGGTCAAGGCTGGCCGGCCGCCGTATAAGGTCGCCGACCTCGGGCTGGCGGAGTGGGGACGGAAGGAAATCCGGTTGGCGGAGCAGGAAATGCCGGGTCTGATGGCGCTGCGCGAGCGCTACAGCGCCCAGCAGCCGCTCGCGGGCGCGCGGATCACCGGCAGCCTGCACATGACCATCCAGACGGCCGTGCTCATCGAGACGCTCGCCGCTCTCGGGGCCGATGTCCGCTGGGCCTCCTGCAACATCTTCTCGACGCAGGATCACGCCGCCGCCGCCGTCGTGGTGGGCCGGCCGGAGACGGGCGGGACGCCGGAGGATCCGAAGGGCATTCCCGTGTTCGCGTGGAAGGGGGAGACGCTCGAGGAGTACTGGTGGTGCACGCGTGAAGCC
>CAYZYG010000008.1:0-77495 GCA_964481395.1 uncultured Vicinamibacterales bacterium
GCGCCGGCCTGGGCGGCGGACACGACGAGCGCGAGCAGACGCTGAACCAGTTGCTCGTCGAGATGGACGGGTTCGAGTCGAACGAGGGCGTCATCCTGATGGCCGCGACGAACCGTCCCGACGTGCTCGATCCCGCGCTGCTCCGGCCGGGGCGGTTCGACCGCCGGGTCATCGTCAACCGGCCTGACGTGCGGGGGCGCGAGGGCATCCTCGTGGTCCACACCAAGAAGATCCCGCTCTCCGACGACGTGGACTGCAGCGTCCTGGCCCGCGGCACCTCGGGATTCTCGGGAGCGGACCTCGCGAACCTCGTGAACGAAGCGGCGCTCAACGCGGCCCGGTACAACCAGAAGTCGGTGCGCATGAGCGACTTCGAGTACGCGAAGGACAAGGTCCTCATGGGGACCGAACGCCGCTCGATGGTCATCAGCGAAGCCGAGAAGCGGGTCACGGCGATCCACGAGGCGGGCCACGCCCTGCTGACGGTCGTCCTGCCGCACGCCGACCCGATTCACAAGGTCACGATCATCCCGCGTGGCATGGCCCTCGGGCTCACGCAGCAACTGCCCGTCGACGAGAAGCACAACTACTCGCGCGACTACCTCTTCGATCAAATCGCCATTCTGCTCGGCGGGCGCATCGCCGAGGAGATCTGCCTCGGCAACATCACGACCGGCGCGGGGAACGACATCGAGCGGGCCACCGAACTCGCGCGCAAGATGGTCTGCGAATGGGGCATGAGCGACGAGATGGGGCCGCTCACCTTCGGGAAGAAGGAAGAGCAGATCTTCCTCGGCCGTGAAATCGCGCAGCACCAGGACTACAGCGAGGACACGGCGATCAAGATTGACCAGGAAGTCCGGCGCATCGTGTCCGAGAACTACGAGCGCGCCCGGCAGGCGCTCACCGACGGCAAGGATGCGCTCCTGCGCATGGCCGACGAACTGCTGACACGCGAAGTCCTCGACGGCGAACAGGTGAACCGGATCGTCGCCGGCGAGCCTCTCGCCGGGCCGGCGCCGGCCTCGGCGCCCGCCTCGCCGACCGTCAAGGTCGAGGACGCTCCGGTGAAGGACGTCGGCCCGGGGATCGTCGCCCCGCTGCCGAATCCCGCCCAGGGGCGGTAGACACCCCACAGGCCCGGAGCGCGCACCCCGCCCGTCGTCCGCACCGTTGACGATGACGGGCGGGAGATGACTCCCGCGCCCACCCGATTCCCGTCGACCCCGTCCATTTGCGTGCCACGCGTTTGCCCGCGGAGGCCTGCCGCCGTATAGTCGGCAGGATGATCGCAATAGCACCCCGGCCGGTCTTTGTCGTGCCGTGCGCGCACGGCTGCAGGCTCACCCTCGGGCCGCGGACCCTGGTCATGGGCATCGTGAATGCCACACCGGATTCCTTTGCGGGCGGCGTCTCCGACGCCGACGAGGCGGCGGCCGTTGCGCGCAGAATGGAAGCCGAGGGCGCCGATCTAATCGACATCGGCGGCGAGTCCACGCGGCCCGGGGCGGAGGCGGTGCCCGCCGAGGTCGAGCTGCAGCGCGTGCTGCCTGTCCTCGATCGCCTGGCCGGGCGAATCAGCCTTCCCCTCTCCATCGACACGTACAAGGCGGAGGTCGCAGAGGCGGCCATTCGGGCCGGGGCGGCTATCGTGAATGACATCAGCGGTTTAGGGTATGATCCTAGGCTCGGTACCGTGGTCGCGCGCGCAGGCGCGGGCCTGATCCTCATGCACACGCGCGGGCGGTCCCGTGAGATGTACCGCGAGGCCGCCTACACCGACGTGGCCGGCGACGTGACGGCGGAACTCGAGCTGTCCCTGGCTGCGGCGGAGGCCGCGGGTGTCGGCCGCGAACGCGTCATCGTGGATCCCGGACTCGGTTTCGCGAAACGCGCGGAGGACAGCTACGCGGCGCTCTGCGGCCTGCCGCGTCTCGCGGCGCTCGGACGCCCGGTGCTGGTCGGCCCGTCGCGCAAGTCGTTTCTCGCGCACGCACTGGGCGAGACGGAGCCGTCGGCGCGGGAGTGGGGGACGGCGGCGGCCGTGACCGCGGCCATTCTGTTCGGCGCGCATATCGTCCGGGTGCACGGGGTCGGGGCGATGACGCAGGTTGCCCGCGTCGCGGATGCGATCCGCGCGCGTGCGGGAGTGTGACGTCCGGCCCTCCGGCGGCCTGCGGGCCCGGTGACTGATTGACTGGCTGACTGACGCATGGACCTGATCGGGTCGCTGGCACAGCGCGTTTCGGTGGGGTGGACCGACCTCATCGACATTCTGATTGCCGCCGTCGCCATCTACGAGCTCCTCAAGCTCATGCGGGGCACACGGGCGGTTCAGATGGGCATTGGTGTCGGGCTGCTCGTGGGGATGTTCTACGTCTCGCGCTGGGCCCGTCTGGACACGGTCAACTGGCTCATCCGCAACCTGTTCGGCTATATCGTCTTTGCCGCGATCGTGCTGTTCCAGAGCGAGATCCGGCGGACGCTCGCGCACCTCGGACGCGCGCGCTTCTTCCGCTACTTCTCGGCCACGGAATCCAGCGACGAACTGATCGAGGAGCTGGTCACGGCGGCGACGATGCTCGCGAGCCAGCGGACGGGGGCCATCGTGGCCGTCGAACGCGATATCGGCCTGCGGAACTACATCGAGGGCGGGATTCCCCTCGACGCCACGGTGACGTACGACCTGCTGCTGAGCATCTTCCAGACCAGGTCCCCGCTCCACGACGGGGCCGTGATCATCCAGGGTGAGCGCATCGCGGCGGCGGCGTGCTTTCTGCCGCTGTCGGTGAATCCGACCATCAGCCGGGACTTCGGAACCCGCCACCGAGCCGCGATCGGCCTCACGGAGGAATCCGACGCGGTGACGATCGTCGTGTCCGAGGAAACCGGGCGGATTTCCCTGGCCCTCGACGGGCAGATCGAGCGCAACCTGGACGCGGATCGGCTGCGGGCCCGCCTCCGCGTGCTGGTGCCACAGCGCCGCCGACTGTCGGAGCGTGGTCCAACGGGGTCATTCGACTGATGGCCTACAATCCCTTCCGCAACTTCGGGCTCAAGGCGCTCTCGGTGGCCATTGCGGTCATGCTGTGGTTCCTGTTCGGGGCACAGCAGGTCGTCGAGCGAAGCCTGAAGTCGCCGCTCGAGCTGCAGAACACGCCGCCGGACCTGGAACTGATCGGCGAGACCCCGCAGACCGTCGACGTCCGGGTGCGCGGGACGTCCGGCGTCCTGGGACAGGTGTCCGCCGGCGACATCATGACGGTGCTCGACCTGGGATCGGCCAGACCAGGGCCGCGGCTGTTTCACCTGACGCCGGAACAGGTCCGCGTCCCGTTCGGCGTGGAGGTGACCTACGTCGGGCCGGCCACCCTGTCGCTGACGTTCGAGCGCTCGATGACCAAAGTGGTTCCGGTCGAGCCCACGCTGGACGGCCAGCCTGCGCCCGGCTTCGAGATCGAGCGCGTGACGACCGAACCGTCGGAAGTCGAAATCGTCGGGCCCGAGACCGCCGTGCGGGACATGAAGCAGGCCATCACGGAACCGGTCCAGATTGAAGGGGCAACTCAGTCCATCCGTGAGTCGGTGACGATCGGCACCCCGAACAGCGCGGCGCGTCTGAGCGTCGCCCGAAACGCCCGCGTGCTGGTGGAAGTCGTGCCCGTGCGGACTGAGCGGACCCTCGTGCGGATCCCGGTACGGATGCAAAACCTGCGTCCCGGACTCACCGCACGATCGTCTCCGTCGCTCGTGGCCGTTACCGCGCGGGGGGCAGAAGACGTCCTCGCCCGCATGTCATCGGATGACTTCGAGACGTTCGTCGATCTGTCCGGCCTTGGGCCGGGTCGGTACACGCTCCCCGTTCGCGTCGCTGAGCCGCCTGGCGTGGCGGTGGTCCGGACCGAGCCGAGCCAGGTGGAGATCAGTATCCGGTGATGGCAGAGAAACTGTTCGGTACGGACGGCGTCCGGGGTCGCGCCGGCGTCCACCCGCTCGACCCGCGTACGATTCGTCGGCTCGGCGCGGCGCTCGTCAGGGCGCTGCCGGAAGGCGAGGGGCGTCCGCACCTGCTCATCGGTCGCGACACACGGGAGTCGGGCGGCTGGATCGAGCGGGAGTTCGCCTGCGGAGCCATGGCAGCCGGTGCACGGGTCAGCAGCGCCGGCGTCATCTCGACGCCTGCGATCGCCTACCTGACGAAGTCGGGCGGGTTCGCGGCCGGCGTGGTGATTTCGGCCTCGCACAACCCGTTCGGGGACAACGGCATCAAGGTGTTCTCCGGCGCGGGCGAGAAGTTCACCGAAGCGCTCGAGTCGCAGGTAGAGACGATCGTGGCCGATGCCTCGTGGCGTGAGCCGGACGGAGAGGCTCCGGCCGTCGCGTCCGTCGACTTGGCCGGCCGCTATCTCGACCACGCCCGCCGGGCCATCGGCGGCGCCGTTCCCACGCACGTCAGAAGGGTTGCCCTCGACTGCGCCAACGGCGCGACCGTCGGGCTCGCGCCGCCCCTGTTCCGCGATTTGGGATTCGACGTCGTGACCACCGGGTGCGCTCCGGACGGCCGCAACATCAACCTCGAGTGCGGATCAACGCACCCGGAGTCGGTTGCACGGCTGGTGACGCAGCACGCCTGCGACCTCGGCGTGGCGTTCGACGGCGACGGCGACCGTGCCATTCTCATCGACGCGACCGGGCGGACCGTGGACGGCGACGCGCAGATGTTCGTCTGCGCGAAGCACATGAAAGCCTCGGGCCGGCTGAAGGGCGATACCGTCGTGGCCACGGTCATGAGCAACATCGGCCTGGAGATCGCCCTGCGGGACGCCGGCATCGGCCTCGTGCGCTGCCCCGTCGGCGACAAGTACGTGATGGAGACGATCATCGCGAACGGCCTCGCCCTTGGTGGCGAGCAATCGGGGCACGTCATCTTCGCCGACGCTCTCTTCACCGGCGATGGCCTCGTCACGGCACTGAACGTCCTGCGGGTGATGGGGGAGACTGGCCGGACCCTCGCCGACCTGGCCGGCGAACTGGTCACCTACCCCCAGGTCCTCCTCAACGTGCGCGTCCGCGAGAAGCCCGAATGGACCGCGCTTGCGGGCGTCGCCGCCGCGGCGGCCCGCGTGGAGCGGCGTATGGACGGGCGCGGGCGTCTCCTCATCCGCTACTCCGGCACCGAGCCGCTGCTGCGTGTCATGATCGAGGGTGAGCATCAGGATCAGATCTCCACCTGGGCTCAAGAGATTGCGGACGAGGTACGCGCGGCCATCGGAGAACACGGACCGGAGGCCGACCGCGGCTCGCGCACGTGATTGCGCCCCGGTCCGCGCGCCGGGAGCCGATTTCCACGACAGGAGCATTCGATGGCTGATATCGACGGAACCACGAACACCAAGGACTTTTTTCTGGACCGGCCCGCATCGCACGAGGGCTTCCACCTCAAGGGGTGTCACCAGCTCGATTGGGGCATGCGGAACCGTCTGTCTCGCGTCTTCCGGCCGTCGACGGGCCGCACGGTCATGCTGGCGATCGACCACGGCTACTTCCTCGGGCCGACCACGGGCCTCGAACGGATCGATGTGACGATCGTCCCGCTCCTCCAGCACGCGGATGCCCTCATGTGCACGCGCGGCATCCTGCGCTCGTCGATCCCCTCCGCCTTCGGCAACGGAGTGGTCATCCGTGCGAGCGGAGGGCCCAGCACCCTCAAGGAACTCTCGAACGAACAGCTCGCCATGGACGTCGACGACGCGGCGCGGCTGAACGTGTCCGCCATGGCCGTCCAGGTGCACATCGGTGGCGAGTTCGAGACGCAGACCGTGCACAACATGACACGGCTGATCGACATGGGCCTGCGCTACGGGATCCCGACGATGGGCGTCACCGCGGTGGGCAAGAACCTGGTTCGCGACGCCCGCTACCTGGGGCTGGCCACCCGCATCCTCGCCGAGCTGGGCGCCCAGATCGTCAAGACCTATTACTGTCCCGAAGGCTTCGAGACGGTGACGGCCGGCTGTCCGGTTCCCATCGTCATGGCGGGAGGCAAGAAGCTCAGTGAGGTGGAGGCGCTGACGATGGCCTACAACGCCGTCAGCCAGGGCGCCGCGGGCGTCGATATGGGCCGGAACATTTTCCAGTCGGACGCGCCGTCCGCCATGATCCAGGCCGTGAGCCGTGTCGTGCACGAACTGATGCCGCCCGCGCAGGCGTTCGACCTGTACCAGACGCTGAAGCGCCAGCTGGAGCGGGAACAGCAGGGCTGATCGATGGGGGACATCCATCCCGTCGTGCGGACGGTGCGCGAGCGGGGGCCCCTGCTCAGCGTGGGCCTCGTGTCGGCCAATCTCATGGCCCTCGGTGAGGATGTGGCCGCGCTCGAGCGCTCGGGCGTGCTCCTGGCGCATTTCGATGTCATGGACGGGGCGTACGCGCCCATGCTGACCGTCGGCCCGCCGTTCATCAAGGGCGTGAGGACGGCCATGCTGAAGGACGTGCATCTGATGGTGCGCGAGCCGCTCGCTTCGCTGGCGGACTACGTTGCGGCCGGGGCGGATCTGGTGACGATCCACCCGGACGCCTGCACGCACCCGCACCGTGCGCTTCAGGCCCTGGGAGCCATGACGAACGTCCGCGATGCCTCCCGCGGGATTGCCCGCGGCGTAGCCCTCAACCCCGGGATGCCGGTGGAGTGGATCGTGCCGCTGCTGGACGAGGTGGAACTCGTGATGCTGCTCGCCATCAATCCCGGGTGGGGGGGACAGTCGTTCGCGCCGGCGACGCTCGGCCGCGTCGATGCGGTCCGGCAGCGCATCCGCGCGGCCGACCGGGAGATTCTCGTTGGTGTGGACGGCGGAATCACGCGTGGCAACATCGGACAGCTCGCAGGTCTCGGTATCGACATCGTCATCACGGGCAGCGCCGTGTTTGCCGGTGACGTCGGCGAGAACGTGGCCGCCATGACCGCCGCTCTTCGCGGATCGGCGTGATGGGGGCCCGGTACTCGAGGTCCGCGGCCGAACACGCTCAACTGAAATCCCGGAACTCAGAACTCAGAACTCAGAACTCAGAACTGACAACTGAAAACTGAATCTCGTCATGCGTAATCGATGGAACGAACAGGAGGCCGAGCGCTTCGTGGCGGAACACGCCCCCCGCTGGGGTGACGCGCTGGCGCTGAGGACCTACGCGACACGGCTGCTCGGCAGCGAACCGGCCCTGGTGCTGCACGGCGGCGGCAACTCGTCGGTCAAGGGCACGTGGCGGACCGTGCTGGGGGCGGACGCGCCGGCCATCTTCGTCAAGGCCTCCGGCTTCGACATGGCCGCCATCGGGCCTGAGGGGCACCCGCCGCTCGATCTCGAGGCGCTGCGTCGCCTGCGCACCCTCGCGACCCTCGACGACGACGCGATGATCAACGAGGTGCGGCGGGCGCTGTTCGACGCCAGAAGCCCGAACCCGTCGATCGAGACGCTCCTTCATGCGTTCCTGCCCGCGACGTTTGTCGACCACAGCCACGCGGACGCCGTGCTCGCCCTGACCAACCAGCGGGGCGGCGGTGAGTTGGTTGCAGAGGCGCTCGGACCCGACGTCGTCACGCTCGACTACGTGGAGCCTGGATTCCCGCTCGCGCTGGCGGCGGCCCAGGCCTTCGATCACGAGCCGCGCGCGCGCGGCCTGGTGCTGAGGCACCACGGCCTGCTCACGTGGGGGACGACGGCTCGCGAGTCCTACGAGGCGCACATCGAACTGGTGTCACGGGCCGAGAGCTTCGCCGCGAGACGAACCGTACGGACCGTCGCGGTCGCGCCGTCCGAGACCGCGGTGGAGGCCGCGGTGGAACGGTTCGGCGAGCTTGCCCCGGTGATTCGCGGACAACTGGCCAGCCCGACGGGACAGCTGGATCGCACCTGGGACCCCGTCGTGCTCGAGCACCGCGTGAACGCGGACCTGCTGGGGTGGCTGGCGTCGGAAACCGGCCGACGATCGTTCGTGACGCCCGCGCTCACCACCGATCATCTCATTCGCACGAAAAGCGTGCCGGCGTGGGTGGACAGACCCAATCTCTCGGATCCCGACATGTTCCGGGAGCAGTTGCGCCGGTCCCTCTTCGAGTTCACGCAGGCGTATCAGGCGTATCTCGACCGGAACCGCGGCAGTCTGGCGTCCGGCGTGAGTCCGTTCGATCCGTTCCCGCGCGTTCTGCTGGTGCCCGGACTGGGCGTGGTGACCTCCGGATCCGACTCGACCGCCGCGCGCGTGGCCGCGGACATCGCCGGCCAGACGCTGCAGGTCAAGGTCGCGATTGCCAGGATGGGAGGCGAGTACGAAGGGCTTCCGGAGTCGCATCTCTTCCCGATGGAGTACCGAGCCCTCCAGCACGCGAAGCTGCGGGGGGCTGAGGGACCCATGCGGGGGCGGATCGCGCTGATTACCGGAGCGGCGGGGGCCATCGGTGCCGGCGTCGCACAAGGACTGCTCGAGCAGGGGTGTCATGTTGCCCTGACGGATCTGGCGGGGCCGAGGCTCGAGGAACTCGGCTGCGAGCTTGGGGCGCAGTTCCCCGACCGTGTGCTGAGCGTGCCGCTGGACGTCACGGACGCGGCCTCCGCGAACGCGGCATTCGCCGAAACGTCACGCCGGTGGGGAGGCATCGATCTCGTCGTCATCAACGCCGGCCTCGCCCACGTGCAGCCGCTCACGGCGATGGACCTCGAGAAGTTCCGCCTCCTCGAACGCGTGAACATCGAGGGCACCCTCATCCTGATCGCCGAGTCGGGGAGGCACTTCGCCCGACAGCAGACGGGCGGCGACATCGTCCTGGTTTCAACGAAGAACGTCTTCGCACCGGGAGCGCAGTTCGGAGCGTACAGCTCGACAAAGGCGGCCTCGCACCAACTCGCGCGGATCGCCAGCCTCGAACTGGCGGAGCACGACGTCCGCGTGAACATGGTGTCGCCGGACGCGGTGTTCTCGCATGGAGCATGGAAGTCAGGCCTGTGGGCCGAAGTGGGTCCAGGACGCATGAAGGCCCGAGGCCTCGACGAGGCCGGCCTTGAGGAGTACTATCGCTCACGCAACCTGCTCAAGGCCCGGGTGACGGCACGGCATGTCGCGAACGCGGTGCTGTACTTCGCGACCCGCCAGTCGCCCACGACCGGGGCCACGATCCCGGTGGACGGCGGGTTGCCGGACGCGACGCCGCGGTGACAGAGAGAGTAGACAGTAGACAGTAGGGGAAAACTGCTCGACAGAAGTCGCCGAGGTCGGGCGAGAGGCGAGGCCGCGGGCCGCGCCAAGGCCTCTTCCGTTCTTCTACCGTCTACTGTCTACTATCTACCGTCTTTGGGGAACCCTTCATGAAACTCGGCCTCAACATCGACCACATCGCCACCATCCGGCAGGCGCGCCGGGCCAGGGAACCCGAGCCCGTCGCCGCCGCGTGCATCGCCGAACTCGCCGGCGCCGAGGGCATTACCGTGCACCTGCGATCGGATCGGCGCCACATTCAGGACCGCGATGTCGACCTGCTGCGCCAGATCATCCAGACCCGCCTGAACATCGAGATGGCGGCCACGAGCGAAATGATCGACATCGCGTGCCGTGTCCGGCCCGATCAGGTGACGCTGGTGCCGGAGCGTCCCGACGAAGTGACCACGACAGGCGGTCTGGACGTCGTGCAGCACCTGGACAGCGTCCGCACGGCCGTGGCTCGCTGCCGCCCGGC
Source organism: uncultured Vicinamibacterales bacterium (assembly GCA_964481395.1). GTDB lineage: Bacteria > Acidobacteriota > Vicinamibacteria > Vicinamibacterales > JAKQTR01 > JBFMFH01. Next base: position 9,725 of record CAYZYG010000008.1, read on the forward strand.
CGGGGTTCGTGTGAGCGTGTTCATCGACACCAGGCCGGACCACGTGGCGGCCTGCAGAGAGGCCGGCGCCGATGCCATCGAGATCAACACCGGCCCGTACGCCGACGCGGCGGAGCGCGAGCGGGGTGCGCATCTGGAGCGCATCCGCGAGACGGCCGAGCAGGCCGCCGCAGCCGGTCTCGAGGTGCTCGCGGGGCATGGGCTCAACTACGTGAACGTCAGGGCGATTCTGCGGCTGCCGCACATCGTCGAACTCAACATCGGGCACAGCATCATCGCCCGCGCGGCGCTCGTCGGTCTCGACCGGGCCGTGCGGGAGATGGTGGGGCTGCTGCGAAACCCATGAACGGGAGTCGGGAGTCGGGAGTCGGGATTCGACGCCACCTCCACCCGCTGGGGCAGGGCCGGCGGGCGGTGAACGGCCGCCCCGAGACACTGCGGTCGCTCCGGGGATGTGTCGGCGCGATCGTTCTGCTCGCAGGCTCTGTCGTGAGTGGCGCACAGCAGGCGGCTGCGCAGGAGGCGCAGATCGTCAGCTTCGTGGCGCAGGATGGCCTGACGGTTCACGGCACGCTGTACCTTCCCGAGCAGAGACCCGCACCAGGGGTGCTCCTGCTGCACATGCTGTCGCGCAACCGGTACGACTGGGACGCGACGGCGCGCAAGCTCGCTGAGGCAGGCATTGCCGCTCTGGCCATCGACTTCCGCCGGAACGGGTGGCCGAAGCCCGGGACCGGTGGCGCCGGCGGCGGCGACTTCACGGATCTCGCGATCGACGCGCAGGCGGCCCGCGCGTATCTCGCGGCCAGACCGGAGATCGCTTCGGATCGCCTCGGCGTGGCCGGCGCGTCGCTGGGCGCGAATGTCGCGGCGCTGGTGGCAGCCGGTGACACGGCCGTCCAGTCGCTCGCGCTGCTCTCGCCCTCACTCGACTACCGAGGGTTGCGAATCGAGGCCGCCATGACCCGCTACGGTCAGCGGCCGGCGCTCTTTGTCGCCAGCAGCGAGGATCCCTACGCGCTCAGGTCGGCCCGCACGCTGGTTTCCGCCGGCGCGGGACAGCGGGAGCTGCGCGTGCTGTCAGGGGCGGGGCACGGCACGGTCATGGTGGCCCGCCGGCCCGACATCATCCCGGCCCTGGTGGACTGGTTCATCTACACGTTGCTATGATCATGTGAGGCCCGATATTCCGGGGTCCGGCTCAGACGTCCGACGCGCGGGTCCGGCGACGTTGCCGCGTCCTTCGAACTGCGTGCTGAGCGAGCGGGCTCGTGCCGACGCCCGGAGGCCATACGTCGTCGAACTTGCGAGTCGAAGCACTCAGGCCCCACCATGAAAACCGAATCGATTGTGTTCGCGGTCACCGGCACCTTTTTCGGCCTCATCGTTGGCTGGATTATCGGCACACAGCAGGGAGGCGTGCGTCCGGCCAGCGTGCCCCAGCCGGCGGCCGCGCCGGCACCGGCCGCGGCTGCCGCGACCAGACCGATGCTCGACGAGAGCCAGGTCAACGCCCTGCGGAACATCGCCGAGCGGGATCCGAAGAACGTGGAGTCCCGCGTCAACCTCGGCAACCTCTACTTCGACGCCGAACGGTTTCCCGAAGCCGTCCAGTGGTACGAGGCCGCGTTCGCCCTCAACCCGAACGATCCGAACGTCAGCACGGATCTGGGCGTCAGCTACTACTACCTGGACCAGCCCGACCAGGCGCTTGCGGCCTTCGAACGTTCGCTCAAGATCGACCCGAAACACACCAAGACCTGGCTCAACCTGGGGGTGGTCCGGGCGTTCGGCAAGCAGGACCTGACCGGTGCCGTCGCCGCGTGGGAGGAAGTCATCCGGATCGCGCCGGACAGTCAGGAAGGCCAGACGGCCCGCCGGTTCGTGGACAACATGCGGAGCGCCCATCCCGGCGGCCAGATCGAGTCCCCGGCCGCGCAGCCGGGCAAACAGGGAGGCTGAGGCCTCCAGGCGGACGAAATGCTCACGCGGGTCCTGATCTGGGGACTGCTCGCTCTCCTCATCGTGAGGGCTCTGTACCGTCTCCTGGGCGGGATCATCGAAGGCGGATCCTCCCGGCCGCAACCCAACGCCTCCTCGCCGGGAAAAGGCGAGATGATGGCGCGCGATCCCGTCTGCGGCACATTCGTCGTGCCGTCGAAAGCGCTTTCCCATCGGGACCGCCAGGGCACCCACTACTTCTGCTCGGAGAAGTGCCGCAAGGCCTTCGTCGAGAGGTCCCGCTGATGCCGAAGCCAGGCGTACTCGTGACCCGTCGCATTCCGTCTGCCGTCCTGTCCCGCCTCGGCGAGGCCTGCGAGGTCGATCTCTACGACGGGGATGGCGCCATCCCTCGAGATGCACTGCTCGCCCGGATCGCGGGACAGCACGCGCTGATGTGCCTGCTGACCGACCGTATCGACGCCGCGGTGCTGGACGCCGCCCCCTCGCTGCGCATCGTCGCGAACATCGCGGTGGGGTACGACAACGTCGACACTGCTGCGGCCCGCGCGCGCGGAATCATCGTCACGAACACACCCGACGTCCTGACCGACGCGACGGCCGAGTTCACATGGGGACTCATTCTGGCCGTGACACGGCGCATCTCCGAGGGCGAGCGGCTGGTCAGACGCGGCGAGTGGAAGGGGTGGGCCCTCGACTTCCTGCTGGGAAGCCAACTCGGCGGCAAGCAGCTCGGTATCGTCGGCTTCGGGCGCATCGGCCGGGCCGTCGCCGCGAGGGCCTCCGTCTTCGGCATGCGCGTGGCCTATGCGGACCTGAATCGGGAACGCGCCAGCGCACCTGAGGCTGCCTTCCAGCGGCTGCCGCTCGACGATCTCCTCGCCAGCTCGGACGTGATCTCCTTCCACGTTCCGCTCACGCCGGACACGCGTCACCTGATCGATCGCCGAAGCCTGCTGCGACTGAAGCGGAGCGCCTACATCGTCAACACATCGAGAGGTCCGGTCATCGACGAAGAGGCGCTGGCCTGGGCGCTTCGCGAGCGGATCATCGCGGGCGCGGCGCTGGACGTCTATGAGCAGGAACCGGCGATCCACCCCGACCTCCTCGGTCTCGAGAACGTGATCCTGGCGCCGCACCTGGGCAGCGCGACGGTCGAGACGCGCACGGCCATGGCCGACCTGGCCGCGCGGAACGTCCTCGCCGTGCTGTCGGGTCAGCCTCCGCTGACCAGGGTGGCTGAATCCGCGTGACCTCCGGGACCAGACGCCCGGCCTTCACGACGCCGCGGCCGCGCGACGTCGAGTGGACCATGCGGCAGCTCGCCCGCGCCATCACGGGCCTGGATCTGCCCGTTGTCGAGAAGATTGCCGAAGAGCAACGCGACGACGCCTTCAGGGTGCTGATCGCGACGCTGTTGTCCGCCCGGACCCAGGATGGGACGACCGCGGCGGCTTCGGCTCGCCTCTTCAGGCGGGCGCCGACGCCGCGCCGGATGGCGGCGCTGAGCGTCGCGACGATCGAGGGCCTGATCTACCCCGTGTCCTTCTACCGGACCAAGGCCCGCCACGTCAGGGAGACCTGCAGAATCCTGCTGGAACGGTTCGGCGGCCGCGTGCCCGGGACCATGGACGAACTCCTGACGCTGCCCGGGGTGGGACGCAAGACGGCCAACCTCGTGCTGATCCTGGGGTTCAAGAGCCTCCGGAACATCTGCGTCGACACGCACGTCCATCGCATCTCGAACCGACTCGGGTGGGTCGCGACGAAAACACCCGAAGACACCGAACACGCGCTTTACGATCGCATCCAGCCGCGGTGGTGGCCCTATCTGAACCTGTATCTCGTCACATGGGGCCAGCACTGCTGTCGTCCGACGTACCCGCGCTGCGGGGAGTGCCCGATTGCCGCGCGTTGCGCCCGGGTTGGCGTGACCGGCGTCGGCAAGCCCCGCCCGCCGACGCGCTGATCGTCGCGCGGTCTTCGGGCGTGAAAGGACCGAAACACGCCGCCATTTCGGGTATCATCTGGCGGTTGCCCGCCCGCTGACCCCCGGGGCCGGGACGATCGATCCCCCGAAGGAGATGACCATGCGGAGACACGTATGCCTGACCGTCGCAGCCGCAGCCGCGGGAGCCTGGCTGCTGATGCAGAGCGCCGGGCTGGCCCAGGCGCCCCCGGCAAACCCCGTCGTCGTACTCGAGACCAACAAGGGCACGATCACGATTGAACTCTATCCCCAGGAAGCCCCGAAGACCGTTGAACACTTCGTCGGTCTCGTCAAGAAAAACTTCTACAACCGCCAGCACTTCCACCGGGTGGAAAAGAACTTCGTCGTGCAGGTCGGCGACCCGGACTCCAAGGAACTCGCGAAGAAGGACGTGTGGGGCCGGCGGGGAAGCGGGCAACCCGTTGGCGTGGCTGAAATTAGCAAGAAACTGACGCACAAGAAGGGGACTGTCGGCATGGCGCATGCCGGGGATCCGGCCAAAGCCGACAGCCAGTTCTACATCACGCTGTCGGCCAGGCGGTCCCTCGACGGGAAGTACGCCGTCATCGGCCAGGTGACCTCCGGGATGGACGTCGCAGAAAAAATAGAAGTCGGCGATCTTGTGCGACGGATGTATGTAAAATAGGCGCGACGAGTTCATGGGACCGCGCAGAGCGCGCAGAGTTCGCAGACGGCGCGAATAAGAGCGGAATGCGAGAGCAGCCGCTCCGGCCAATCAACGTTGAGCCACTTAGCCTTCCTGCGACTCTGCGTCCTCTGCGGGCTTGTCCGCCGCGCGATCTCCCCCGAACAGCAAGTCTGACCCGTTTTCCTGCCCCTCGCCTTCTCCTGCGGCCACGGCCGTGACCAGAGGCCCGAGTTCCGGATAGCGCCGCACCATCTCAGCGGGATAGGTTCCCGTCGCGGTCTGGCCCGTTCGGTGGCGGAGCAGGACGGCATTGGCGATCGCTTTCGCCGCGAAGTGGTTGTTCAGGTAGACGTAGAGCCTGTTGACGATCTCGCGCACGACCTGAACGGTTGCGGCGAAACCGTCGAGCTCGCCTGGCGAATAGAAGTAATTGTACCGGTCGTCAGGATGGTCGTGCGTCCACCACTTCTCCGCGTTCCTGCCATGGAGCCGCATGTAGTAGAGAGCGCGCAGGTTCGGCAGATGGTCCTGCCGGATGGAGAAGCGGAACTTCGGTTCGTCGATCTGCGCCCAGGCTGCGCGGTGACGCCCGAGCAGGGCCAGCGTGTCCCCGGCTCGGTCGCTCCAGCTGCGGTGGCGCAGCTCCACGGCCATGGGGTACCCGTGGAAGACGCCCAGCAGCCAGTCGAGGTAGTCACGGGCATCTGGCGCGTGCCGGAAGCTGGGCGGGAACTGGGCGAGGATTGGGCCGAGTTTTCCGGCTTCCGCCAGTGGATCGATCGCGCGAAGGAACCCGTCGGCATCCACGCGGGTTGCCGTGGGCAGGATGTCGGCGTCCGCAGCCTGGGCCGCGCGTGCCCCCCTGGCGTACATCTGCGGATGCGTGAACTTCTGGTACAGCTTCAGGGAGAAGTCGAAGCCGGAAGGTGTCCGATCGGCCCACGAGCGTGTCACGGCAGGATCCGGCGCGCGGTAGAAGGTGGAATTCACCTCGACCGTGTCGAAGTGCTCGGCGTAGTACGCCAGTTCGTCGAAGCCTGACGACCGCCCCCCCCGCCGCCCTGCGGGATAGAAGATGCCGTTCCACGTGCCTGGACCGGACGGGTAGCTCCAGCCCGACGTCCCGATACGAACGTCGCCCATCAGCGTCTCCACCTGGCGAGCGGCGTCATCGCAGCTTCGCGTAGGCGTCCTTGTCGAAACCGAACAGCACCGTGGAGCCCTTCACCAGGACCGGGCGTTTGATCAGGTTCGGCTGTTCAAGCATGAGCGCGATGGCGTCTTTCTTCGTCCGGGGCATCGGCCGGGTCTTGAACACCGGGCTCCGCTTGCTCATGAAGTCCGGCAGCCGGGCCGCATCGACGTGTTTCTCGAGCAGTTCCCGGGGCGGAGGGGTCCGGTTGATGTCACGCTCCTCGACGGCGATCCCGCGCTCGGCCAGGTAACTCCTGGCATTGCGGCAGGTCGTTCAGGTCGGCTTGCAGTAGAAGACCGGCTTGGACATGGATGACCTCCCAGCAGCATTCTACCCTCGGGAGGTCAGCCGACTCCCTGGCCGGGGCGAAGGACCGATCCCCGGGCGACGCGGATTACAATGGACGACGGGCATGTTGACGGTCAGCGAGATCTTCCACTCGATCCAGGGCGAGTCCACATATGCCGGCCGGCCTTGCGTCTTCGTCCGCCTGTCGGCGTGCGACCTCCGGTGCCGATGGTGCGACACTCCGTACGCGTTCACAGGCGGGCAGCGCAGAACCGTCGAGGACGTCGTGGCCGAGGTCGAGGGCTACGGCTGCGACCTGGTGGAGATTACCGGCGGCGAGCCGCTGCTGCAGGAGGATGTCTATCCCCTGATGACGCACCTCCTCGAATCCGGACGGACGGTCCTGCTCGAGACCGGTGGCCATCTGAGCACCGAACGGGTACCCCCGGGTGTCGTCACCATCCTCGACGTGAAGTGCCCGGCCAGCGGCGAGGCAGCGCACACCCACTGGCCGAACCTGGACCGGCTCGGGCAACGTGATGAAGTGAAGTTCGTCGTCGGGGACCGGGACGACTACGAGTTCGCTCGCGACATCGTCGTGCGCCATGCGCTCGCCGGGCGGGTGGGCGCCGTGCTGCTGTCCCCCGTCCATGGCGAAATGGCTCCTGAGACGCTGGCCGCCTGGATCCTGGCGGATCGCCTGCCGGTCCGGCTGCAGCTCCAGGTGCACAAGTACATCTGGGGGGCGGATGCCAGGGGGGTCTGAGAACAGGGACCTGGGAGCGGGGACCAGGCCGTTCTTTTTCCCAATCCCCAGTCCCCAATTCCCAATTCCCGAAAAGGGGCAGCCGACATGAGGCGTCCGGCGGTCGTGCTGCTGAGCGGAGGACTGGATTCGTGCACGGCGGCGGCCATCGCGAAGGCCGACGGATTCGACCTTCACGCACTCACGTTGGACTACGGTCAGCGCCACATCGTCGAGATGGAGGCCGCCCGCCGCGTGGCGCGAGCGCTCGGCGTCGCGGAGCACGTGGAGATCGCGCTGAATCTCGCGGCCTTCGGCGCCTCATCGTTGACCGGCCACGGCGACGTCCCGAGAGACGGCCGGCTCGACCGTCCCGGCATTCCGTCGACGTACGTCCCCGCGCGCAACACGGTGTTCCTGTCACTGGCGCTGTCGTGGGCAGAGTCCATCGAGGCACGTGACATCGTGACAGGCGTCACGGCGGTCGACTACTCGGGCTACCCGGACTGCCGGCCCGAGTTCATTGCCTCGTTCGAGCGCCTCGCGTCGCTGGCCACGCGGGCCGGGGTCGAGGGCCGGACGTTCCGCATCCATGCCCCGCTCATCGATCTCGGCAAGGCCGACATCATCCGGCGAGGTCTGGCCCTGGGCGTCGACTACGGCCTGACCCACAGTTGCTACGACCCTTCTCCCGCCGGCGTCCCCTGCGGGGCCTGCGACAGCTGCCGCCTCCGGGCGCTGGGCTTCGCCGAGGCGGGGATGCCCGATCCGCTTCTGGTGAGATTCGCCAGCGGACGACCATGACACGATCGGACAGGAGACCATGAAGACGCCGACGGAACGCTTGTACTACACCGATCCCGACCTCACGTCCTTCGAAGCGGCCGTCACCGACTGCCGCGAACGGAACGGACGTCATGTCGTCGTCCTCGACCGGACGGCCTTCTATCCGACCTCCGGTGGGCAACCGCACGACGTAGGAACGCTGGCGGCCGGCATCGCGACAGTCAACGTGATCGAGGTCGAGGACGACGAGGAAGGGGAGATCCTCCACGCGACGGACGGTCCCATCTCTCCGGGGACGGTCATCCACGGAACCGTCGACGCCGTCCGGCGATTCGATCACCGGCAGCAGCACACCGGTCAGCACGTGCTGTCGGCCGCGTTCGACCGGCTCTTCGGCGCGCGAACGGTCGGGTTTCACCTTGGAGCCGAGGTGTCCACGCTCGACCTCGACGCCGCGCTGCCGCCCGACGCGATCGCGCGGGCGGAATCGGAGGCGAACCGCATCGTCTGGGAGAACAGGCCCGTCACGATTCGGTTCGTTTCACCAGAAGAGGCGGCCAACCTTCCCCTGAGAAAGGAACCGGTCAAGGCTGGGCCTCTGCGGCTGATCGGCGTCGAAGGATACGACCTGTCGGCCTGCGGCGGCACGCACGTCCGCGCGACCGGGGCCATCGGGATCATCGCCGTACGTTCGTGGGAGAAGCTGAGAGGCGGCACGCGGCTGACGTTCGTCTGCGGCGGCCGCGCCCTCGACGCGTTTCGGCTGCTGCGCGACGCAGTTGCCCGGAGCCTCACGCGGCTGTCGGTCGCGCCCGAGGAGCTGCCCGAGGCGATCGGGCGCGTCCAGGACGAGAACAAGGCGCTGCAGCGAACGCTCCGGGCGTTCCAGGAAAAACTCGCCGGCTATGAGGCGGTTGCCATGGTGGCCCGCGGCGAGCGGGAAGGCGCCGTCCTGCTCATTGTCGAGGCTGTCGAGGCCCTGGATCAGAACGGGCTCAAGACGCTTGCGGCGGCGGCTGCGTCCACGTCAGGAGTCGTGGCGGCATTGTTCACGGACGAGGAACCGGCCCTCGTGGCGATCGCCCGGGCCAGGAACGTCGATCTGGACGCATCGGCGGCGCTGAAGGCGCTTCTCGCGATGTACGGCGGGAAAGGCGGCGGTCGGCCCGACCTGGCGCAGGGAGGGGGCGTACGCGCCAGCCGGACGCATCTGAAGACCGCGTTGCGCGAGATTATCCGCGAGGCGCTTCGGCCCTCGACTTGATTCCCCGGAGCCACATGTTCCGGAGCAGGGCGCTGCCCGGAAGGATGACCCGCCAGTAACGCGCGAACAAGTCGCGTGACTCGGGGTCGGTGGCGAACACACGTGTCTGGGTCCGGATGAGGGTCCAGCCGTCCCCGAGGGGATGCAGCGAGAAGTTGATGACCGCCTTGGCAAACCCCGGTGCAGTCAGGGCCTGGAACGATTCAGGGGTTGATGCCACCGCGAGTCGCACGCCCGGAGGCGCCAGGACGACCGTTCCCAGCACGACCTCCCGGTCGGGGACCTCGGCCAATTTGACGAAGGTCGTGCGCGTGGCCACGCTGAGGAGTGGGACGCCGTCGGGCGGATTCAGGATCGACTCGGGCCCGCTGGTGCCGCCCCGGCGCAACCAGACGAGCGTGCGGTAGAAGGGGATCTCGTCGGCCGACACGCTCGACACGGCCTCGAATACGTCACGGGCTGACGCGCGCGCGGGAATCGCGTAGGACTCCGAGAACTGGAACACCGGCGCGAAGGCGTCGATCTCCGCCTCACGCGACGTGGCGTAGTTGGCGAGTGCGGGGCGGGTGAGCGACCAGGCGAGCAGGCCGAGCGCCACGACGACGAGCAGCAGCGCCGCTCCGCGATGTCTGATACCGACGACCCTCAGCGGGCGGATGACCGACCAGAGCCCGGCCGCGAGCAGAAGGGCCGCCGCATAGAAGATGAGCGACACGAACACGGCACGTCCTACCGGCGACGGAATTCGGCCAGGCGGGCGACCGCCCGATCGATGACGGCGTCGGCCTCGGCCTGCGGCACGTTGAAGTTGTTGACGATCATCGAAAAGACCAGCGGCTCGCCGTCGGCCGACGTCACGAATCCGGAGAGCGCCCGGGCGTGCGCGATCGAGCCCGTCTTGGCTCGGGCGTTGTTCTCCGCCTTGGTTCCCTTCATGCGGGCGGCGATCGTTCCGTCGACGCCGGCGATAGGTAGTGCGTCCAGGAACGGCTGGCGGTAGCGGTCATCCGCGTACATGGCCGTCAACACGTCGGCCACCATCGACGCGCTCAGGTAGTTATAGCGGGAGAGGCCGGATCCGTCGGCCAGCACGTAGCGATCCGCTTCGATGTGCCACGCCTTCAACTGCTCTTCGATCGCGGCCTGGCCTGCCGAGGCCGATCCGGCCGGATCGGTCCCGGTGACGGTCGTGCCCACGAGACGAAGCAGCGTGTCCGCGTACAGGTTTTGGCTCACCTTGAGTGTCACCTTGATGATCTCGGCGAGCGGCGGAGAGACGTGCGTCAGCAGCACCATTCGCACGGGCGGCCCGGATGGCGGCGTTGCGTCGGCGTCAGCGCGGACCGGAGAGGCCGCGAGGCTGTCGGCATCGACCGCCTCTCCCCGGACGGTGATGCCGCGGGCGACGAGCGCGCGGCGAAGCGCCGCCGCAAGGAAGACCGTCGGATTGTCCACGGAAACCGTCTGCCGAGCTTCCCTGCGGTCCAGAGCGATCGAACCGGCGATCGTGAGAGCGTTCGATCCGGGGAACCTGCGGTACTCCAGGGAGGTCCGACTGCCTGCCTCGCCGGTCGTGACGACGCTCGTGACCTCCGGCACTCCCACATCGGGGACGAGCGTCACCACCGCCGGGGTGCCGGCGGCCGGTCCAGGTGTCACGGTGATAAGGACCGCGTTCTCGTTGAAGGCGAGACCGCCGGCCGGCGTCGAGTACCCATAGGCGAGGTTGTCCCACGCCCATCCTCGGCCGAGCCCCTCGTCATCCAGGGCATCGTCGTTGCCGACGATCCGGCCGTCGACGGCCGTGATGCCGGCCGCGGCCAGATGGCCGGCCCAGTCATCGATGACGGACGGGCCCGGTCCGGGCCGTCCCGCGAAGGACGGATCGCCAGAGCCTTCGATGAGGAGGTCACCCTTGAGGACACCGTGCTCAATCGGGCCAGCAGCCACGAGCCTGGTCTCGAGCGTGCGGGTCCACCCGAGCCGCGCGGCGGCGACGGCCGCGGTCACGAGCTTCATGTTCGAGGCCGGCATCAGGAGCGTGCGCGGATTGCGCTCGAACAGCACCTCGCCGGACGCGAGCGACCGTACCGAGACGCCCCAGACGGCGTTGTCGAACGCTGCTGGTGCGAAGCAGGCGGCCAGGTCGGTCCGCAGCCACCCGAGCCCGGGCTTGGGACTGCCGCCCGGCGGGCGCGTCTCGGGCGTGACCGTCCTCGGGGCGCAGCCCGCCGCGGCGACGAGGATGAGCGCGAGCGCGACGGGGCGGAGCGTGGTCACTTCAGGGCGTCGAGTGCCTTCAGGGCATCATCGAGGCGTGACGCCAGGAATCTGCCGGCGCCCGGCTCGCCCGGCCTCGTTGCGAAGACCTCGGTGCCGAGGCTTGAGAAGGTCACCTTCTCTTGCCTCTTGCCGTCCTCGAACGTGACGAATACCTCGGCGACCACGTTTCCCGTGGGAGTCGCGGCCTCGACGTAGGTATCGACGGACAGGCCCGAGAGGCTGGCGAGGAACGAGTCCATCTTGGACGTCTCCACGTCTCCCGGGGGATCCACCCGGTGCCAGGTCTCGGCTCCCTCGGCGTTCTTTCGCCTTTCGAAGGCCTCTTGTCGGCCGTTCCGGGTTACCTCGATCCGCGTTGCGGAGTAGGGCCGGAACTCGAAGACGTCCTTCGGGCGGAAGGCGCCGGCGTCCTTCTTCAGTTCGTCCACGAGGGCCGATTCGACCGTGAACACCATCTCGCGCGCCGTGTCGCGAGCGTACCACGTGCCCGGGTCGGCTTCCCTGCCGATGGCCAGGGTGGCGCGGGCGCTGCCCGATCCGAGCGTGACGGTCACCGACGGCCGGTCCAACCCGTACCGGGTGGGATCGGGGTCGGCGTCAGGTGACGAGGCGATCGACTTCATCTGGCCGACCTGGAGCCGGCCGATCAGGCCGTCCACCGTCATGGTGTCGGCGCGTGCGGCCACGGGTGCCGTCAGCCGCCACTCGGTGCCCGCCTTGGACAGGGCGGTCCTGGCCTGTCCGGCTGCAATCTCGATGGTGTCGACCTTGTCGCGCTCGAACTGGAGAATCGTCTTGTCGCGCAGATCGAAGGTGGACCTGTTGAACGTCGATTCGAGATAGGACGAGATCAGGAACACCCGGCTGTCGGACGGGAGTTTGGCGTACAGATCCGCGCCCGTCGCCGTCTTGTCGCCGATCTGAAGGACCTTCATCTCCTGTTCACCGGCCGCGCGGAACCCGATTTCAATCCGCGGCGATGCCAGGCCGTACTGGCCCACGTCGGTCGCGTTCTCGTCGACCACGCGCTGGATCTCGACCGTTGCGAGGTTGGTGGTCAGCCCGGTCGCCTCGTTCTGATCCGCGGCGGTGGCGACGGGCGCCGTGATCTGCCACGCGCCGCCGACCTTCTTCAGCACCGTGGGGTCTCCGGCTGCCGTTCTCACGGAGACCTCCTCGATCGCGTCGCTCTCGACGGTGAAGACTCTCGGCTTGACGAGGTCCGGATCCTGGCCTGGCGTCCGCTTCGACTCGTAGAAGTAGATGTAGCCGACCAGGCCGAGGAAGATCACGAGCAGGATGATGGTGGATCTGAAGCCCCGCATCAGCGCCTCCGCCACCAGGTGGCGATGCCCAGCGCGAAGAGCACGCCGGGAATGATCAACTGGGCGAGCCAGGACACGCGGCTGCCCTGGTCCGCCGTCAGGGTGAGCCGGCGATCGCCCGGCTCTTTCGGCCGGATCGAAATCAGGTTCTCCTGCTGGGTGAGCCAGCCCACGACGTTCAGGAAGAGATCGCGGTTGCCCTGCACGGGGATTGCGAAATTGGCTGCGAAATCCGCGTCACCGATGGCGACGAGCCGGGCTTCGGGCTTTGGCGCCGGCTCGGCGGCGTCGGGCGTCGCGGGTGCCTCGGAGACCGCGCTGGTGACCGCAGCTCCGATCGTCACGGGACCCTGGGTGTCTCCCTTGTCCGCGTCGAACGCGACCTCGCCGCTCTTCAGCATGGCGGCCACGTCGGCTTCGGCCCAGCTGTTCGGGCTCGTCTGGAGAAACGGCTGGGCCACCCGATTCTCGGGGGCGCTGCCCGCCGGGGCCATGGAGCGGGTCACCGGGAACGCCGTGAGCACCGAGAAGCGTTCCGTGATCGGGTGGGAGGGGTACTGCGCCACGACGGGGACGGATTCGTTGGTCCCGATGAGGCGTCCGATGCCGCTGACGTCGACGACGAGGTTGTTCCCGGCGGCGATGCCCCATTCCTGGAGCAGGGCCAGGACGCCGTCCAGGGGAGGATCGGAGGGCTGGTCCGGCGGGTCGAGCATGAGCAGCACCTTGCCGCCCTTCGCGAGGTACGCCTTGACCGCATCGAGTTCAGGGCCGAGCAGGTCGGTTTTCGGTCCGGCGATGACGAGGGCCGCAGCGTCGTCCGGCACCGCGCCGGCCTGCACGAGCACGACCTTGTCCACGAGGTAGTTCTCGGCCTCGAGCGCGGACTTGACGGTGCTGTAGCCCGTGCGCTCCGAACTGAGCGGGTCGCGCTCACCGTGGCCCTGCGTGAAGTAGATCTTCCGCTGGGTGCCCGTGACCGCCTTGATGATGGCGTTGGTGAGGTCCTGCTCGCGGTCGCCCACGACCCGCTCGGTCCGGCCCTTGTACTCGAAGACGACCGTCCCGTAGCTCTGCACCGAATACTGGCGCCCGAGAGTCGGCTGCTTGTCGATGTCGATGTACTCGACGGCGATCTGCTTCGAGAGGTACTCGTACTCCCGCAGCCGGTCACGGAACCGATCGATGTCGGGCACCTTGTCGAAGACCAGCACCTTGAGGGGCGCGTCCAGTTTGGTGAGCACGTTCTGCGTCTGGTCGGACAGCGTGAACTGGCTGTCTGCGGTGAGGTCCCAGCGCTTGTTCTGCCGCGCCCCGAGGTAGTTGATGGCGACGAGGATGCCCAGCACGATGAGGATCGACGCGATCGTGAGCGAGCCGAGGCGCGTCTGGCGCCGGCGGAATGCGCCGGCGATGTCCCGCCACTGGGTCAGCGTGTAGACGAGTACGCAGACGAGGCCCGCCCAGGCGCCCCAGGAGGCGTACTGCATCCACTCAGGTTTGAGGAACCGGATCGCCACGGCGGCGAAGACGAGTGCCGTGCCGAGCCAGCCGATGATGCCGCCGATTCTGTTGAGCATTAGCCGCGCCACCGTTCGCTGTCGACCGACTTCGCGGTCAGGAAGAGTCCGAACGTGATGAAGCTGACGTAGTAGATCACGTGCTTGGTGTCGATGACGCCCTTGGCGAAGTCATCGAAGTGCTGGGTGATGGAGAGGTACTCGAGCACCGTGCGCGTCGTCGGCCCCGCCGACGCCGCGGCCCAGTCGATCACCCACAGCAGCAGGAACACCGCGAAGGTGATCATGCCGGCCACGATCTGGTTCCTGGTGAAGCTCGAGACCAGCAGGCCGACCGCGATGAAGCACCCGCCGAGGAGAACCAGCCCGAGATACGCCGTGACGATGGGCTTCCACTCGGGCGTGCCGAAGAAGAACAGCATCAGGATGTAGACGAGGGAGACGCCCAGCATCGTGCCGTAGAGCGCCATCGCCCCGAAGAACTTCCCGAGGATGATCTGCACGTCCGTCAGCGGCGACGTCAGCAGCAGCTCGATGGTGCCCGACCGCTTCTCCTCCGAGTACGTCCGCATCGTGATCATCGGAAGCACGAAGAGCAGGACGACCGTCATGTTGAGCAGGAGCGGCCGGATCATCTGCTGGTTCACGTTGAGCGGGGCGGGACCGGCGAACGCCATCTGCATGCCCTGCTGCACGAACCAGTTCAGGATCTGCGTGAAGAAGAAGCCGTACACGAGGGCGAAGAACCCGAGGACGACGTAGGCGATCGGCGAGGCGAAGTACGCCCGGATCTCCTTCTGGGCGATGGCCAGGATGTTGCTCATGCCTGCGCTCCTTCCGCCGGACCCGCCTCGCCACCCGCGGCGGGCTGCTCCTCTGTCGTCACCTGCAGGAAGATCTCCTCGAGGCTCATCCGCATCGGCCGCAGCTCCAGCAGGCCCCAGCCGTTCGAGACCACCACGCGTGCGATCTCGCGGCGCACGTCCTCGCCGCGCGTGCTCTCGACTTCGTACCCGACGGCCCCGTCGTGCCGGTCGGAGGCGCCGACCCGGGAGACGCCCGCGATGCGTTCCAGCGCCGCGGCCGCGTCACCGCCCCCCGCGTCGACCTGCACGTACATGGTCTCCGCTCCGCGCAGCCGCCGCGTGAGATTCTCCGGCGTATCGACGGCGACGACCCGGCCCTTGTTGATGATCACCACCCGCTGGCACGTCTGGGCCACCTCGGGCAGGATGTGCGTGCTGAGGATGATCGTGTGGTCGCCCGACAGCTCCTTGATGAGCTGGCGCGTCTCGATGATCTGCTTCGGGTCGAGGCCGGCCGTCGGCTCGTCGAGCACCAGGACGTCAGGGTTGTGCAGGATCGCCTGGGCCAGGCCGACGCGCTGACGGAACCCCTTGGACAGCTTGCTGCAGTGCCGATCCGCCACGTCGCCCAGCCAGGTGCGCCTGACGACGGAGGCGAGGCGGTCCTTCCGCTCGCCCGCCGGCACGCCCTTGATCTTCGCGACGAAGGTCAGGTACTCGCGCACGGTCATGTCGGGGTAGAGCGGCGGGGTCTCGGGCAGGTAGCCGGTTCTCCGCTTGGCCTCGAGCGGCTGGTCGAACACGTCGAATCCGGCCACGACGACGCGCCCCTCGGTCGGGGGCATGTAGCCCGTGATGGCCCGCATCGTGGTGGTCTTGCCGGCGCCGTTCGGTCCCAGGAAGCCGAGGATCTCGCCCCGTTCGACCCGGAAACTCACATCGTCGACGGCGGTGAAACGGCCGTAGCGTTTGGTGAGGTGCTGGACCTCGATCACTGAACTCTCCGTGGTTGTCGCTGCGTGGCGCGTCGATGCACAGCCAGGATTGTCGCCTCTTGCGAACACACCGCGCCCGCCGGCTGGTGGCGGCTGAAACGCATGTTCGGTCGCGCGGCCTTCGTCAGCGGCGCCTGCCGGCATCCTGTTCGAGACGATCAACCCAGAATCCTAGCGACAGGCCTGAGAGAGTGTCAACCCTGCTCGCGAGGCTGCGCCACTGACCGCCGACGCACGCGGGGGCCGGCTTCGCCTCCCGCGGCCACGGTGGCGGCTTTGCCCCGCCTGCGGCGGGGCGTAGACGTCGTGACGGCCGATCGAAGAGTGACTAATTTGCATCGACTTGCAGCCTTCAAGACGTCTAGGATCGGATGGGATGACCCCTGATCCGCCGCCTGCGTCGTGCCCGGTGTGCGCGCTGCACACCGAGTCGGTCTTTCGTGTGCACGGCCTCGACTGCCATGACGAGGTCGCGGTGCTCAACCGCCGCCTCAAGGACCTGCCCGGCCTCGAACGGTTCTCAGCGGACGTGGTGGGCGGCCGTATCCGCGTCGCCTACGACGCCGCGCGCGTGACGACCACCGCGATCGCGGATGCCGTCGCCGACACCGGCATGCGCGCCTGGCTGGAGCAGGAAGGCTCCTCGCGTGCCGCCGACCCGACGCGCAGGGGCCGACACGCCCTGCTGATCGTCTCCGGGACCGCACTGGCGGCCGGGTCACTGGCCGCGCTCGACGAGAGGTTGGCCGTACCGGCAGCGGTGTTCCACGGGGTGACGGTCGTCGCGGGAGGATGGTACTGGGCCCGCCGCGCGTGGTCGGCCGCCCGCCTCCGAACCCTCGACATGAACGCGCTCATGCTGCTCGCGGTGGCCGGAGCCATCGCTATCGGAGAATGGGGCGAGGCTGCGACCGTCGCGTTCCTCTTCGCGCTGGCCCAGTGGCTCGAATCGCGAACCCTCGAACGCGCGCGCACGGCCGTCCGTGGACTGATGGAGCTGGCTCCATCCGAGGCGATCGTGCGCCGTGGAGACCGGGAGCTGCCGGTCCCGATCGATGAGATCGTGCCGCACGACGTCGTGATCGTGCAGCCGGGCGCGCGGATCCCGCTCGACGGCGTCGTGACGGCCGGGAACTCGGACGTGAATCAGGCGCCCATCACGGGCGAGTCCATGCCGGTGGAGAAGGCACCGGGGGCCGAGGTGTTTGCCGGGACCGTCAACGGGCACGGCGCGCTCGAGATCCGGGTCACGCACCTGCGGCGCGACACCACCCTCGCGCGAATCATCGAACTCATCGAGCGCGCGCAGGCGCAGCGTGCCCCGGCCCAGGCGTTCGTGGACAGGTTCGCCAGGGTCTACACGCCGGTCGTCGTGGCGATGGCCGCCGCGGTCGCCGTCGTGCCGCCTCTCGCGTTTGCCGAGCCGTTCGGCGTCTGGTTCTACCGCGCCCTGGTCCTCCTGGTCATCTCGTGCCCTTGCGCACTCGTGATCTCGACGCCTGTGTCCTTCGTCTCTGCCCTCGCCGGAGCCGCCCGCCGGGGCGTGCTCGTCAAGGGAGGCATCCACCTCGAGACGCTTGCTGGCGTGCGCGCAATCGCGTTCGACAAGACCGGCACGCTGACACCCGGCGTGCCGGACGTCGTCGACGTCCGTCCGGTGGGGGGGGAGGACGCCCGCGATGTCCTGCGCGTCGCCGCGGCCATCGAGGCCCGCTCCGGACACCCGATCGGGCGGGCGATTCTCCGGCGCGCGTCGAGGGACGGCATCGATGCGGTACCGGGCCTGCAGCACCAGACGCTGCCCGGCCTCGGGGCCACGGCCATCGTCGACGGGGCGGTCGCCGTCGCCGGGAACCACCGCTTCTTCGAGGAGCGCGGGCTGTGTTCCGCCGAGGTCGAACGCCAGATCGACGACGTCGCGTCGGCAGGACGGGCACCGGTGCTCGTGGCCTGGGCCGGCCGGCCGATTGGCGTGCTGGCCCTCGCCGACATGCCGCGCGCCTCTGCCGCGGCCTGCGTGGACCGCCTCCGACGCATCGGAGTCCGGACTGTCGCCATGCTGACGGGCGACCACCCGGAAACGGCGGCCCGCATCGGTGAGCGGCTCGGGATCACGGAGATCCGCGCGGGGCTGCTGCCCGCGGACAAGGTGTCTGCCGTACAGACCCTGGTTCGCGAACACGCCGTCGTGGCGATGGTGGGTGACGGCGTGAACGACGCGCCGGCGCTGGCGGCGGCATCGGTGGGAATCGCCATGGGCGTGGCTGGGAGCGACGCGGCCCTGGAGACGGCCGATGTGGCGCTTATGGCAGACGACCTGGCCAGAATCCCGTACGTCATCCGCCTCGGCCGAGCGACCGTGCGGAACGTCCGGACGAACGTCGCGGTGGCGATCGGCCTGAAAGGGCTGTTTCTGGGGCTGGCCGCGTTCGGCGTGGCCACACTCTGGATGGCCGTCGTCGCGGATATGGGCGCCTCGCTGCTCGTGATCGGAAACGGGCTGCGGTTGCTGCGCTTTCGCTAATCAGGAATCGTGGCGCTGAAAGAACTGCGCATCGACGAAGTCGTCGACGGCCGTCTGGTCGGCCGGTTCGATGCGTTCGAACTGGAGTCCCATGCCGACGCGCCGGTCGCTCCACGACACCCGCGCGTCGGCATCGACGTCGCGCTTGGTGTTGGGCAGCCGGAACCGCACACGGGCCCGTGAAGAGGCCTCGAGCGGGCTCATCGTCCGGATCGCCAGACCGCCCTTGCCCAGGTTCAGCGTCACGGCGGCCGCGATGGTGTTCGTAAAGCGGTAGGCCACCGGGATCCCGAGGACGACCCGCGGGCTGGTGCGTCGGTTGAAGTTGTCCGGGAAGAGGTGAGGGGCCAGAGAGGGCAGGATGTGCTGGGCCGGGCTGAACTCGTTCACGTACCCCGCAATGCCCAGCCCGGCCAGGTCCCGGACCTCGCCGGCGCCGTTGATGGTGCCGCTGAAGACGAGAATCGGCAGGCGGCCGCCGTCGAGTCTCCGGATGGCGCGCACCAGCTCGACGCCGCCCGCATGCGGGAGGCGCAGGTCCACCACCAGCAGATCGATTTCGGACAGGTCCGCCCGAACGCGCGCGAGGAGTTCGGCGGCGCTCCGCACCGTGTAGGCGCGGTGCCCGGCGTGCTCCAGCGCGGCGCGGAATCGGTCCCTGACCGACGGCGTGTCGTCGGCAATCACAACGGTCTTGTGCGTGGCCCCCACGGCGATCATCCTGCTGAGGTATCGGCCGGGGCGCCCGCAGACCTTAGATCGCCGGCCGGGAGGCCGGCCCCGGCGTCTTGAAGGCCCTCGTCCCGGACATGTCTTTCGGGCGCACCGGGTCCTTCTTCAGGGCCTTGCGCTATAATCCAGGCTCCCAACGACGCCCTGGCGCTTGCCCCGGACGCGCCGGCCGTTTCTGGGGGAAGTTCCGGGAAGTGCGGGGGGCCTGTCGCGGGCGGACCCGCAGGGAGGCGGTATGGCCACGTGCCCCGAATGCGACTTCGAGATCGATGTCGACGAGTACGATGTCGAGAAGGGAGACACCCTCGAGTGTGACAACTGCGGCGTGACGCTTGAGGTCGTCGGCCTGAATCCCATCGACCTGGAAGTGCTGTCGGACGATGACGACGATGAGGAGTACGACGAGGACGAGGACGAGGACGAGGACGAGGAAGACGAGGACGAGGACTGGGAAGAGTGACTGCGTTGCCCCCCCAGACGACTGGCGCAGATGACGACGAGGTCGCCCTGACCCGTAAGGAAGTCCGGCTCCGCGGCGTGCTGGCCGAGTTGGACTCGGTCGTCGTGGCGTACAGCGGAGGCGTCGACAGCGCGTACCTGGCGTGGGCCGCGACGTCGGTGCTCGGTACTCAGGCGCTCTGCGTGACCGCAGACAGTGCGTCGTATCCCTCTCGCCACCGGGACCTGGCGATTCGACTCGCCCGCGATTTCGGATTCCGGCACGAGTTCATCTCGACCGATGAGATGGACAACCCCGATTACCGGGCCAACGAGCCGGACCGGTGCTTTCACTGCAAGCACGAGTTGTTCTCACGCCTGACCGGCCTGGCGCGGGCCCGGGGCGTGGCGGCGGTCGTAGACGGAGCCAACGCCGACGACCGCGGTGACTATCGGCCCGGACGCTCGGCCGCGCGCCAGCTCGGTGTCCGCAGCCCGCTGGATGAGGCGGACCTCACGAAGGCCGATATCCGGGAGCTCGCCCGACGTGCCGGTCTGCCGATCTGGGACGAGCCTGCCTCCGCGTGTCTGTCGTCCCGGATTCCCTACCACTCGGAGGTGACGCCGGAGAAGCTCCGGATGATCGAGGCCGCCGAAGAAGGCCTCCGGGCCCTGGGATTCCGGATCTGCCGCGTACGGCACCACGACACGTTGGCGAAGATCGAAGTCGGCGAAGACGAAATGGCCCGGGCGCTGGATCCGGGCACACGGGAGGCCATGGTCGAGGCCGTGACCGCCGCCGGGTAC
Source organism: uncultured Vicinamibacterales bacterium (assembly GCA_964481395.1). GTDB lineage: Bacteria > Acidobacteriota > Vicinamibacteria > Vicinamibacterales > JAKQTR01 > JBFMFH01. Next base: position 30,034 of record CAYZYG010000008.1, read on the forward strand.
GACTACGTGGCGCTCGACCTGCGGGGCTACCGCCAGGGCAGTCTGAACCGAGTGCTGCGCCTCGACCAGGTCTGAGCGCTGCGTCATGCGCGACCTGATGCGCTGCCGGTCCCGTGAGTGCTGGGTCGTTGCCGGCATCGCCGCGGTCTTCCTCGCGCTGCACCTGCCGTATCTCGCGTCGGCCCTCGCCGACATCGACTCCGTGAACCTGGCGCTCGGCCTGCGTGATTTCGACCCTGCCCAGCACAGGCCGCACCCCCCTGGATACCCGATCTTCATCGCGCTCGGGAAGCTCGCGTCGCTCGTGCTGACCGAGCCGCGGGCGCTCGCCATCTGGGGCGTCCTGTTTGCTGCCGCAGCGGCGTTCGCGTTGTGGATCTGCTTCAGCGCACTCGAGCGGGCAGACGACCCGGGCGGGGCCGGCGCCCGGCACGCCAGCAGCAGCTCTGGTACCGCGGTTGCGGCGGCGGCTGTCGCGCTCAGCGCCCCGCTGGTCTGGATGAGCGCATCCCGGCCGATGACGGACCTCGCCGGGCTTGGTGCGGCCGCCATCGCTCAGGCCTTGCTGGCGGCCGGTCTCGCCAGGCAGAACCTGCGGACGGGCGAGACTTCGACCGGTGCCGACGCCGTGCAGGCCGTCGAGTCGGGCCGGCTCATCCTGATGGGCGCGTTCGCCGCCGCGCTGGCGATCGGCGTCCGCTCGCAGGCGGTGTGGCTCACGCTGCCCCTCCTCGCGTACGTCCTGACGGACCGGGTCGGGCGCGGGGCTGCGGGCGCGCTGATCGGCAGCACCGTGTGGTTTCTGGTGGGCACGCTTCTGTGGGCGGTGCCGCTCGTGATTGCCAGCGGCGGCGTAACGGCGTACTGGGCGGCCTTCAGGAATCAGGCCGGAGAGGACTGGACGGACGCTGACATCCTCGCAACGCACCCGGGAGTACACAAGGCTGCTGCGGCACTCGTCGACACGTTCATCCGCCCGTGGGACTCGTACTGGCTGGGCGGAGTCATCGTGCTGCTCGCGGCCGCGGGCGTGATCGTGCTCGCGGTCCGGGGCCGGCGCGCCCTGTACGCGTTACTGTCGGTGGCGGTGCCGTACGGCGCGTTCCACCTGCTGTTCCAGGAGACCGCGCACACCCGCTACGCCATTCCCCTCGTGCCGATCGTGGCCTACCTGGCGATGCGCGGCCTCGCCGCCGCCGGGCGCCGGGCGCTCGTGGCCGGGGCGGCCGTCATCGTCCTGGTGAGCGTCGTATCGACGCAGCCCAAGCTCGCGGCCTACTCGCGGGGAGGGAGTCCCTCGGCGTCTCTGCTCGCGGCCATGAGGGCCCGGATCGAGTCGGGGCTGACAGAGCCGCGACCCGTTCTGCGGCTGCCCCAGGCCCTGGCCCTGGCCTGGCGCGACGAACGCCTCGGGCTCGACGCCGTTCCCACGCTGAGAGCGCGTCAGTGGACCGCCCTGGTCGAGCACTGGCGAGGCGGTTCGACACGTCCCGTCTGGTACGTGGCCGAGCCGGAGGCGAGCGGGCTCGACAATCGCCACGACCTCGTCCAGTTCGATCCGTCGGCGCGCCGACTGGTCGGCTCATGGCGGTGGCCGTTTCAGCCCGCGAATCTGCTGGGAGGCGTGCGCCCGTCCGACCTCGACTGGTACGAACTGGATCCGCCAGGATGGATGATGCTCGACAGCGGGTCGCTCACGCCACGGCTCGCGGGCCTGGCCGCCGGGGACACGGGAGGACTGACGCGTGGCGGCCTGAGGATGCTCGTGCGGCGCCGTGCCGGTCCCGTCAATGTGATGGTCGGGGGGCGCAACCTCGGCAAGGCTGGCGCGCCAGCCGTGATCTTCACCCTGTCGGTCGACGGGGAGGTACGCGACTCGTGGACCGTCGCGCCGTCGCCGGGGTTCTTCGTCCGCACGTGGGCGTGGCCCGATGGCGTGGCTGCAGGCGAGGGGGCGTACGCGCTGATGTCGATCCGGGCCTCGGTTGACGGCCGCGACGAACCCGCCCTGGCCGCGATCGAACAATTCGACGTGCAGCCGGCGGGACGCCCGATCCTGGCGTTCGGCGAGGGATGGCACGAGCAGGAGTACGACCCGTCGACCGGACGCCTGTGGCGATGGGCAGGTGAGCGAGCCACCGTCCGCGTCATCGGGGCTGCGGGAGATGCCCTACTCCGGGTGACTGGCGAAGCGCCGTCGCGGTACTTCGACCATCCGGCCCGCGTCGTCGTGTTGGGCGCCGGCAGGGTGCTGTTCGAATCGACGGTGAGCGATGATTACGACTGGACGATTCCGCTGCCGGCTGACGTATTGCGCGCTTCGGACGGCCGTCTGACGATAGCCACGGATCAGAGCTTCAGACCGGCAGATCGGCAGGACAGTCCGGACGCGAGGGTGCTTGGTCTGCGCACGTTCATCGTGTCGCTGACGCCGGCTTCCTGGCCAGGCACAGCAGCGAGCTTCCGAACGGCAGGTTGACGGATCGAATCACCCGGGCCTCGGCGCGCAGCGCTGCGGCCAGCAGCGCGTTGACGGGCCTCGGTGGCACGGTGATGTCCGCCTCTGCGTGCTCGACCGGCGACAGCCCCACGACGCGCTGGTAGGTTCGCACGGCCAGCATGAGAGGGAAGAGCGAGGCGTTCGTGTACGTGACCCGTTCGACGCGGAATCCCGCGGACATCAGCAGCCCGCTCAAGCTCGCCCGTGTGTAGCGTCGCACTTCAGCCGAGAGAACCGAATGGTCCCCGTGCAGGATCGGCATGGCGGCCACGTTCACGACCAATCCTCCGCCGGGTCTGAGCACGCGCCACATTTCCCGGACCGCGCGGCGCTCCAGGTCCGAGTCGAGGCAGTAGAGCACATCGAAGGAGGTGACGGCGTCGAACGCCTCGTCTCGGAATGGCAACTGGCCGACGCTGGCGCGAGCCACGCGGGTTTCACCGCGCGAGCGCGCGACGGTGAGGCCCGCCCAGGTCAGGTCGATGCCGATTGTAGAGCCGAACGCACCGAGCAGCCGGAGATTGTGTCCCGTTCCGCACCCGCAGTCGAGGAGTCGCGGCGCGCAGGCTTGCTCCACGGCGCGGGCGACGAACGGGCGCACCATGCGTCGGAATCCGCGGAACCAGAAATGCTGTTCCTCGGCTCGAGCCGTGGCTTGCAGAAGGCGGTCCACGCCGCCATTGTAACTACGCACGGCGGAGAACGCCCAAAACTGGCCAGTTCTGACCGAATTGCGTTGACAGGTACGGCCACAGCCGATAGAGTCCAAGGAACGGTCGGCTCGTTCTGGCCCGCAAGCTGGAATTGTGCGCTGCCGTGCTGCCCCGGTGCCGAGAAGGCGTGTCTTGACATGACGCAGGGAGGAGATTGCACGATGAACCGAATCGCGAAGGTGCTGGTTCTCATCGTTGTCTGCGCGGCCGTTGGGCTGAGCGTGGCCTGTGCCAAGAAACCGCCGGTTCCTGCGCCGCCGCCACCGCCTCCGCCGGCCGCACCGCCGCCACCGCCACCGCCGCCGCCGCCGCCCAAGCCGGCTCCGGAGGCCCCGAAGCCGCTGACGGAGGAAGAGATCTTCGCGAAGAAGACGCTTGCCGAACTGAACGCGGAGCAGCCCCTGGCCGACGTGTACTTCGACTACGACAAGGCCGATCTTCTGGAGCCCGCCCGCGCAGCCCTGCAACGCAACGCGGAGTGGCTGAAGAAGTGGACGTCCACGCGGATTACGGTCGAGGGCCACTGCGACTCGCGCGGCACGAACGAGTACAACATCGGCCTCGGCGAGCGCCGGGCCGCGGCCGTGCGTGATTACCTGGCGAGCCTCGGCGTCGGCGTCGATCGGATCATGTCGGTGAGCAAGGGTGAGGAGTCACCGTTCTGCACCGAAGAGAACGAGGCGTGCTGGTCGCAGAACCGCCGGGGGCACTTCATCATCACGGCAAAGTAGCCGGCCGGGACGAGATCGCGAGGGGCGGCGCGCCTGTGGCACGCCGCCCCTTGTCTGTACGCGCGATGACTCAGACGGACGGGATGCCCGTCTGCTGGATCCCCAGCGACGCCGCGATCCCCAGCGCGGCAGCCCGCGGATCAGGGGCGGCGATGATAGGCCGGCCCACGACGATGAAGCTGGCGCCCGCCGCGACCGCGTCCGGGGCGCTGAGGGTGCGGGCCTGATCGTCACGCCGGGCAGCGGCCGTTGCCGAACCGGAGCGGATGCCCGGTGTCACGAGCGTAAAGTCCGCCCGGCAGATCTGGCGCAGTCTGGCCACTTCCAGAGGCGACGCCACGACGCCATCCAGCCCCGCACGCTCCGCCAGCGCCGCGAGCGCCTCCACTTGCGCCAGCAGCCGGCGTCCCACGCCGATCGAGCCCAGCATGTCGTCGTCGAAGCTGGTGAGCACGGTGATGGCGATGACCAGCGGCGCACGCCGTCCCAGCGCCTGGGCTGCGTCTCCAGCCGCGTCGCGCGCCGCCTTCATCATGGCGAGGCCCCCGGCAGCGTGCACGTCGATCATCCAGGCACCCAGCTTGGCCGCCTCGGCGGCGGCGCCCGCCACCGTGTTCGGGATGTCGTGGTACTTGAGATCGAGGAACACGCGGTGTCCGCGCCCGGCGAGACGCCGGACCACGTCCGGTCCGGCCGCCGTGAAGAGCTGGCTCCCGACCTTGACGGCACCGACGCTGTCACCCAGGTCATTCGCGATCTCGAGGGCGCGTTCCGCTGAATCGACGTCCAGCGCGACGATGATGGGGTTCGGCCGATCGGCCATGGCGGTGTGCCTCGTCAGTCTGTGCGGAGCCCGCCGACGAGGTCGGCGGCCCGCGCGACCCCGTGCCGGCCGAGATAGGCGGTGAGGCCTTCCAGCAGGCGGGGCCAGATGAAGGGGTCGACGAAGCTGGCCGTTCCCACCTGAACGGCCGTTGCGCCGGCCAGCATGAACTCGACGACGTCCTGTGCGCTCGCGATCCCGCCCATTCCCACCACGGGAATGCGCACGGCCTTCGCGCACTCGTAGACCATGCGGACCGCAATCGGCCGGATGGCCGGGCCGCTGAGGCCGCCCATCATGTTCGAGAGGCGCGGGCGCCGGGTCTCCACGTCGATGACCATCGCGAGGAACGTGTTCACCAGCGACACGGCGTCGGCACCGGCCTCCTCCGCCGCCTTGGCGAACGACGACACGCTCGTCACGTTGGGCGTCAGCTTCGGCATGAGCGGGAGGGGCGTGGCTTTGCGCACGGCGCTGACCACGTCGTGGGTGCTGACGAGATTGCAGCCGAACTGGATGCCGCCCTCTTTGATGTTCGGGCAGGAGATGTTGAGTTCCAGTGCGGCCACGCCCTCGACGTCCGAGAGGATCCGGCACACTTCGACGTACTCGGCGACGCTGCTTCCGCAGACGTTGACGATGACGGTCGCGCCGAGCCGGCGCAGTTCCGGCATCTTCTCGGCGACGAACCGGTGAACGCCGATGCCCTGCAGGCCGATGGCGTTGACCATGCCCGACGGCGTCTCGACGATGCGCGGGGGTGGATGGCCTTCGCGCTCGTGTAAGTACAGGCCCTTGACCACCACGGCGCCGAGGCTGGCGAGATCGACGACGTCCGCGTATTCCACGCCGTACCCGAAGCACCCGCTGGCGGTCATGACCGGGTTCTGCAGGCGCAGCGAACCGATGGAGACGCCGAGGTCGGGGATCATTCCCACACGATCGCCTTTCCATCCATGACCGGCCCTGACAGGCAGGAACGCACGAAGTGCGCGCGGCCGTCCGCCTCTCTCACCCGGACGACGCAGCTGTAGCATCCGCCCATACCGCATCCCATGATGCGTTCCATCGAGATTTCCGACGGTCGGCCGTACCGATCCGCCAGTCGGGCGACGGCCTTGAGCATCGGTTCGGGGCCGCAGGCGTAGAGCATGAGACTGCGGCTCGCGGGCGCCGCCGCGAGCGCTTCCTCGAGCGGCCCCGTCACAAAGCCGGCCGTGCCACGGCTGCCGTCCTCGGTCGCCAGCGCCAGCGCGATGCCTCTGGTCGTGAACCAGTCCAGATAGAAGAGATCCTCGGCGCGTCGTCCCCCGTAGAAGAGGGTTGACCGAACGCCCCCGGCCCGGAGCGTATCGGCCAGCAGGCCGAACGGCGCCAGGCCAACCCCGCCGGCGACCATCCAGGCCTCGGTCGGCGGCGAAACGACGGAGAACGGTTGACCGAGGGGGCCTAGGCAGCTGAAGCGATCGCCGGCGCCGGCGTCGCACAGTCTGGAGGTGCCGGGGCCAACGCGCTTGACCAGGATCGAAAAACCCGAGGGGCTGCCTCCGGAGTGCAGGACCTCGAACACCGAGAACGGACGGCGGAGAAGCGGATCCGTACCGTCGGACGTCCTGACCATCACGAACTGCCCGGGTTTGGCAGCTGAGGCGAGTTCGGGGGCGTCGAACGCGAGCACACTGTAGTCCGCGGACAGGCGTGTGTTGCTGGTCACCCTTGCCAGCGCGTCGAGCGGCACGGCCATGGCGCCAGTATACTGCTCCTGTGCGCTACCTGCGGATGCTCACCAACACGGTCATCGGGGGCACGCTGGTCGCGCTGTACCTGACGATTGTCGTCCTGCAGATCAACCCGCGATACCCGATCACCGGGCTTCCCGCGCTCGCGGCGACGCTGGTCCTCTCGTACGGACTCCACGCAGCGGCAGCCTACTACGTGCTGGTGGTCGTCAGACAACTGCTCGCGACGGAGGTCATCTCGCCCGGCTGGATCAGCTACCGCTTCCTGGTATGGCTGTCGGCGCTGGGCTCGGTCATCGGCGCCGCCCTGATGTGGGCGAACCGGCACAGTTTCGAGGAGGTGCTGGAAACCGATGCCCTCCGGCGAATGACCGCCGGCGCGATCGCCCTGTCGGTCGCTGCGGCGATCTGCGTGATCCTGCTGCTCAGCTATCGTCTGCAGGGCCGGCGCAAGTCGGCGGCCAGCACAGTCGTGCTCGCCGTGACGATGCTGGCGTCGGTGGCGGTACCGCTGACGTTGAGAGGACCCGGCACCGGCCGGCTGGTCGCTGCGACGTGGCCCGCCCCGGGGCTCCAGCCGGTGGCCGGCGGCCCGGCCGCGCGGGTCACGCTCGTGCTCCTCGAGGGCGCCTCGCTGGACGTGATCATCCCGGCGGCCGCGAGCGGCCGACTGCCGCACTTCAGCCAGGTGATGGACGAAGGGGCGTCGATGCACCTCGCCAGCCTGCGGCCAACGCAGCCGGGCACCGTCTGGACGGCCGCCGGAACGGGCAAACTGCCATTCAGGAATGGAGTGCGCTCCGCGGCGACGTACTGGCCGCCATGGAGCCGGAACAGCCTCGAAGTCCTGCCTGACTACGGCTTCGCCCACGCCCTGGTCAGGTTCGGCCTGCTTCGTCAGCAGGTGCATTCCAGCCTCGACCGCACCGCGAGGCCCATCTGGGCGATCCTGAGCAGTCAGGGGGTTCCGGTCGGCATGGTCAACTGGTCGATCACGCACCCGGCACGTCCCGTGCGGGGCTACGTGGTGAGTGACCGGTTCGACGCCTCGCGCGCGGCGGCCGTCGGGTTGGAGGGATCGGAGTCCATCTGGCCGCGCGAGGCCGCGTCGATCGTCAGCGCCGTCGTCGCGAGCCGCCCTTCGCCGGCCCCGCCCGCCCGGGAAGGGCCGGCAGCCCTCGACCTCGAGGGGCGGATCGACGCGACCTGTCAGGCCGATCGGGTGTACGAGCAAGTGGCCGCGGAACTCGACCGCGCCTGGCCGGCGCGCTTCCGAGCCGTGCGGTACGGGTGCCTCGATGCCGCAGGACATTACTTCCTGCGCTACGCCGCACCGGCGGCGTTCGGTGATGTGTCCGCCGAGGAGGTCCTGAGGTACGGCGGCGTGCTGCTGGACCGTTACCTGGCGGCCGACGCGATCGTCGGGCGCGAGATGAGCGCGCTGCGCCCCGGCGACCTGCTGCTCGTGGCGTCGGGATTCGGCATGGAACCGCTGGGCGTGGGTAAACGGCTGCTCGAACGGGTTTTCGGCAACCCGGAACTGAGCGGCACGCACGAGCGTGCGCCGGACGGCTTCCTGCTCGCCTACGGTTCTCTGGTGAAACCCGGGCACTACCCGCGGGCATCCGTCCTCGACCTGACGCCGACCGTGCTCTATTACCTTGGCCTGCCGGTCGGGCGCGACATGGACGGGTACGCCCGCACGGACCTCTTCGTTCGGGACCTGACGGCGGAACGGCCCATCACGTTCATTCCCACCTACGAGGGGCGGTAGGAGGGTGAGCCTCGTCGGGAATCGGGCGTCGGGAATCGGGATTCGGCGGACATTGGCGCCATGCCGAGAACACAGGTGCGGGTGGTATACTCTCCGGGACTCTTTAAGCGCGGACCGGGAGTCCGCAAAGAGGTGCCGCCATGAAGGCCAGCCTGCCCGATCGCGTACTCTCCCCTGACAGTTGGCGTTGTGCGTTTCTCCGGAGGTCCGCATGCCGGTCCTGATGGACAGCGAGCGAATGGGCCGCACCCTGACGCGAATGGCCCACGAAGTCGTCGAGCGCAACCGCGGCGTGCAGGATCTGGCGCTGATCGGCGTGCGCACCCGGGGCGTGCCCCTCGCCAGGCGCCTCGCCGGCCTCCTCGAAGGGATCACCGGCACGGCGGTCCAGACCGGGTCTCTCGACATCACACTCTACCGCGACGATCTGATGCGCCACGCCATCGGCCCGCAGCCGATCGTCCGCAGCACGCAGATCCCGTTCTCGATTGACGGCCGCCACGTCGTGCTGGTCGACGACGTGCTGTATACCGGGCGGACCGTCAGGGCCGCGCTCGACGCCCTCATCGACTTCGGCCGTCCGCAGACCATCCAACTGCTCGTCGTCGTGGACCGCGGGCACCGGGAACTGCCCATCAAGGCCGACTATGTCGGCAAGAACGTGCCGACGTCCCGGGCGGAGACGGTCCGGGTCCGGCTCGCCGAGATCGACGGCGTCGACGAGGTCACGGTCGACCAGGTGGAAGGAGAGGGCCGATGACACGAGACGTCACCCGGCTGCCCGGGAAGGATCTGCTGGGCATTGCTGAACTCAGCGCGGAGGACATCGCTCTCGTGCTCGACACGGCCGAGGCCATGAAGGAGATCGGCACCCGTCCGATCAAGAAGGTGCCGGCCCTGCGCGGCAAGACCGTGGTCAATCTGTTCTACGAGCCGTCCACCAGGACGCGCACGTCGTTCGAGGTGGCTGAAAAACGGTTGAGCGCCGACACCCTGAGCATCAGCGTGGCGACCTCGAGCGTCGTGAAGGGAGAAACGCTCATCGACACGGCGCAGAACCTGGAGGCGATGTCGCCGGATCTCATCGTCATGCGCCACCAGGCGTCCGGCGCGTGTCACCTGCTGGCGCGAACCTGCCGGGCCGGGATCATCAACGCCGGCGACGGCACACACGAACACCCGACGCAGGCGCTGCTCGACGCCTTCACGATTCGCGAGCACAAGAAGCGACTCGAGGGACTCAAGATCGCCATCCTCGGCGATCTGCTGCACAGCCGGGTCTTCCGGTCGAACGCGCTCCTGCTCACGAAGGTTGGCGCGCACGTCTGGGCCTGCGGCCCGCCGACGCTCATGCCGCCCGGTCTGGATCGCATCGGCGCGCGGACGACGACGAGCGTGGACGAGGCCGTCGAGGACGCCGACGTCGTCATGATGCTCAGGATCCAGCTCGAGCGCATGCAGGGCGGCTTCTTTCCGTCACTGCGCGAGTACTTCAACGTCTTCGGGATGACCCGCACGCGCCTGGCGCGGGCCAGGCCCGACGCGATCGTGATGCACCCCGGACCGATGAACCGCGGCGTCGAGATCGCCTCCGACGTCGCGGACGGCCCGCGGTCGGTGATTCTGGAACAGGTCGCGAACGGCGTCGCCGTCCGGATGGCGGTGCTGTACCTGCTGGCGGGAGGAGGAGCCGATGAAGCTGCTGCTTAAGGGCGCCCGGCTGGTCGATCCGGCTTCGGGAGTCGACGGCGGCCGGGACGTCCTGATCGACGACGGCCGGATAGCCCGCGTTGCGCCCGGCATGCCGGCGGACACCTGTCCCGGGGCGGTCGTCGTCGAACTGGGGGGGGATCTGGTGGTGGCGCCGGGGCTCATCGACATGCACGTCCACCTGCGCGAGCCCGGGTTCGAGCACAAGGAAACCATCGCCTCTGGCACGGCCGCGGCCGTGGCCGGGGGCTTCACGGCCGTGGCCTGCATGCCCAACACGCAGCCGGTCAACGACAGCGCTGCGGTGACCCGCTTCATTCTCAAGTGCGCCGAGGCCGCGGGCCTGAGCCGCGTGTACCCGATCGGCGCCGTCACCAAAGGCTCGGCCGGGGAGGAACTCGCCGAAATCGCCGATCTGCGGGCAGCGGGGTGCGTGGCCCTGTCGGACGACGGCCGGCCGGTGGCCACGTCGCTCCTCATGCGGCGGGCGCTCGAGTACGGCGGCATGTTCGGGATGGCGGTCATCGACCACTGCGAAGATCGGTCCCTGGTCGGGAAGGGCGTGGCGCACGAGGGATTCCACGCCGGGCAGCTGGGCCTGCGCGGCATCCCGTCGGCCGCCGAGGACATCATGGTCGACCGCGACATCGTTCTCGCGGCGCTGACCGGATCGGCGCTGCACGTCGCGCACCTGAGCACCGAGGGCGCCCTGCGTTCGGTGCGGGCAGCCAAGGCGCGCGGCCTGCGCGTCACCTGCGAGGTGACCCCTCACCATTTCACCCTCACGGATGAGCGGCTGGGCGCGCCCCTGCCGTACGACACGCATCTGAAGATGAACCCTCCGCTCAGGACGGCCGCCGATCGGGACGCCCTCGTGGCCGGCATCGCCGACGGCAGCGTCGATGCGATTGCGACCGACCATGCGCCGCACCATCCGGACGAAAAACGCGTCGAGTTCGATTACGCGCCGTTCGGCATCATCGGACTGGAGACGGCCGTGTCGTTGAGCCTGGATCGGCTCGTGCACGCCGGAGTCATCGGGCTCACGCGCCTCGTCGAACTGCTGTCGGTGAACCCCGCGCGCATTCTCGGGGTTCCCGGCGGGCGGCTCGCCGAAGGCGACGTCGCGGACATCACCGTGCTCGCGCCGGATCTCGGCGTCACGGTGTCGGCCGCCGCCATGCGATCGGCATCGAGGAACACCCCGTTCGACGGGTGGTCGCTGCGCGGCGGCGTTGCGGCGACCATCGTCGGCGGGCAGGTGAAGTACGTCAATCCCGACGTGCCGGCCGTGCGCGGACTCGAGAGGAGCTGAGGCGTGGCTCGTCGCGACGACATCCGAGAGAAGGCGCTCGAGGACCTGCAGCGGTTCGAAGTCCTGATGCTGAACGGGCACTTCGACTACGGCAACGGCTACCACGGGTCCGTCTACCTGAACCCGCATCAGCTCTTCCGGTATCCGTCGACGATCTGGCGCTTCGCCCAGGACCTGATCGAGGTGATGCCAGCCGGCCTCGTCGAGCGGACCGAGGTCGTGGCCGGTCCGGTGACCGGCGGCGCACTCCTGGCGCACACGATCGCCGGCCTCCTCGACAGCCGGCGGGCGCTCGCGGCCCCGCCCTGTCTGTTCGCGCCGTTCTCACAGGACCCCTTGCGGGGTCACGCGCTGCGGCCCTTCTACGCGTCGCTGCTGTCCGGCAGGCGCGTCCTGCTGGCCGACGACATCCGCAACACCGGCCAGACCTTCCAGCGTTGCGCGTCGCTCGTCCGGGATGCAGGCGGAACAGTGGTGGGGACCGTCGAGATCTACGATCGGCTCGAAGCGATCGTCGATCTCGGCGTGCCGAACGTGGCACTCGCCGAGTTCCGCGCCCCGGACAATCACCCGGTCGCCGGTTGCCCCCTCTGCCGACAGGGCGTTCCGGTAACGGCCTTCTGAGTGCCGACTCGCGCCTTCGGCGGCGTATGACAGTCGGGCGCCGGAACCTGCCCGCTCGCCCAGCCCTCGGTCCTGAAGGCACCGGCACCCCTGCCGTCCTCGGCCATCGAGGACCGAGTCGGGTGCGAGGGCCCCGGCGATCGTCGGTGCACCTGAGGGGACCGCTCGATCGGCTGTACGCCCGATTCGATCGGGCCGGGCAGATCGCGGATCCCGTGGAGCGGGTCCGCCCGTACGACGACCCCGCGGATCGGGAGATCGCCGGGTTCGTCGCCGCGGGTCTTGCCTTCGGCCGGGTCGCCAGCGTGCTCGCGTCGATCGATCGGGTGCTCGGTTCGATGGGGCCGTCGCCCGCCGCGTTCGTTCGGGCGTTCGACGTGTCCCGCGACCGTACCCGGCTGGCCGGCTGCCGACACCGGTGGGTCGGGCCGGACGACCTCGCCGCGCTCTTCGTCATTCTCCGGCACATGCTCGAGCGATCCGGATCGCTCGAATCGTTCTTCCTCGAGGGAGATCGGTCCGAGTGGCCCGACATCGGTCCCGCCCTGGATGGCTTCTGCGAACGGGCCAGGCTCGTGCCGCTCCGGACGGTCTATGGAACGGGCCACACGCGTCCCGGCGTGCACGGGTTCTTCAGCCGGCCGTCTGGCGGAAGCGCGTGCAAGCGCCTGAATCTGTTCCTGAGGTGGATGGTTCGCAGAGACGACGTCGATCTCGGCGCCTGGCGGCGGGTATCGCCATCGCGTCTCGTGATTCCCCTGGACGTCCACGTGATCCGCGTGGCGACGTGTCTGGACCTTACCCGGTACCGGTCCCCGGGGTGGCGCATGGCGGCGGACATCACCGCCGCGCTGAGAACCGTCGATCCCGCGGATCCGGTCCGCTACGACTTTGCCCTCTGCCACCTGGGGATGCTGGGACTGTGCGGATTCAGGACCCCGGCGGGGGACTCGCGCTGTCCGATGCGCGGGGCGTGCCGGCCACGCGTTCGTAAACCGCCAGCGTCTCGGCCACCATCCGTCCGGCGCTGAATCTGTCCCGCACGCGAGCCAGGCCCGCAGCGCCCATGCGCCGCGCCCGCTCCGGATCGGCCAGGAGCGAGAGGATGGCCTCGGCCATGGGCGCCGCGTGCTGCGGGGGGACCAGCAGTCCGGTGACGCCGTCCTCGACTGCTTCCGGGATACCGCCAGCGGTCGTGGCGACGATGGGCCGCCCGAGCGCCATCGCGTCGAGCAGTGAGGTCCCCAGCCCTTCGGTAATGGAACTCATCACGAACAGGTCGAGGCTCCTGACGCACGACAGCACATCCTGCCGGAAGCCGACGAGCTGCACGTGGCGTTCGAGACCCAGGTGACGAATCTGGTACTGAAGCGGTTTGCGCAGCTCACCCTCGCCGAAGACGACGAACTGGACGTCGGGGCGTTCCCGGCAGACCATCGCCGCCGCCTCGACAAGGAAGCGCTGACCCTTGTGCGGCACGAGGGCGGCCACATTGCCCACGACTGGTGACCCGCCCGGCAGCCAGAGTTCCCTGTGGAGGTCGACTGGCGGCTGCGCCGCGACGTGGTCCACGTCGATCCCCTCGTGAACCGTGACGACGCGGTCCGCGGCGAAGCCATCGCTCACGACCATGTTGCGAATCGCGTCGGACGACGTGATCATGGCGTCGACCAGGCTGTACTTCCAGCGGGAGAACGCGTTTCGCTTCAGATGGAAGTCAACGCGGCGTGCCGCCACCAGCGCGGGTCTGGTGCTGCGGCCCATGAGCGACAGCGCCATGGCGGCGAAGGACACGGCATGGGGGTCGTGTGCGTGGATGACGTCCGGCCGCACGTCCTTGATGATGCGCGCCAGCCGGAACGCTGCCGCGAAGTCGACTTCGTGCGCAGGCGCCTGACGGTACAGATCCATGCCCTCGGCCATCCGGCGGGCGAGCACCCCCTGCGGATGCGCGACGACTGCGGTCCGGTGCCCGAGCGCACGCAGGCCCATGACGGTCTGCAGAACCTGGTTCTGACCCCCGCGCCAGCTCCGGGCGGTGTCGATGTGGAGCGAAATCACCGTGCCGCCCGCCGCTGGAGGTCCCAGAGTTTGACGAGCTTGACGAGCACGTAGGAGGCGTTGAGCAGAGACACCACGAGGCCAGGCATGGCGTCGCGGAAGCCGGCGCGAGCGACGTAGTTGCGCAGAAAGGCTGCCGGTGGATGGAGCAGGAGTCCAGCGGCCCCGGTGGCGCGCCCGTCCTCGTGCGCCTGACGGGCCCACAGCGTGGAGTACCGGTCGATCGTGGCGAGGTGGTGCGACACATCCCGGTACGGATAGTGCTCGAGGTCGGACCGCAGGTGCCCGGGCTCACCGTCCGTTCTCACCGATTCGTGGACGTGACGACCCTCCCACCGGGCGCGCCGCCGATCGTAGAGTCTGAGCTGGTAGTCCGGGTACCAGTCCGTCGACCGGATCCAGCGGCCGAGGTAGTGGCTGACGCGAGGCATGCGGTAACCGGGGCGGGGCGGGCCCGATGCCAGCAGGGCTCGCATCTCGTCCCGCAGCTCAGCCGTCACCCGTTCGTCCGCATCGAGCGAGAAGATCCAGTCGAACCGCGCGAGCGACGCGGCGTGGTTCTTCTGCGCGGCGTAACCCGGCCAGTCACGGACGATCACGCGGTCCGTGAACTGGCGGGCGAGATCGACCGTGCCATCCGTGCTCCCCGAATCGACGACGACGATCTCGTCGGCCCACGCCACGGACTCCAGGGCAGGCACGAGGTTGGCCGATTCATTGAGCGTGATGAGCGTGACGGTCAGCCCGGGCACGGGGTCAGTGTAGCGGAAAACAGGGACCGGGGATCGGGGGCCAGTGGTGGGGTCCCCAGTCCCCATTCGTGTCTCCGCTCAGGCCCAACCATTTCCCAATCCCCAATCGCCAATTCCCGACTCGAGGATCACCGTCCAGTGGGGCCGCAGCCTGCGGCCGGGGTAGACAGGACAGTGATCCTCGTCGGGGCCCGGGACCCGGGTACGGCGCCGCAGCAACGCATGGAGAGGGACACGCCAGGGCCTCCGGCGCTGCGCCTGGCCCGAGGATCACAGACGAGCGGGAGGAAGGGGAGCACACTCCCGCCCCGGGAGGCGGGAGTGTGCTGGCGCGTGCGTGGCCGCGGCTACCGGCCCGTCGTCGCGAGTGAAACCGAGGTCCCCCCGGCCGTCGGGGCCTCCTGGACCGTCTCGAAGTCGATGAGCGAACGGTTGTAGTCGAGCAGCGCGACCAGCTCCGAGTACTGGGCGTTGGCCAGGTCGCGCTGCGCCTGGAAGACCACGTAGTTGGTCGACATGCCGGCCGCGAACTTCTTCTGTTCGGCTTCCAGCCGCCGCTGGGCCAGCCGCCGCGCCGCCTGGGTCGCCTCGAGCCGCTTCTGATTGGTTTCGACGTTGCGGGCCACGTCGCGCACCTGCGTCACCACGCTCAGTTCCGCGTTCCGCAGCTGAATCTGCGCCTGCTCGTACTGCAGCTTGGTGCGCGCCAGGCTGGCCTCCGCGCTGCTCTTACCGATCGGGTAGGACACCTGGATCGCGAAGGTCCAGCTCGGGAAATCCCTGCCGAAAATACGGCTCATCACCGTTCCGAAGCCCTCTTCGATCTCACTGAGAATCTCCGGCGGGAACCCGCTTCCGAAGGCCCGCTTCGTGCCGCCCTGGCCAGTGAGGCCGTAGCTCAGGTTGGCCGTGAGGCCTGGCAGCGTCTGGTTCCGGTAGTACTGGATGTTGACGTCGGTGACCTCCATGTTCTTCCGGAACTGCCGGAGGTCGGTGCGCTTGTCGAGGGCCGTCTGCACCGCGGCGTTGACGTCGACGGGCGTCGCGGCGAAGACCGCTTCGGACGTCAGATCGAACCCGAGGGCCCAGTAGTCAGGGGCCTTCGGGTCCACGATCAGCGTGCGCAGGCGGTCTTCGGTGTTCTTCACGCCCGCCTCGGCGACAATGACCGACTCCTCGCGCCGGGCCACCTCGGCTTCGGCCTCGACCACGTCGATGGGAGCCATGGTGCCGATCTCGACCCGCGAGCGGTTGTTCCTGAGCTGTTCCTGCGCGAGGTCGAGGGACTGGCGCGCCACCTCCAGCGACGCGACCGCGGCCTTCGCGTCCCAGTAGGCGTATTTGACCGCCCGAATCGTCGACAGCACGGTCTGCTGCAGGTCGAGATCCGACAGCTCCCGGTTCTTCCGCGCGACGATCAGCTGCTGACGCGCGCCGTCAATCTTGAAATCGCGGAGCAGCGGCTGGCTGAAGCTGAAGTTCAGGCTCGATCCGAGCGACGGGTTCGGGCTGTCGTACAGGCTGTTCGACTCGTTGCGCGTCGAGTCCCAGCTCACGCGGTAGTTTCCGCCGTACCACGGCAGCAACTGCGTCGCCCCCACGTTCGTCGTGAAGCGGTCGCTTTCGAGCTTGTCCTCCGCCCCCGCGAAGAAGCTGCTGATGGGGGTGGTCCGACTGGCCTGGCTCAGATCGAACGTCAGATTCGGCGTCCAGGCGGTCCTGGCCTGCTCGACGCTGAAATCCTGCAGTTGCGGATTGATGCGCTGGACCTGCAGGCTCAGGTTGTTCTCGAGGGCCATCCGGACGGCGTCCTCCAATGACAACCTCAGCATTGGCCCGGCGGGCTGAGCCGCAGGCTGGGCCGTCGCCAGTCCGCCCGGGGGCGGAGCGGTCTGCGCAGATGACAGGGAGGGCCATCCAAGAAGACATGCCGCCACGACGGCTGCGGCCGACGCGCGGTAACGCTGTTGGGACATAACCATATGCTCCACTGCTGGGTTGCTGAGTGCTTCGCCTCGCACGTTCGATGACGTCATGCCGCCTGGGCGTCGGACCCTTGTTGTTCGCTCAGCACGCAGCCCTGAGGACGGCAGCACGTCGCGGCGCTTGCGGCATCGACGGGCCGAGGCTGCGGCCGGCCCGGGACACACCCCACCCCCCGACCGCTGGCAGCGGTACGGCCGGAACCACCGCCCTCGGAGGAATAGACGGATCTCGCGACGGCACGGTTTCAGCGGAAACCGCACCGGGTATACTAGCACCGCGCCGGACAGGCGTTTCCGGCGCTCCGCAGCTCTGCCTGCCGCTCACTCCGACGAGGTTGCCATGAAGCGTGTCGTCCGACTTCCCCTGGGGCTGCTCCTGGTCCTGCTCGTTGCGCCGGCGCTGGGCGCCCGCCAGCCCGGCGGGACCCCAGCCCCTCGCCCCTTCGACCTCTCGATCGACAGCATCATGCGCGGGCCCGCGCTCGTCGGCTACCCGCCCTCCGGCCTCCGCTGGTCCGGAGATTCCCAGGATCTGTACTTCGAGTGGAGGCGTCCGGGCGAGGACGAGACCTCGACCTGGGTCCTGGCGCGCAGTTCGACGACGCCCCGCAGGCTCTCGGAGGAGGAACGCCGGCTCGCGCCGCCCGTGTCAGGAGAATGGGATCGGGCCGGCCGCCGGGTGCTCTTCGTCGAGCGGGGCGACATCGTTCTCATCGATACGGTCGCCCGGACGCGTGAGCAGATCACCCGGACGACAGCCGGCGAGTCGAATCCACGATGGGCCAAGAACGAGACGGCCGTGACGTTCGTCTCCCAGAACAATCTGTTTCTGATGCCCCTCGACAGCGGGCGGATCCAGCAGATGACCGACGTCCGGCCACGGCGCCGGGAGCCCCGGGAGGGCGCGTCGCAGACGTTCGTGAGAGAGCAGGCAGAGGCGTTGATCCAGTTCACGCGCGACGCGGTGGCCGAGCGCAAGCAGAGCGAGGAGGAGCGAAAGAGGCAGGCCCTGCCGGCGTTCGAGATCTCGGATCGCCAGGGCGTGGCCGACGCCAGCCTCCATCCGTCGGGAACGTGGGTGTTCCTGCTCGTCGTCGATCGGGCCGACAGCGCCAAGGTGGCCGCCGTCCCGAACTACGTGACCGAGTCCGGCTATACCGAGGACCTGACCACCCGCGTCAAGGTCGGTGACGCGCAGGACCGGCGGAGGCTGGCCGTGCTCGACGTGAAGGCGGGCACCTCGGTCTGGGCCGACGACGGGTTTGCGGGCACGAAGCCGCCTGCGCCGGCAGCCGCGGGGCCCTCGGGCGGCGAGCCAGTCGCGCAGACGGCTGACGCGCGCAAGCCAGAGCCGCGCGCCGTCCGCTGGGGGCTGCCGATCGTATCGCCCGACGGCGCACTCGTCGTCGCCGTTGCGCGGTCCGAGGACTTCAAGGACCGCTGGATCGTCGCGCTCGACCCGGCGAGCGGCACGACCCGCGTGATCGACCACCTGCACGACGACGCGTGGATTCGTGAAACGGGAGGCGGCCGCTTCGGGGGCAGCGGCGTCGACTGGATGCCCGACGGCCGTACCGTCTGGTTCCTGTCCGAGCGCGACGGGTGGATGCACCTCTACACGGTTGATGCCGCGCAGCCGGGCGCGGCGGCCGTCCAGCTGACCCGGGGGGCGTTCGAGCTGTCGTCGGCGTCGCTGACGCCCGACGAGCAGAAGTTCGTGTTCGTCTCGTCCGAAGTGCACCCCGGCGAGCGGCACATGTACGAGGTGCCGCTCGGCGGCGGCCCCCCCACGCGCCTCACGAGCATGACGGGCTCGAACATCGGCACCGTGTCGCCCGACGGGCGGATGCTGGCGCTGATTCATTCGAGCGCATCGAAGCCGCCGGAAGTGTTCGTGATGCCGTACGCCGCCGGCGCCCCCATGCAGCAGGTCACCACGACGCCCACCGAGGAATGGCGGAGCTACCGGTGGGTCGAGCCGCAGGTCGTCACCTTCACGGCGCGCGACGGCGTCGAGGTGTACGCCAGGCTGTTCACGCCCGAGATGGTGGGCGCGAAGCGCGACCGGTCCCGTGCCGGCGTCGTGTTCGTCCACGGCGCGGGGTACGCACAGAACGCCCACAAGTACTGGGCCAGCTACTACCGGGAGTACATGTTCGATCACCTGCTGGCCTCGCTCGGGTACGTGGTGCTGGACGTGGACTACCGGGCGAGCGCGGGATACGGCCGGGACTGGCGCACGGCCATCTACCGGCACATGGGGGGCAAGGACCTGGAGGACATCGTCGACGGTGCGGCATACCTGGTGAAGGAACACCGCGTAGATCCGAAGAGAATCGGCGTGTATGGCGGCAGCTACGGCGGGTTCATCACGCTGATGGCGATGTTCACGTCGCCGGACACGTTTGCGGCAGGCGCCGCCCTGCGGCCCGTGACCGACTGGGCGCACTACAACCACCCGTACACCGCCGCGATTCTGAACCAGCCCCAGGACGACCCGGAGGCGTACAAGCGGAGCTCGCCCATCTACTTCGCCGACGGACTCAAGGGCGCCCTGCTCATCTGCCATGGTCTCGTGGACACCAACGTCCACGCGCAGGACTCCATTCGTCTCGCGCAGCGTCTGATCGAGCTGCGCAAGACGAACTGGGAACTGGCACTCTATCCGGTGGAAAACCACGGGTTCGAGCAGGAAACGAGCTGGGCCGACGAGTATCGGCGTATTCTCGATCTGTTCGAGACAACGCTCCGCCTGGCTCGGCGGTAGACGACGGGCCGGCCGAGATGGCATTGCACGGGAGGGATTCGATGGAAGGAGAGAGGCTGCTCACCCGGTTCCGCCAGCTCGGGGCCCTGTTGGAAGGGCATTTCCGGCTGACGTCCGGGCTTCATAGCCCGGCGTACCTGCAGTGTGCCCTCGTCCTGCAGTACCCGGCCGAGGCCGAGGCGCTCGGACGCGCGCTGGCCGAACGGGCCCGGGAACGCCGGCCGACCGTCGTCCTGTCGCCGGCGCTTGGCGGCGTGATCATCGGCCATGAGGTGGGCCGGGCTCTCGGCGTGCGGGCCGTCTTCGCGGAGCGCGTCGACGGCGTTCTGACGCTCCGGAGAGGATTCGACCTCGGTCCCGCGGATCGGGTGCTCGTTGTCGAAGATGTCCTGACGACCGGCGGCTCGACACGGGAAACCATGGACGTCGCCCGCGCGAGAGGCGCCACGGTCGTCGGAGCGGTGTCGGTGATCAACCGGAGCGGGAACGACACGCCCGTCGACGTGCCGTTCGCGGCGCTGGCGGCCATCACGCCACCCACCTATGCCCCGGAATCGTGCCCGCTGTGCGCCAGCGGCCTGGCCGTCACCAAGCCGGGTTCGAGGCCAGGCGCCTGAATCCGGGGACGGTGGGAAGCAGAAAGTGGATAGTAGACAGAAGATAGTAGACAGTAGAAACGCGAGAGAACCGGAGCCGGATGGTTCCACGATTCGCCGGCCACGCGACCCGCAGCCGTTGTGGAACCGGCGCTGCGATCTATCTGCTGTCTACTGTCTGCCATCTACTGACTACTGACTATCGCCTCGCGTCGACGTGGAAGTCATGTCCCGAGTCCTCAAGATCACCCTGGCCTACGACGGCACGGCGTACGTCGGCTGGCAGCGCCAGGCGACGGGAGTCTCCGTCCAGGGCCTGCTCGAAGAGGCGTTGGCGCGCATCGATGGCGGCCCCGTGGCGGTGGTCGGCGCAGGACGGACTGACGCAGGCGTGCACGCGCTCGGCCAGGTCGCGCGGGCGCAGGTCCGGACGGCTCACGATGGCGCGATGCTCCTGCGAGCCCTGAACGGGATTCTGCCAGCCGACGTTAGGGTGCTGCGCGTGGAGGAGGCGGCCGACGCGTTTCATCCCCGGTTCGACGCGAGGTCGAAGACCTATCAGTACTGGATCTGGAATGGCCGCGTGCTGCCGCCTGCCGTGCGACAGTGGTGCTGGCAGGTCGTGCGCGACCTGGACGTGGACGCCATGGCGGCCGCAGCCCGGCTGTTCGAAGGCCGCCACGACTTCGCCGCCTTTCAGTCGACCGGAAGCGACGTCAAGACCACCGATCGGACGGTCACCCGCGCCCGGGTGTGGCGGGAAACGGGCGGCGGTGAGCACGCGGTGCTCACACGCCTTGGCGCGTCTGACCCCCGGTTCGTCGTGTTCGAAATCGAGGCCGAAGGGTTCCTGCGCCACATGGTGCGCGCCATGGCGGGAACGCTGGTCGACGTCGGCTCGGGCGACCGGCCGCCGGACGCGATCGCTTCCCTGCTGGCCTCAGGGGAGCGCCACGAGGCCGGGGCCACGGCACCGGCCCGCGGGCTGGTGCTGGTCAGCGTTCGCTACTGATAACAGCAACGAACCGCGGGTGTCCTGCGGGCTCGTTTCGGGTCCATCGCCTGGCGCCTCGCGCCTGATGGATCTATGATTAGCGTTTGCGGTCCAGGCCGTTGACGTACGGGGCGCAGCAGGTCGGCCAGCTGGCCTGACCGGTGAGTCAACAGGAGCGATCGGTGCCGGCTGGCGGCCGAGCACGCCGTGCACGGAGGCGCTCAACAGGGCATCGGCATGTCGCGTGACGAGCTCCTCGCGTGGATTCCTGGCGAGTCGCCCGACCGGGCCCTCGCTGAGTCCCTCGACTACGACCGGCTTCCGGCGCACGTGGCGATCATCATGGACGGCAACGGGCGGTGGGCAGCCCGTCGCCATCTGCCGCGCGTCCACGGCCACCAGGCCGGCGTCGATGCCGTCCGCGACGCCGTCGAGACCGGGGCGCGGCTCGGCTTGCAGGTGCTCACGCTCTACGCCTTCTCGGTCGAGAACTGGAAGCGGCCCGAGCTCGAGGTCAGGACGCTGATGGCGCTCCTCAAGCGCTATCTGCGCCTCGAACTCCGCACGCTGATCCGGCACAACATCCGGTTCCGCGTCATCGGCCGGACGGGAGGCCTGGCCGAGGATGTGCGGTCCGAACTGGCACGGGCGATCGACGCGACGGCCGGAGCCACCGGGATGCTGTTCAACATCGCGCTGAACTACGGCGGGCGCGCCGAGATCGTCGATGCCGCGCGCCGGCTGATCGAGGCCGGCGTCGATCCGTCCGACCTCGACGAACAGCGCTTCGCCGGGTTCCTGTACACCGCCGGACAGCCGGATCCCGATCTGCTCATCCGAACGAGCGGCGAGATGCGTGTCAGCAACTTCCTGCTCTGGCAGATTGCCTACGCGGAAATCTGGGTGACGGACGTGCTCTGGCCCGACTTCCGCCGCCGGCACCTGCTCGAGGCCATCCTCGACTACCAGAAGCGCGACCGCCGCTACGGCGGAATCAAGCCGCCGACTGCCGCACGCGTGGCGCTGTGACCCGCATCCTCAGCGCGCTGGTTCTCGTTCCCCTGGCTCTGGCGGCGATCTGGCTGGCGCCGGCGTGGCTGTTCGCGCTCGTGATGGCCGGGGTGGTGGCCGCAGCGTTCCTCGAGTATGCGGACCTCCTGCAGCGGACGGACGTGCCGGTGCCGAGGCTCGCTGGGGCCACCGCCTCGGCGGCGGTGGCCATGGCCCTGGCGTGGCCTGGCGCGCCGGTCGATCTCGTCCTGGCCGCTGCCGTCGTGGCGGTTCCGCTCGTGGTACTCGCGTCGTACGGGCCCGCCCGCCACGTCCCTGCGTCGGCTGCCGCGGCCCTGTTTCCCGTTGGCTTCCTCGGGGTGCCGCTGGGGCTCATCGGAGCCATCCGTCACCAGCACGGGCGCGAGGTCGTCCTCCTGCTCCTCCTCGTCGTGTGGATTTCGGACACGGCTCAGTACTACGTCGGCACGTGGCTGGGGCGGCGGCGCCTGGCTCCGGCCGTCAGCCCAAAGAAGAGCGTCGAGGGGGCGGTGGCGGGATGCATCGCCGGCGCGGCGTCCACGGTCGGCCTAGGGGCCGTGTGGTTGCCGCACGTCGACGCCCGCTGGCTGGCCGTGGCGGGCCTCGCGCTGGTCGGCCTCGGCATCGCCGGCGACCTGTTCGAGTCGCTGCTGAAGCGAAGCGCCGAGGTCAAGGACAGTTCGGCATTGATCCCCGGTCACGGCGGGCTCCTCGATCGCATCGACGCCTTGCTCTTTGTGATGCCAGGAGCATTCGTGCTGCTCCGCCTGATCGGGTGAGCCATGAGGCGCACGCGCGTCGCCATTCTGGGGTCGACCGGGTCCATCGGACGCAGCGCGATGGCCGTCGTCGATGCCCACCCCGATCGCCTGCAGGTGGTCGGGCTGGCGGCGGGCGCCAATGCCAGCCTCCTGGCGTCCCAGATCGACCACGTCCGGCCCCGCATCGTCGGTATGGCCACCGCGCACGCCCTGGCGCAGGTACAGTCGCGCGTCACAGGGCGCCGGCCCGAGCGCTGGGTGGCCGGCTCCGAGTCCCTCCTGACGGTGGCGACGCACCCGGACGTGGAGATCGTCCTGTGCGCGTCGTCAGGCACGGCCGCGCTCGAAGCGGTCCTGGCGGCGATCGACGCGGGCAAGACCATCGCCCTCGCCAACAAGGAGGTGCTGGTGATGGCGGGCGGACTCGTCACGGCTGCCGCAAGGCGCCGGGGTGTCGCCATCCTGCCCGTCGACAGCGAGCACAACGCGATCCACCAGTGTCTGCACGGCCGTGACCACCAGGAAGTCCGACGTCTCGTCCTCACGGCATCAGGGGGGCCCTTTCGCAGCCACTCCCTGGCCGACCTGAAGAAGGTCGGGCCCGACGACGCGTTGCGCCATCCGACCTGGCGGATGGGACGGAAGATCACGATCGACTCGGCCACGCTCATGAACAAGGGGCTGGAGGTCATCGAGGCCCACTGGCTGTTCGACGTCTCTGCCGACCAGATCGACGTCGTCATTCACCCGCAGTCCGTCGTGCACTCGCTCGTGGAGCTTCGAGACGGGTCGATCATCGCGCAGCTCGGCGTGACCGACATGCGGCTGCCGATCCAGTACGCGTTCTCCTATCCAGAGCGATGGGGCGGGGCGCTGCCAACGCTGGACCTGGTCCGGAGCGGGCCTCTCGAGTTCCACGCACCCGACCACCGGCGTTTTCCCTGCCTCGGCCTCGCCTACCGCGCGCTGCGGGAGGGCCGAGGCGCGCCGGTCGTGCTCAACGCTGCGAACGAAGTGGCCGTGGCCGCGTTTCTCGCCGGACGGCTGCCGTTCCTGGCCATCGCAGACGTGATCGCCAGGACGATGGATGCCCACGCGCCCCGGGACGCCGACACGCTTGCCGGCATTCGCGGTCTGGACCACTGGGCCAGGGACTACGCCCAGGAGGTCCTGAGCGGTTACAATTGAGGATGAGGCACGTTCCGTGATCAACTCGCTGCTCGCGTTCGTCTTCGTCCTCGGTGTCCTCGTTTTCGTGCACGAGCTGGGGCACTTCCTGGTGGCCCGGTGGCTGGGTGTGCGTGTGCTCACGTTCGCCATCGGGTTCGGGCCCAACCTGTTCAAAGTCACCCGGGGCGGGATCGACTACTGCATCAAGGCGTTTCCGCTGGGCGGGTTCGTCAAGATGGCGGGCGAGAACCCGGACGATCCCCGCTCGGGAGCCCCGGACGAGTTCCTGTCGCGGAGCAAGTGGGACCGCTTCCGCATCCTGCTGGCGGGTCCCGCCATGAACGTGGCCCTGTCGGTCGTGCTGATGTGGGTCGTGCTCCTGAAGGGCGCCCAGGTTCCCGCGTTTCACGACGATCCGGTGGTGGTCGGGGAGGTCACGAACGATTCTCCCGCCGAGAAGAGCGGGATTCTCGTCGGTGACCGTATCACTCGCGTGGGCTCTGTCGATGTGGCCAACTGGGAACAGTTCTACCTGGCGATCGGCGGCCGGGCGGACCGCGACGTGCCCCTGACGCTGCTCCGCGAGGGCCGAGAGCGGGTCCTCCAGGTCAGGCCGGTCGCGACCACCAGACTCGAGGTCGGGGACATCGGGGTGCTGCCCGACGTGCATCCGAGCATCAGTGCTCTGGAGCCGAACGGGCCGGCCGGGAAGGCGGGCCTCAAGGCGGGAGACATCCTGCTGGCGGTCAACGGCGTGCGGACCACGTTCTCCGGGCAGGTGTCCACCGAGATCCGGAAGTTCCCCGAGCAGCCCATCACGGTCACCGTCGAGCGTGGAGGCGAGCGCCTCGACGTCCCCGTCACGCCGCGCCGACAGGGCGACACCGGGGTGATCGGCATCAGCATCTCCGACGCCTTCGACGTGATCGAACCGGGGCCGATCGGGGCGTTCACGATGAGTCTCGAGCGCAACGTCCAGTTCGCGGGCCTCATCGTCCAGACCCTTGCGGGCCTCTTCACGCGGGAGACGTCGCCGCGGCAGTTGATGGGACCGGTGGCGATTGCCCAACTGTCGGGCGATTACGCGGCGGCTGGCTGGCTGGCGCTGATCACGTTCATGGCGTCGCTCAGCCTGAACCTCGGGCTCCTGAACCTCCTGCCGATCCCCGTCCTGGACGGCGGACACATCTTCATCATGGGCGTCGAAGCCGTGGCCCGCCGGGATTTCAGCGTGAAGGTGAAGGAACGGCTGCTGCTGGCCGGATTCGTCGTGCTGATGGTCCTGATGGTGACGGTCGTCGTCAACGACCTCAGCCGTCTCCCGTTCATCGAACGTCTGACGTCGGGTCCGCGTTAGAGGGTCCTGTTCCCGGCGAAGTGCTTCACGATGGCGGCGATGAGCCCGGCGATCGTGTACTCGTCCGGCAGGATGGTCGTGTCGATCCCGTACGTCCGAGCCACCTCGGCCGTGACCGGCCCGATGCACGCCACGGATGTCGAGGCCAGCAGGTCGGCAAGGGGATCGGCGCCGTAGAGCTCGACGTAGTCGCGCACGGTCGACGCGCTGGTGAACGCGACGACATCGATCTCCTTCTCGAGCAGCATCTTGTAGATGTCCGGCTCACGCGGGTCTCCGACGACGATCGGGACGGTCCGGTACGCGCCGACCTCATGGACGTTCGCACCGGCGTTGCGCAGGATGTCTGCCAGGACCTCGCGCGCGCCCTCACCCCTGGGCAGCAGTACATGGCTGCCGACGAGCCGGCCTGACGCGCTCAGGGCCTCGACCATCATCTCGGGCCGGTACTCGACAGCGGGGACGTCCACGCGCACGCCGAGGCCGCCGAAACGCTCAACGCTGGCCTGACCGATGGCGCAGATCCCCACGCCCTTCAACTCGCGGATGTCCCCGGCCAGCAGCACGGCGCGGAGGAACGCGTCGGCGCTCGCGGTGTTCGGCAGCACGACCCACTGAAAGCGTGACAGATCCGAACAGGCCTCCGCCAGCGGCGCGTCGTCCTCTGCGGCGGCGATTCGCACGGTCGGGGCCTGGACGACGAGCGCGCCGAGTTCCTCGAGCGACTCGACCATCTCCCGGGCCTGCTCGCGGGGGCGCGTCACGACGATGCGGCGGCCGAACAGCGGGCGGACGTCGAACCATCGCAGATGCTGGCGCAGCCCTGCGACGCGCCCGACGATGACGATGGCCGGATCCGCCGGAGGAGGGGTCCTCGTCGCCAGTTCCTCGAGCGTTCCGGTGACGGTGCGCTGTGCCGCGAGCGTGCCCTGATAGACGAGCGCGACCGGCTCCGCTGCGGGCCTCCCGGCAGCCAGCAATGAGGCCAGGAAGACGCTGACCTGATCCCGGCCCGCGTAGCACACGATCGTTCCGTCGAGTCTGGCCAGGCTGGCCCAGTCGACCGACGGGGCGTCGTGGCTGGCGTCCTCGTGGCCACGGACGAACGTCAGCGTGTCGCCGCCTCCCCGGTAGGTCACGGCCACGCCGGCGTACGCCGGTACGGCGACAGCTGCCGGGACGCCGGGGACCACCTCGAACGGCACGCCGTGTTCGTGGAGGAAGAGAGCCTCCTCTCCGCCGTCGTCGAACACGAACGGGTCGCCCCACTTCAGTCTGACGACGCGTTTGCCTTCACGCTGGTTCTCGGCCAGCAGGTAGGCGATGGCGTCGCGAGCCTGCGCGCCGGGTGCCGCCGGCCCGACATCGATACGCTCGGCATCGGGACGTGCGTAGCGGAGGATGGACTCCGGGACGAGCCGGTCGTACACGACGACGTCGGCGCGTCCGAGGCAGCGTGCACCGCGAACGCTGATGAGACCGGGATCTCCGGGCCCGGCCCCGACGAAATGAACGAGAGGTCGGTTTGGCATGAGGACACCGGCCGCCTGTGGCGGCCGGGAGGAGCATATCAGAGAACGGGGACCGGGGACCGGGGACCAGTTCTGATGACCGGATCGGAACCAGGGGACTGGTACAGTGCGGTCCGCCAGGGGGGTGGGTGTCAAGGCTGTCTTCGGCCGCCCGCAACTGGGTCGACAGGCTCAACCGATCCCCGGTCCCCGGTCCCAGGGCCCCGGTTTCTGTCCTTGGCCGGGTGCGTAGTAGCCCTGCTTGGTCCGTGCGGTCGTCGAGGGCCGGCTGACACGGACGACCACCCGTCGCCACCGGCCGTCCCGCTTCGCGTTCGTCGAGGAGTAGCCGAGCACGTACTGACTCGACAACTCCTGGAGCACCTGGTCGTAGATGGCTGGAAGCTCCGCCGCCGCGGCGGGAAAGAAGACCCGCCCCCCGGTCTGCGAGGTCAACTGACGCAGCACGTAGTCCGCTTCGTTGAAGCCTTTGCCGCCGAACGGATCGCGGACACGGAGTCCGATGGCGTAGATGGCCGTCTCGGATCGTTTGGCCAGCTCCAGCACTTCGTCGAATGCCACCAGGCTCGACGTATCCTCGCCGTCCGAGAGGAGGACGATGGCCTGCCGGCGGAGATCGTCGGCGGCGCGGACCTGCGTCTTGCGCAGTTCCTTCAATGCGATGTACACCGCGTTATAGAGCGAGGTCGATCCGCCCGCCACGGTCGATCGGATGGCCTGCTCGGCCTTCTCGTGCTGATTCGTGAAGGCGATGGCCACCGTGACCTTGCTGTCGAAGTCGATCACCTGGCTTTCGTCCTGGGGCCGCAGCCGGCGCACGAACAGGGACGCCGCCTCCTGGGCGGTGGCCATCTTGTCTTCCATGGACGCGCTCGTGTCGAGCAGCAGGGAGACCGCCAGAGGCTGATTCGAGCGGTTGAAGAACGACACCTCCTGCTGCACCCCGTCTTCGTACACCAGGAACTCGTGCGGTTCCACGTCCGTGATGAACCGGCCCGAGGGGTCCGTCACCGTGACGCTCAGCGAGACCAGGTCGATGCCGCTTCGAAACGGGCCGGCGTCTGGCCGGACCGGCGGCTGCTGGCTCTGCGCGTGCCCGGTCGGCGCGGGCGCCGCGAGGACCGCGGCCAGAGTGACCGCGAGCCCTGCGAACGCCAGACGGCGGAGGATCACCGCGCGCCCTTGGCGGTCCTGATCGGAATGCCTCTCGCCGTCAGGTCGGGCGGGCGGACCGCGATTTCGACGCGTTCGGGAGGGATGAGGGAATCGGGCCTCGCATAGGTGATGCGGTACTGTCCCAGCAACTCGTCCGCGAGCGTGCCGAGTGCCTTCGGCAGCCCCATCGTCGACAGGACGTTATCGCGGCGCCCGCCCGTCTCTGTCGTGCCGCGGTCGAACAGCAGTTCACGCTGTCGACCGGCCGACGTGCCGATGTCGCGCGGTACAGCGCTGCCGACGGTGACGACGTGCAGCGCGACGCCCTGCTCCTTCAGGAGCCTCAGCGCGGTGTCGTGGAAGGCGTTGCTGAACTCGATCCCGCCCAGCCAGACCACGACAATGGCGGCCCGGTCGGCCGGACGCTTGGCCAGGCCCTTCAGCGTCTCCTCGACGGCCTCGATGACGGTGGCCCCGGCGTTGGGGATGTGGAACACGCGGCCGAGCCCGCGCGTGAGGAGGTCCTGGTCGTTGGTGTAG
This sequence comes from uncultured Vicinamibacterales bacterium, assembly GCA_964481395.1. GTDB lineage: Bacteria > Acidobacteriota > Vicinamibacteria > Vicinamibacterales > JAKQTR01 > JBFMFH01. The sequence continues at coordinate 58,665 of CAYZYG010000008.1, forward strand.
TCGGTCAGGACCGTCGGACGGTCGCCCAGCCCGATGAGGGCGATGTGTGACTCGGGACGCACCTTCGCCACGAAACCTTCGAGGGCCAGCCGGAGGTCTGTGAGCCCGATCTGCGCGGCCTGGCTCGTGTCGATGAGCACGGCGAGATCGATGGGATCGGTGGCCCGGCGCGCGCGCAGCACTTCCCTGACGCGCCCGTCCTCGCGGACGATGAAGTCGCCCGGCGTCAACGTGAGCACGGGTTGCCCGGCTTTGTCGAGCACGCTCACGAACATGTCCCGCTCGACCGTTGAGGCCGTCTGCGGGGCTGCGGCCGGGCCTGTGGCGGCGAGGCCGGCGAGGAGCACGAGTGAGAGCAGCAGCGGTGCCGGGCGCCGGGAGTGTCGGCTATGCATGGGTCGCGGGTCCTTATTGTCGGGCAGGCGCGCACTGACAGTATATCGCTTCCGCGAAACGCTTGTCAGCACGGCACTTGGCTTCCTTGACCGCGGTTTCGAGCGCATGTTATAACCCGAGGGCTGTCTGCCCTCGGCGGCGCCGTCGGGTCACGACGCTGCCGACGCGACCCGCCTTAGCCAGTGCCTCCTCGGGCAATCCCGTGGGTGGTGCGGCGGCGGAGCGCCCCCCAAGCCGCCGCGGCTTCGGTCCGCACACCTCAGGCAGGTCCGGCGGTCCTGCAGGTGCGCTGGCGGCGTCAGTTGCCGCCTGGCGTTGACGCAGGTGGTGCACGAGCGCGGCCCGGAAGGTGAAACCGATGGTCGAATCGTATGTCCCCATCCTGATCTACGTGCTGGTCGCGATCGGGTTCGGTGTGGTCACGCTGATGTTCGCGCGGCTGATCATCCCGCAGCGGTTCAGCCGCGTGAAGCTCGCACCGTACGAGTGCGGCATCGAGCCCGCCACCGACGCGCGCGACCGATACAGCGTCCGCTACTATCTCGTCGCGATGCTCTTCGTCATCTTCGACGTGGAGACCGTGTTCCTGTATCCGTGGGCGGTTATCCTCGACGAACTGGCCTGGTTCGGCCTGATCGAGGTGGTGGTGTTTCTGATCATCCTCGTGGTGGGGTACTTCTACGCCTGGCGCGAGGGTGCCCTGGAGTGGGCGTAGGAGCGAGCTGATGTCGGACGATCAGAAGCCAGCGACTCCCGAGACCTCAGGCCCGCCGGTCCCGGCGGTCACGCCCCCGGCCAAGGTCGAGCCGGCCGCGGCAGCCGCCGAGGGAAAGCCGGCCGCTAAGCCCGCGCCGGCGAAGCCGGCGGCGAAGGCCGAGCCGAAGGCTCCGCCCGGCCCTCCACTGCCGCCGGACCCGCCCCCGCCCGCCGACCTGCCGCTCCCGGCCTTTGTGACGGCTCTTCAGGCCGCGCATGGTGCGGACGTGGAGGCGGTGAGCTACTGGGTGGGGGACTGGACGGTCATCGTCAAGGCGGGTGCGCTGACGGGGGTGCTGACCTTCCTGCGGGAGGACCCCTCCTGCGCGTTCGACTACCTCTCGGACCTGACGGCGGTCGACTGGCCCCCCCGTGAGCAGCGTTTCGACGTCGTCTACTGCCTGTACTCGACCACCCGGCGACAGCGACTGCGCGTGAAAGCCCGCGTGAAGGACCAGGAAGCGGTGGCGTCGGCGGCGGGGATCTGGACGGCGGCGAACTGGCTCGAACGCGAGGTGTTCGACATGTTCGGGGTGCGGTTTACCGGCCATCCCGACCTGCGGCGGATCCTGCTGCCGGCCGACTGGCAGGGGTACCCGCAGCGCAAGGACTACCCGCTCGAGGGGCCCGGCGAGCTGCTGATGGAGAGCCCGCAGGACTGGCTCAAGGCGCGCCAGACGGCGGTCGAGGCGGATATCGAATGAGCAGCGAGACCATGCAGACCCAGGCGCCCCGCCCGATGTTCGACACCGACGAACTGGTCATCAACATGGGACCGCAGCACCCCAGCACGCACGGCGTGCTGCGGCTGGTCCTCAAGCTCGACGGGGAGAAGGTCGTCGACGCCGACGTGGTGATCGGCTACCTGCACCGCGGGATCGAGAAACTGAGCGAGCACCGTGACTGGACGCAGATCGTCCTGCTGACCGACCGCATGGACTACGTCGCGGCCGCCACCAACAACCTCGGTTACGTGGAGACGGTCGAGAAGCTGTACTCCCTGGAGGTGCCCCGGCGCGCCCGGTACATCCGGACCATTCTCGCCGAACTGCAGCGGATCGCCAGCCATCTGGTCTGGCTGGGCACGCACGCGATGGACATCGGAGCCGTCACGGTGTTCCTGTTCTGCCTGCGCGAGCGGGAACTCGTGCTGGATCTCTTCGAGGACTACTGCGGCGCGCGGCTGACGTACAACTCCATGCGGGTCGGGGGGCAGCCCGTCGATCTCCCGCCGGACTGGGACAAGAAGGTTCTGCGGTTCTGCGACCTGCAGGAGCAGAAGCTGCCCGAGTACCAGCAACTGCTGACGTCGAACCGGATCTGGATGGGCCGGACGAAGCACGTCGGGGTCATCTCCGGTCCGGATGCCGCGTCGATCGGCCTGTGCGGGCCCGCGCTGCGCGCGTCGGGCGTGGTGCGCGACGTCAGGAAGGACGAGCCGTACGCGGCGTACGACGAATTCGACTTCGACATTCCGATCGGCACGGCCGGGGACACCTACGACCGCTATCTGGTACGGCTGGAGGAGTTCTACCAGTCGATTCGGATCATCCGGCAGGCACTCGCCGGGCTGCCCGAGGGCCCGATCATGGGGAAGGTCCCGCGCCTGCTGAAACCGCCGGCCGGGGAGACTTACCACGCGGTCGAGGCGCCGAAGGGCGAGTTGGGGTTCTTCATCGTGAGCGACGGCCGATCGGTGTCGCCGTACCGCCTGCGGGTGAGGCCGCCCTCGTTCTGCAACCTGCAGGCCCTGCCGCGTCTGGTGCGGGGGCACCTGGTTGCGGACGTCGTCGCCCTGATCGGGACGATCGACATCGTGCTCGGCGAAGTCGACCGGTAGCGCGCGCGCCTGGAGTCGGGATTCGGGATTCGGGATTCGAGTGATCCATGGTTGAAGCCGTCATCATCCCGCTGATCAAGATCGTCATCGTGCTCGTCGCGGTGCTCGTCACGGTGATGTACATCGTGCTGCTCGAGCGCAAGTTGCAGGCCTGGGTGCAGGTGCGCCTCGGGCCGATGCGGGTGGGGCCCCACGGGATCCTGCAGCCGCTGGCGGACGTGTTGAAGCTCTTCGTGAAGGAGGACATCACGCCGGCGAAGGCGGACCGGTGGATCTTCAGCCTCGCCCCGCTCCTGGTGCTCGTGCCGTCGCTGATCGCGTTCGCCGTGATCCCGTTCGACGCGGAGCTGTCGCTGTTCGGCACGACCATCACCGGCTACATCGCCGACGTCAACGTCGGGCTGCTGTACATCGTGTCGGTGGCGTCGATCGGGATTTACGGCATCATTCTGGGCGGCTGGGCGTCGAACAGCAAGTATCCGCTGCTGGCGAGCCTGCGGGCGTCGGCGCAGCTCATCAGTTACGAGGTCGCGGTCACGATGACGCTGGTCACGGTGATCATGCTGGCCGGATCGCTGAGCATGGTGGGGATCGTGGACGCGCAGCGGACCGGCGGCTGGTGGTTCGCGTTCGCGCAGCCGGTGGCCTTCTTCATCTACTTCGTCGGGGGATTGGCGGAGACGAACCGGGCGCCCTTCGACCTGCCCGAAGCGGAGCAGGAGCTGGTCGGCGGATTCCACACCGAGTACTCGGGCATGCGGTTCGCGTTCTTCTTCCTGGCCGAGTACGCCAACATGATCGTGATTTCCGCGGTGGCGGCCACGCTGTTCTTCGGCGGATGGCTGGCGCCGTTCCCGAGCGTGTCCTGGCTGGGCTTCCTCGAATGGATTCCCGGGTGGGTCTGGTTCTGCATCAAGACCTTCGGGTTCCTGTACGTGTTCCTCTGGGTCCGGGCGACACTGCCGCGCTACCGGTACGACCAGCTCATGCGGCTTGGCTGGAAGTGGCTGATCCCGCTGGCCATCCTGAACGTCGTGGTGACCGGCTTCCTGAAGGTGCTGGTGTAGAGCGGAGAAGACGGGCGGAAGGGTATGGCCGAAGCAGTTGCCTTCTACATTCTCGCGGCGCTGATCCTGGTTTTCGGGGTGCTGGTGATCACCGCGAAGAACACGGTCTACAGCGTCCTGTTCCTCGTGATGAACTTCCTGTTCGTCGCGGCGCTGTACGTCCTGCTGCAGGCCCAGTTCCTGGCGGTGATCCAGGTGCTGGTCTACGCGGGCGGGATCGTCGTGCTCTACCTCTTCGTCGTGATGCTGGTGAACCTGAAGCGTCCGCCGGAGGCACACAGCGATCCGCGCCGGCTGGGGCGATTCGGTCTCGTGATGTCGCTGGCGGTGCTGGCCGAGATCGTCGTCATCGCGGCCTACGGATGGCTGGCGCCGGCCGGCGAAGCGGGAGGGTTGAGCGCCGCCAACGTCGAGCAGGTCGGACGGGCGCTTTACACGGACTATCTGATTCCCTTCGAAGTGGCGTCGATTCTGCTGCTCGTCGCCATGATCGGCGCGATCGTGCTCGCCAGGCGGGAGCTCTGAGCCGATGATTACGATGACCCATTACCTCGTGCTCTCGACGGCGCTCTTCATGATCGGCGTCATCGGCGTGCTCACGCGCCGCAACATCATCGTCGTGTTCATGTCGATCGAGCTGATGCTGAATGCCGTCAACATCAACCTGATCGCCTTCTCGCAGCACATCCAGAACGTGGTCGGGCAGGTGTTTGCGGTGTTCGTGATCTGCGTCGCGGCGGCCGAGGCGGCCGTCGGCCTGGGCATCATTCTCGCGTTCTACCGGAACAAGGAAACGGTGAACATCGACGAGATGAGCCTGATGCGGTGGTGACTCGTATGGACTTGATCTGGCTCATTCCGCTGCTCCCGGGCCTCGGCGCCGCCATCAACGGCATCATCGGCATCCGCTTCTTCAGCAAGCGGGTGTCGAGTCTGCTGGCCTGCACGACCATGGCCGTCGCGCTCCTGCTGTCGCTCAACGCGTTCTGGCAGCTGCTGGGCCTGCCGCCCGAGGCGCGCGAGCACGACGTCAGGCTGTTCGCGTGGATCACCGCGATGCCGCTGCAGCTCGCGGACGGGTCCATCGGGACGTTCAGCATTCCCTGGGGCTTCCGCCTGGACCCGCTGTCCGGTCTGATGATTCTCGTCGTCACGTTCGTGGGGTTCCTGATCCACGTCTACTCGATCGGCTACATGCACGAGGAGTCGGACGGGGCGTACGCGCGGTTCTTCGCGTACATGAACCTCTTCTGCTTCTTCATGCTGATGCTCGTCCTCGGCGACAACTTCGTGGTGATGTTCGTCGGGTGGGAGGGCGTCGGCCTCTGTTCGTACCTGCTGATCGGCTACTGGTACCAGAAGCAGAGCGCGTCGGACGCCGGCAAGAAGGCGTTCATCGTCAACCGTATCGGCGACTGGGGCTTCATCCTCGGCATCTTCCTGGTCTACTCGACGTTCGGAACCCTCGACTTCCGCGCCGTGGCCGACGCCGCCGGCACAATGCCCGTGGAGACGGCCGGCTTTGGCGTCCTCTCGCTCATTACGCTGCTCCTGTTCGTCGGCGCGACCGGCAAGAGCGCCCAGATCCCCCTGTACGTGTGGCTGCCCGACGCGATGGAGGGCCCGACCCCCGTCTCCGCGCTGATCCACGCGGCCACGATGGTGACCGCCGGCGTGTACATGGTGGGCCGCAACGCCGTGCTCTTCTCCCATGCGCCGGACGTGATGTTCATCGTGGCGGTGGTGGGAGTCCTGACCGCTCTCATGGCGGCGACGATCGGCCTCGTGCAGAACGACATCAAGCGCGTGCTGGCCTACTCGACCGTCTCGCAGCTCGGCTACATGTTCGTGGCCATGGGCGTGGGGGCGTTCGCCGCCGGCGCGTTCCACCTGATGACCCACGCCTTCTTCAAGGCCCTGCTCTTCCTGGGTTCGGGCGCGGTCATTCACGCGATGGCGGGCGAGCAGGACATGCGCCGCATGGGCGCGCTCAAGAAGTTCCTGCCGGTCACGTTCGTGACGATGTTCATCGGGACGCTCGCGATCGCCGGCATCCCGCCGCTCTCAGGGTTCTTCAGCAAGGACGAGATCCTCTACCGGGCCTTCCTCAGCAACCGGATCGTCTGGGTCCTGGCCGCGGTGACCGCCCTGATGACGGCGTTCTACATGTTCCGCCTGATGTCCATGACGTTCTTCGGCACCTACCGGGGCCCCGAGTGGCAGACCGCCCACGGGCACGGTGGTCACGGGGGCGGACACGGCCATGACACCGACGCCGGACACGGGCACGGGCACGGGCACGGCGCCTGGCACGGCCCGCACGAGGCGCCCCGGGTCATGACCGTGCCGCTGATGCTGCTGGCCGTCGGGGCGATCCTCGCCGGTTTCGTGGGGGTGCCGCAGGCGCTCTACGGCAACAATGCCATCGAGCACTTTCTCGAGCCGAGCTTCACCGCCCGCCACGCCGCCGTGTCTCACGGCGAGCCCGGCGCGGCCGCGACGGCGGATCACGAGAGTGAGGCGGGAACGCTCCAGGCCGCGGCGTCGGCAGGCGGTCACGACAGCGAGGGCGGGATCGCCCAGGCGGCCGACGCGTCGGGCGGCCACGGTGCCGGGGGCGCTCACCTGTCCCGCGCGGGCGAGATCGGTCTGATGGTGCTCTCCGTGGTCCTGGCGCTGGTGGGCATTGCCACCGCCCACCGTTTCTACGTCCGCGCGCCGGAGATTGCGGACCGCCTGGCCGAGCGCTGGGCGGGCCCGCACCGCGTGCTGCTGAACAAGTACTACGTCGACGAACTGTATGGGGCGACGTTCGTGCGGGGCACGATGAGCGGCGCGAAGGGACTGTGGACGTTCGACGCCAAGGTGGTCGACGGCGCCGTGAACGGCTCCGGGTGGATGACCATCTTCTCGTCGTGGTTCTCTCACCTGCTCGACAAGTACCTCGTCGACGGGCTGGTGAATTTCGTCGGCGCCGTGCTGGAGCAGGCGAGCTTCGTGTTCCGGAAGGTCCAGACCGGGCTCGTCCAGAACTACGCGCTCGTGATGCTGTTCGGCGTGTTTGCGTTCGTGAGTCTCTACCTGCTGTCGCGGTAGGGCCGTGTCGACCAGGGGCTCTCTAACCTCAGGACTGTAGCAGTGAGCAACGCCGCCAACTTCCCGATCCTGTCACTCACCCTCTTTACGCCGCTCATCGGAGCGGTGCTGCTTCTGTTCGTCAACCGGAAGCAGGAGAACCTCATCCGGTGGGTGGCCAACGCCTTCGCCGTCGCGGGGTTCCTGGTGTCCCTGCCGCTCTGGTTCTGGTACGACCCGGCGAACCGGGAGTTCCAGTTCATCGAGCGGCTGCCCTGGATCCCGTCGATCGGCGCCGAGTACTTCCTCGGGGTCGACGGGTTCAGCGTGCTGCTGGTACTGCTGACCACGCTGATGGGCGTCATTGCGATCCTCTCGTCGTGGACGGCCATCACCGAGCGCGTAAAGGAGTACTACGTCTTCCTGCTGGTGCTCCAGGCCGGCATGATCGGGGCCTTCGTCTCGCTGGACTTCCTGCTCTTCTTCCTCTTCTTCGAGGTGATGCTGGTGCCGATGTACTTCCTGATCGGCATCTGGGGCAGCGATCGCCGGCTGTACTCGGCGATTAAGTTCTTCCTGTACACCCTGGTCGGCAGCGTCGTCATGCTGCTCGGCATCCTGGCCATCTACTTCCACCAGGCCGAGGTCACCGGCGTCTACAGTTTCGACATCACCAGATTCCACCAGATGAACGCGCCCTACAACCTGCAGTGGTGGGTGTTCCTGGCGTTCTTCCTGGGGTTCTCGATCAAGGTCCCGATGTTCCCGTTCCACACGTGGCTGCCGGACGCCCACACGGACGCGCCGACGGCCGGCTCGGTCATCCTGGCCGCCATCCTGCTGAAGATGGGCACGTACGGGTTCATCCGGTTCAGCCTGCCGATCCTGCCCGAAGCGACGAAGGCATTCGTGCCGTTCATCGTCCTGCTCTCGATCATCGGGATCATCTACGGCGCCCTGGTCGCGATGGCGCAGAAGGACTGGAAGCGCCTGGTCGCCTACTCCAGCGTGAGCCACATGGGCATGGTCATGCTGGGCATGTTCGCCCTCAACCCGGTTGGCATCACCGGCAGCATCGTGCAGCAGTTGAACCACGGCATTTCCACCGGCGCGCTCTTCCTCATCGTGGGCATCGTCTACGAGCGCCGGCACACGCGCATGATCGCCGAGTACGGCGGGCTGTCGAAGATCATGCCCGTCTACGCCGCGGTGTTCATGGTGATGACCATGTCGTCCATCGGGCTGCCCACGCTGAACGGGTTCATCGGCGAGTTCCTGATCCTCCAGGGGGTGTTCGTCGTCGACAAGATCTGGGCGCTCCTCGCCGGGAGCGGCATCATCCTGGGCGCCGCCTACATGCTCTGGCTCTATCAGCGGACCATGTTCGGCACGATCGACAACCCCAAGAACGAGAAACTGCCGGACCTGAACCTGCGGGAGTTTGCCACGTTCGTGCCGCTGATCATTCTGGCCGTGTGGATCGGGCTCTATCCGAAGCCCTTCCTCGACCGCCTCGTGCCCACCGTCACGAACGTGATGACGCGCATCAACCCCGCCTACGCCGCGGCCGCCGCGGCACTCTCGTCGAAGGACTGTACTGAGAACCAGCCCGCGTCGCCGTTCCTGGCGGCTCCCTGCGGCGACGAGACCGCAGCCCAGCCAATCACGCCGGACGCGCCGCCTGCGGCGGGAACGGAGAGCGTGCCGCCGCCGGACGCGCCCAGACCCGGGGCCGCGTCGCCGCCGCCGGATGCTCCCCGCTCGTCCGACCCGTCGAGGCCGCCGGGCCATCCGCAGTCGGGACCCGGTGACGCGAGCCAGACGGGAGCACGCTGATGCCAGTCTGGTTCTCGCTGAACGACCTCTACTACCTCACCCCGGAGCTCGTGCTCGCCGGAGCCACGCTTCTCGTGCTGGTCGTGCGGGCACTGCTGCCGAAGGGCAGCCAGGCCGTGCTGTACTGGCTCGGGATCCTCTCGCTTGCCGGCACGGGAGTGGCGGTCGTGGCTCTGACCGGGGCGACGCCCGTCTCCGTCTCGAATGGGCTGCTGGCCGTCGATACGTTCGGCGCGTTCTTCAAGCTCCTGTTCCTGCTCGCCGCCGCGCTGACCATCCTGATGTCCAAGCGCTACCTCGAGATCGAGGGCGCGAAGCCCGGCGAGTACGTGTTCCTCGTGATGTGCGCGACGCTCGGCATGATGTTCATGGCCGCCGGCACGGATCTCATCACGATCTTCGTCGGCCTCGAGACGATGGCCATCGCGTTCTACATCCTGACGGGGATGCTGAAGCCGAACCGTCGCTCCAACGAAGCCGCGATCAAGTACTTCCTGCTCGGGACGTTCTCGCTCGGCCTGCTGCTCTACGGCATGTCCCTGATGTACGGCTTCTCGGGGACGACCAACCTCCGGGCCATCGCGGTGGCGCTGGCCGGCCAGGGGCGTGACGGCTGGCTGGTGCTCGCCGTCATCATGCTGGCCGCAGGCATCGGCTTCAAGATTGCGGCGGTGCCGTTCCACATGTGGGCGCCGGACGTGTACGAGGGCGCGCCGACACCCATCACCGCCTTCCTGTCGGTGGGGTCCAAGGCCGCCGCGTTCGCAATGCTGATCCGCATTTTCGTCGAGGGCCTGCCATCGGCCGCGGCGGACTGGACCCCGCTGCTCTACCTGCTGTCCGTGGTGAGCATGACGGTGGGGAACGTCGCGGCCCTGACGCAGAGCAACATCAAACGCATGCTGGCGTATTCGTCGATCGCGCAGGCAGGCTACGTACTGATCGGCGTGATCGCGGGCACGCCGCGGGGCGTTGCCGCGACGCTCATCTACCTGATGGTGTACACCTTCATGCAGATGGGCGCCTTCGCCGTCATCGTCATGATGCGGCGCGCCGACGCCATCGGCGACGAACTGAAGGATCTGAGCGGGCTGTTCTCCCGGCAACCGGCGGCCGCACTGGGCATGCTGATCTTCATGCTCTCGCTCGGCGGCATCCCGCCAACGGCCGGGTTCATGGGCAAGTTCTGGCTCTTCAGCGCGGCGATCGATGCCGACTACGTCTGGTTGGCCGTCATCGGCGTGCTCAACAGCGTGGTGTCGATCTACTACTACCTGCGGGTCGTGGTGTTCATGTTCATGAAGAGCGACGCAACCGGGTCGGAGCCCACGCTGGGACCGGCCCTGACGGCGGCGCTGACGGTCGCGATCGTGGGGACCCTGGTGCTCGGCGTCTACCCGCGCCCCCTGTTCGAGCTGGCCGAAATGTCGGCGCGGACACTCGGCGTGGTCGGGATACCGGCGACACCGTTTTAGAGGGCGAGTAGATAGTAGTGAGTAGATGGTAGTGAGTAGAGATGGCGCCGCGCCGGTCGCGTGACGTCGCTGTTTGCGGAGGACCACGGTACCGGAGTCCGGCCAAGTGCCTACTGTCTACTGTCTACTATCTACTGTCTCCTATCTGCTGGTCGGTGAACGCCCATGGGCCACCGCCTGACCAAGAACGCGGGCGAGGCAATTCGGTCGGTCGGCGCGTTGAGCACCGTGGGGTTCGCGTTCGTGCTCGCGATCGTCATCGGTGCCTGGTTCGGCAGCGTTCTGGACGGCTGGTTCGGGACGAAGCCGGTGTTCTTCATCGCGTTCTTCTTCCTGGGCCTGGCGTCCGGAATCCTGAACGTGTTCCGGACGATGGCCAGGGTCGCGCCCAGGAGCGCCGGACAGGGGCGGAGCGAGGACGATGTCGGCGGGCCGACTGACGAGGAGCTCCAGGACCCGGACCGATGACGCCTGGCGAGCGGCGGCCCGGGGATCGGGACGCATCGCTCGGGCGTGTGGAGCGCGACGCGGTCATCGTCCTGGCGGTGATGGCGGCAACGGCACTGCTGCTCCAGGGCGGACGCCCGGAAGGAGCGCTGGGCGTGCTTGGCGGCGGGGCGCTGATGGGCATCAGCTACCGTGCCATCAAGCGCGTCGTGAATACCCTCACCGCGCGGGCGGGTGCCGGAGACCCCTCCGGGGCGGAGAGGGAGCCCCCTGATCGCGCCAAGCGCGCGGTCGTGTGGTTCGTGTTCCGGTACGCTTTACTGGCGGCTGGGGCATACGTTATCCTTATGCCTTTGCGTGCCCACCCGTTGGGGGTTTTTGCGGGTGTGACGGCACCGGTTGTGGCCATCGCCCTCGAAGCCGTCCGGTTGCAGTGGCAGAAGCGGGGCTGATCGTCGCCGGAAAGGGCGCGCGCGAGCACTTATGGAACAGCTGCACCACGAACTCTGGATCGTTCAGGGGATCAACGCGATTTTCGGCCCGATCGTGCTGTGGCTCGGCGGACTCGTCGGCTATCACTTCGAAAACCCGGCCAAGCCGATCCCGGACTACATCGCGATGGTGTACCTCATCGTCGTGGCCGTCATCGTCATGGCGGCGATGCTGCGGTCCCGCCTCAGCGCGGAACACCCGGGCACGTTGCAGGTCATCTTCGAGGACATCCTCGGGGCCCTGGGCGGGATGATGGAGGACATCATCGGACCGAAGGGGCGCAGTTTCCTGCCGCTGGTCGGCACCATCGGGCTGTTCATCCTCGTCGGCAACCTGATCGGGCTGGTGCCTGGATTCATGGCGCCGACCAGCAGCATCAACGTTACGCTGGGCTGCGCGGTCACGGTGTGGGTCTACTACCACATCCAGGGCGTGAAGGCGCAGGGGATCGTCGCCTATCTGAAGCACTTCGCCGCGCCGCCGGGCGCCCCGGTCTTCATCGCGCCGATCATGCTGCCGATCGAGATCATCAGCCATCTGTCCCGGGTACTGTCTCTATCGCTCCGGCTCTTCGGCAACGTCTTCGGCGAAGAACTGGTCATTCTGATTCTGTTCAGCATCGTGCCGTTCCTGGCGCCGCTCCCGGTGATGTTCCTCGGGATCATCACCATGCCGCTCCAGGCGTTCATCTTCGTGATGCTGACCATCATCTATCTGGGCGGCGCCGTGGCGGTGGAGCACGGTCACGACGAAGCCCACGGACACGAGCCCGCCGCTCACGCGCACGGCGTGGCGGCCTGAGGGACCCCCGCAATCATCAGAATCCATCGAGGAGGAGTCGGTCGTGAAGATGCGTCTTGCCCTGCTGTTCTCGCTGTTCGTCCTGGCGTTCGCCAGTCCGCTCTACGCTCAGGAGGCGGCCGCCGAGGGCTCGCTCGGCGTCGAGGTCGCCCGCTGGTCCATCATTACGGCCGGCTTCGCGCTCGCGATCGCGGCCGCGTTCGGCGCGCTCGGCCAGGCCAAGGGCCTGGGGGCGGCGGTCGAGGCCATCGCCCGCAACCCTTCCGCGAGCAACGACATCCGCGGCAACCTGATCCTGGGCCTCGTGCTGATCGAGTCCCTCGTGATCTACGTGCTGCTGATTTCGCTGATTCTGTTCTTCATCAAGCCATTCGGCGGCTAGGCTTCGCGCCGCCGCGTCTGGCGTTTTCTGGCGGGGCCCCCGGGGCCCCGCCGGCGCACCCGTTGTCTCTCGCCTGGCCGGGTCCTTCGATGCGCGAGTACGGCAACGTACCTTCCGCCCTCGGGACTCAATGCTGAGCGAGCGGACACGTTCCGGCGCCCACGTGCGGTCCGCCGCCGAACGTGCGAGTCGAAGCACCAAGCCGTGCGTCGCCGCCTGCCGCTGACGCCCATTGACGTCCTGCTGCTCCTGATGGTCCTCATCTGGGGCGGGAATTTCACCGTCGTCAAGGCGGCACTCCAGTACGTTCCCCCGCTCGCGTTCAACGCACTCCGTTTGCTCGTGGCGTCGGCCGTGTTCCTCGCGGCGATCGCGTGGACTGGCGTGCCGCGCCTTACGGGACGGGAATGGCAGCGTGTGGCGCTGCTCGGCATCGTCGGACACTTCATCTACCAGATGGGATTCCTCGGGGGGCTCGCCCGGACCTCGGCCTCGAACAGTTCCCTCATTCTGGGATGCTCCCCCGTGGCCGTCGCGCTCGTCAGCGCCGCCGCCGGCCACGAGCGCGTCTCGCGCGGCCAGTGGGCCGGCGTGCTGCTGTCGGTGGCCGGCATCTACCTCGTCGTCGGGGCGGGCGCCCGCTTCGGCGGGGCGTCGATCGTGGGAGACCTGCTCACGTTCGGGGCAGCGTGGTGCTGGGCCGTGTACACCGTGGGATGCCGATCGCTGCTGACCAGGTACTCGCCGCTGGTCGTGACCGGGCTGACCATGACCATCGGGACGATGCTCTACGTTCCCGTGGCCGGATCCGAACTCGCCCGCCTCGAATGGGCGCGCGTGCCGCTCTGGGCCTGGACGTCCCTGGTGTTCTCGTCCCTGCTTGCGTTGAACGTGGCGTACCTGATCTGGTACTCGGCCGTGCAGCGCATCGGGAACCTCCGCACGTCGGTCTACTCGAACGTCACACCCGTTGTCGCGATGAGCGTCGCCGCCCTGTTCCTCGGCGAACGCATCACCGTCGCGAAGCTGGCTGGCGCCGCAGCGATTCTCGGCGGAGTGGCGGCCACGCGGGTTTTCTCGAAGCGCCCCGCCGACCCGCCAGCCGAGGAGTAGCGGGGCCGGCGACGCTCCGAGGCGCTGCCGTTACTGCCGGTCACGCCGGAGCGAGAACTCGTAACAGCCCGGCGTCACGAGCAGCCGATCTCGTCCCGCAAACGACAGACTGGCCGGTGTGAGCACGCCCGCACCACGGAACTGCACCGTCCGGATCTTCTCGCCATCCGCGCTGTAGACGTACGTCACCGGCTGGACCAGGGCGATCCAGAGGTTTCCGTCAGGGTCCACGGCCGCGGTTCTGATGGACGGCACGACGAGAGGAAGATCGCGATCACGGCCGGGACGACGGGGCCACACGGTCGGCAGGCTCATGACGACGGGATCGATCTCGGGGCCTTCGATATGGCGCTCGAACAGCAAACGGCCCGACGCGTCATATTTGCGGAACATCGGAACACCCGCCTGGAAGACGAAGTAGAAGCCTCCGAGCGGATTGACCAGCGGAAGCCCTGAGTTCAGGGCCAAATGGACGTCGCGGTCCTGCTCGTGTCCGGTCGGACGCAGGGTGCCCATCGAACGCGTGGGCGTGCCGCCGAGGCCGTACTCGCTCATAAGGGCCCCCGTTTCGGGCTGGCTCATGAGGAGTGCGGTGCCCGTGTACTGCAGGGACCCGACGCCGCTCACCACGATGCTGCCAATCGTCAGCCGGGCGGCGGCCCGTCCGGGAAGCGTGAACCCTCCGAGTTTGCGACCGCTCTCCGAGAAGACCTGGACGCGCTCGCGGCTGCCAGGCGCATCGGCGACCACGAAGCTTCCACCCGGCTCCGCATCGAACGCGGAGGGATCGAGCAAGCGACCCTCCTCCTGGCCGATATCCACGAGTTTCCACGTCGTCGTGAGCCCGGCGTCCACGCCGAAGACCGCGTGACCGCGCCGGTCGAAGACGAGGTACTGGCCGGACCGCACCCGCTGGAACCCCGCCGGCTCCCTGTAAGCGCCGACGAGGTCCGGCGGAAGCCCACTGACGGATTGAAGCGTGTCGAGGCGTCGCTGTGCGGGGAGGGGGGCGACCTCGGCCGCCAGCAGACCCAGCAGCGCGAACACGGTGGCCACGAGTGGCGATCGTTGCGCCGGGTTCGATGGCTGGAGACCCATGGTCTGCAGAGATGGGACGCGTCAGTTCCGTCTAGTACCGCGCCGTTTCGCGGATGGCTTCGAGTACATCCGCTGAGCCCGGAAGGATCGCCTCCTCCAGATCCGGGCAGTACGCGACGGGCGTATCGAGCGAGGCGACGCGCCGAACGGGTGCGTCGAGTCTGTCGAAGTGGTGCTGCGCGATGCGGGCGGCGATCTCGGCACCGAATCCGCACGTGAGCTGATCCTCGTGGGCGATCACGACGCGGCTCGTCCGCTCGACCCACGCGGCGATCGTGTCCCAGTCGCACGGCACGAGCGTTCGCAGATCGACGACGGCGGCGCTGATGCCATCCTTCTCGGCCTGCTGGGCGGCGAGGAGCGACCGCTGGACCAGTGCGCCCCAGGTGAAGACGACGACATCGGCACCCTCGCGCTTGACGGCCGCGCGGGCGAACGGGATCTGATAGTCGGGACCCGGGTACTCGCCCTTGTTGTAGGTCTGCCGATACAGGTGCTTGTGTTCCAGGAACAGGACCGGGTCGTCGCACCGGATCGATGTGCGCAGCAGTCCGGCTGCGTCCTGCGCGTTCGAAGGGAACACGATGCGAATGCCGGGCGAGTGCGCGAAGATCGCCACACCCGACTGGCTGTGATACGGCGCGCCGCCGCGAAGATAGCCGCCGATGGGCACGCGCACCACCATGGGGCAGGACCAGTTGTTCCCCGAACGGTACCGCATCATGGCCATCTCGTCGCGGAGTTGCTGCATCGCCGGCCAGATGTAGTCGAAGAACTGGATCTCGACGACGGGCTTGATGCCCCGGATGGCCATCCCCACCGCACGCCCGATGATGTTCGCCTCCGCCAGGGGTGAGTTGAAGACACGCTCGCTGCCGTACAGGCGCTGCAGGCCGTGGGTGACCTTGAACACGCCGCCCTTGCCCTGCACCTCCTCGAGGCTCGCCTCGCGGCTGCAGTCGGCCACGTCCTCGCCGAACACGACGATCCGCGGATTGACCGCCATCTCGTCTCTGAGCGTGTGGTTGATCGCGGCGACCATCGTGTCCGGCTTGCCCACTGGTTCGAGTCGGCCTTCGAAGGCGGGCGAGGTCGGGTCCACGTCCGGCGAAAACACCCACAGAGCTGCAGTGTCGCGGGCCGGTTTCGGCGCGGCCAGCGCCTCCTTCGCGGCTTCGTTCACCTGGCGCTCGATCGCCGCCTGCTCGGCCTCCAGTTCCCTGACGGTGATGAGGCCGCGGTCGAGGAGCAGCGCGGACATCTTCTTCAGGGGATCCCGTCTGGCCTCCGCCTCGCGCTCGTCGGTCGTCTTGTAGAGCCGCTCGTCGTCCGAAAGGGAATGGGAATAAGGCCTGATGACCGTCGCATGGACCAGCGCCGGCCCCCGCCTCGCCCGCGCGTACGCGAGCGCGTCGCCGACGGCCTCGTAGCTCGCGACAAAGTCCGTACCGTCAACCGTCCTGACCAGGAGGCCGGGGAAGGACCGTACCAGGTTCGCGATGTTGCCGCCTGCCGTCTGGAACTCGACGGGGACGGAGATGGCGAAACCATTGTCCTCAACCAGATAGACAACGGGCAGTCGGCGGAGGCAGGCCGTGTTCAGGGACTCCCAGAATTCGCCCTCACTCGTGGTGCCGTCGCCGAGGGAGACGTAGACGACTTCGTCGGCGCGGAAGCGGGTGTCCCGATCGGAGATGTTCGTGAGTCGCTCGTAGAGCAAACCGGCCTCGGCGCACCCGACAGCCTGCAGGCACTGCGATCCGGTCGGACTGCCCTGGGACACGATGTTGTAGCGCGTGTGGCCCCAGTGCGACGGCATCTGGCGTCCGCCGGAGGCCGGATCGTCAGCGGCGCCGACCGCCTGCAGGAACATCTCGTGGGGGGTGACGCCCAGGGCGAGACACAGCGCCCGGTCGCGGTAATAGGGAAAGAACCAGTCGTACCCGGCCTTGAACCGCATGCCGGCGGCCGTCAGGATGGCCTCGTGCCCGGCCCCGCTGATCTGGAAGAAGATCTGACTCTGGTTCTTGAGCTGAATCTCCTTGTCGTCGATCTTCCGCGAGAGGTACATGACCCGGTAGGCCTGCCGGAGGAGATCCGCCGGCACATCGGCGGTCGCAGCGGTCGCGGCGGGCCTTTCGGTCGTGGTCGTCGTTTGCATGCGATTTGCCCTGACCGTTAAGTATACCATCCGCTTCCCGGTGCTATAATCGCGCCTTTCCACGCGCCGGGCACGCGCCACTGCGGTTCCGGCCCATCGAGAGGGACGGTCAGAGAGATGTCCACTACGCGGGTCAGGCAGTTCCGGTGGGACGAGATCGCACTCGAAAAGGTGACCGAGATGATCTCCCGCAAGGTCGTGAGCGGTGAGAAGGAAATGCTCGCCCAGATTTATCTGAAAAAGGGGGCGCTCGTGCCGATGCACGAGCACGAGAGCGAGCAGATCAGCTACGTGCTGCAAGGTGCGCTCAAGTTCCTGATCGATGGAGAAGAGTTCGTCATCAGGGAGGGTGACGTGCTCCACATCCCATCGATGGTGCCCCACCAGGCCGAAGCGCTCGAAGACACCTTCGAACTCGATGTGTTCAGCCCGATCCGCCGAGACTGGATCGACGGGACGGACGATTACTTCAGGCGATAGACGATAGACGGCAGGCGTCAGGCGACCGGGGAAGAACAGGGACTGGGCGCTAGGCGACCGGCGGCAGGGACGGCGACGGGGAACCGGCGCCAGGCGACAGGCAGGGGCGAGACCCCCTGAGTCGGGGGACGAGGGGCACCATATGGAGACCGGGCTGCGAGGGAAAGTCGCGCTGGTGTGTGCGGCAAGCCGTGGACTGGGCCGCGCGACGGCCATGGCGCTTGCGGCAGAAGGGGCGCGCGTGGCGATCTGCGCCCGCCACATGCCGACCTTGGAGGCCACGGCAGGAGACATCCAGGCGGCTACGGGCGCCGAGGTGCTGGCGATCGCGGCGGACGTCTCGAGGCAATCGGACGTGACGCGGCTCGTCGCGCAGGCGGCCGATCACTTCGGCGGCCTCGACATTCTCGTGACGAACTCCGGCGGGCCGAAGGCCGGCCTCTTCACGGCGCTCACGGAGGCGGACTGGCGAACCGCGATCGACCAGATCCTGATGAGCACCGTCACGCTGGTGGCGGAGGCGGTACTGTATCTGCGCCGCCGGGGTGGCGGGCGCATTATCAATATCACGTCGATCTCGGCTCGTCAGCCGGTGGCCGGGTTGATTCTTTCGAATGCGTTGCGCCCGGCGGTCACCGGGCTGGCGAAGAGCCTCGCCAACGAACTGGCCCGTGACGGCATCCTCGTCAACTCGGTCGCTCCGGGCTACACCCGCACGGACAGGGTCATCGAACTGGCGGAAGCTACAGCCAGGCGTGAAGGCGTCGGCGTTGACGTCGTTGAGAAGCGAACCGTCCAGCACATTCCGCTTGGGCGGATGGCGGAGCCGGACGAGGTCGCGAGCGCCGTCGTGTTCCTGGCGTCCGCCCGGGCGGCCTACATCACCGGAGTCACGCTGACCGTCGACGGCGGTTTCGTCCGCGGCATCGCGTAGCGCCGCGGCGGCCCGGCCCCTGACTCCTGACCCCCGCCCCGGCCCTGCCGCCCGACCCCTGGCCCCTGTTCCCCGTTCTTCCCCTGTCGCCTGTCGCCCGTCGCCTGTCGCCTGTCGCCTGTCGCCTGATCCCTGCTTCAGTGCACCCAGCGGTCCGGACCCGACCGCCCTCCGCCGTGGACCTGGAACCGGCGCTTCTTCTGTTCGAACCGCCAGCGGTCGAGGCGGTAGCGCAGCAGGGCCATCAGCCCTCCGCGGCGTCCTTTCAGATACAGGTAGCCCGCGACGAGCCCGCCCAGGTGCGTCACGTGAGCCACCCCGTCACCGACCGAGCTGAGCGACGAGTACAGCACGATCGCGCCGGTGATGAGCACGAACACGCGGGCGGGGACGGGGAACAGGAGGTACAGGTAGATCGGGCGGTGAGGATAGTAGATCGCGTAGGCCAGCAGCAGCCCGTACACGGCGCCAGAGGCGC
>CAYZYG010000009.1:0-74590 GCA_964481395.1 uncultured Vicinamibacterales bacterium
ACGATGCCCATCAAGGGCCGGATCGACATGCTGACGCCCGGCGTGCGCACGCCCGTCGGCATCAAGGTCATGGGGGACGACCTCGACACGATCGAGCAGATCGGCCGGCGGATCGAAAACGTGATTCGCAACGTGCCCGGGACGCGCAGCGTATTCGCCGAGCGCGCCACGAGCGGAAGCTTCGTGGACATCGTGCCGAGGCCGGACGCCATGGCGCGGTACGGCGTCACCGTCGAGCAGGTGCAGATGGTGATCATGTCCGCTGTCGGCGGGGAGAACGTGACGACGACCGTCGAGGGGCGCGAGCGCTATCCCGTGAACATCCGGTACCCGCGCGAGCTGCGGGACGACCTGTCGCAGTTGAGGCGCGTGCTGGTGCCCGTGGCGAGCGGCGCGCAGGTTCCCCTGGAGCAGGTGGCCGACGTCCGGATCGCGACGGGTCCGGCCATGCTCCGCAACGAGAACGGGTTCCTGGCCGGGTACGTGTTCGTCGACATCTCAGGACGCGACGTCGGGAGCTACGTAGACGAGGCCAAACGACTCGTGTCGGACCTGATCTCGCTGCCGGCCGGGTACGTCCTCCAGTGGAGCGGTCAGTACGAAAACATGATTCGCGTGCGCGAGCGGCTTCAGATCGTGGTGCCCATCACGCTCTCGCTCATCTTCGTCCTGCTGTACGCGAACACGAAGTCGGCGTTCAAGACCGGCCTCGTGATGGCGGCCGTGCCCTTCTCGACCATCGGGGCGATCTGGCTCTTCTACTTCCTCGACTACAACGTGTCGATTGCCGCCTGGGTCGGGATGATCGCCCTGCTCGGCCTCGACGCCGAGACGGGCGTATTCATGCTGCTCTTCCTCGACCTGTCATACGAGGACTATCGGAAGCGCGGCCAGCTGAACTCGCTTGCCGACCTCGACGACGCGCTCGTGCACGGCGCAGTGAAACGGGCGCGGCCGAAGGTGATGACCGTGGCGACGGCGTTCATGGGGCTGCTGCCCATCATGTGGTCCGAGTCGACCGGCGCGGACGTCATGAAGCGAATCGCCGCGCCGATGATCGGCGGCCTGGCGACCTCGTTCCTGCTCGAGCTGCTGGTGTACCCTGCGGCGTTCAAGCTGTGGAAGATGGGGGAATTCAGAAGACAGAAGACAGAACACGGAATGAGCGAGCCGTCCTGATCGGCCGACCAGCGCGCTTTGGCCCCTGGACCGGATTAGACCGGGACGTACACCGGAGGGTACAGTAAGGACCAGTACAGTCCGTGTGCGACCTGGGCCGGCGGAACCGTCATCGTTGGCACGGCATGGCGAGCCGCCCCCCGCGGGAGGGGCCGCGCGGGCGTCGCTGATTCAGAGGCATCCCATGACGATGCAGATGTCGGTGAGCCGGACGAAGTGGTGGCGGCTCAGGTATCTGGAGGATCCGGACTTCACGCGCCCGCCGATTGAGGTCGGCGACGACAGCCGGGCCAGGCTGCTCGAACGCCTGGCGGCGATCTACGGTGAGGAGGTTGCCCGCGAGACGCTGCCTGAACTGCTTCGCCTGATCCGGGTGCACCATGCCCACAAACCCGCTGAGATGATCGAGGCCGAACGCTCCGTCTCCGGATGCGGCCGGTTCAGCGAGAAGGACATGATGCTCATCACCTACGGCGACATGGTCCGGGCGCAGGGCCGGTCGGGGTTGTCGGCCCTGGGCGAGTTCCTGGCGCTGTTCCGCCGTGGCGAGCCGGTCTTCAGCATCCTTCACGTCCTGCCGTTCTTTCCGTATTCGTCCGACCGCGGCTTCTCCGTCGTCGACTTCCGGGCGGTCGACCCCAGGCTCGGATCCTGGCAGGACATTCTCGCGCTGGGTGAAACCTACCGCCTGATGTTCGACGGCGTGCTGAATCACGCCAGCTCACGCAGCACCCCCTTTCGCGAGATGCTGAGCGGCAACCGCGACTTCGCCGACTACGCGGTGGCCTTCCGCAGTGCCGACGAACTGACGCCGGAGCAGCGGAAGATCCTGCGAAGGCCCCGCACGAGCGACGTGCTCTCCCGCTTCGAGTCCATCGACGGTCCGCTGTGGGTCTGGACCACCTTCTCGCGGGATCAGATCGATCTGAACTACCGCAACCCGAGGGTCCTGCTGAGCTCCGTGGACACGCTGCTGTTCTACGTGAGGATGGGGGCCGACCTCGTCCGTCTGGACGCGATCACGTACCTCTGGAAGGAGGTCGGCACGCCCAGCGCGAGCCTCGAAGAGACGCACACCATCGTGAAACTCTTCCGCGACGTGCTCGACCTCGCGGCCCCGCAGGTGGCGCTGGTCACCGAGTCGAACGTGCCGCACGCCGAGAACATCTCGTACTTCGGCGACGGCAGAGACGAGGCACAGCTCGTGTACAACTTCGCGCTGCCGCCGCTCGTGCTGCACGCGTTCTACCGGGAGGACACGACGCGGCTCTCGAGGTGGGTGCCCGACCTCGCGTACCCGTCCGATTGCGTCACCTACCTCAACATGCTCGACACGCACGACGGCGTCGGCCTGCCAGGCGTGAAAGACGTCCTGCCCGAGGACGAGATCGGGTTCCTCGTGGAGACTGCCCGGCAGCACGGGGCGTTCATCTCCTACCGGAGCGGCGACGGCGCGGACGTGCCCTACGAGATCAACACCACCTGGTACAGCGCTCTCAACTTCGAGAACGACGGCGAACCGAGGGCGCTCCAGGTCCAGCGGTTCGTCGCGTCGCGGAGCATCCAGCTCGTCCTGAAAGGCGTGCCGGCCATCTACCTCCACTCGCTCGCGGGCTCCCGGAACGACGTCCGGCTGGCGCTGCAGACGAAGGTGAAGCGCGACGTCAACCGCTCGACCCTCGACTTCGAGATCCTGGCGCGGAATCTCGCGGACCCCGGGGCGAAGCTGTACCTCCTGTCCGAGAATCTGCGACGGCTCCTGCGGACGCGCGTCCTCGCGCCTGCGTTTCATCCGAACGGAGGCCAGCGCGTTCTCATGCTGTCACCCTCGGTCTTCTCGCTGCTTCGCGTGTCGGTCGACGGGGCCGAGCATGTGTTGTGCCTGACGAACGTCACGCGGCGCCTGCAGTCGCTCACGATCGACCTCGCGGATCTCGGCGTCAGATCCTCCTACTGGTTCGACCTGATTGCGGGCCGGGGATGGGTGGCGTCGAACGGGACGATGAAGATCGATCTGGGGCCGTATGAGGTGCTGTGGCTCACGCCGTCGCAGGAACTGGAGCGCAGGATCGAGTCGCGGGCGTAAGGCAGGGGACGGTCATCAGATAATAGACAGCAGGGCGGAGTCGGCCTGAAAGGCCGACCGCTCGCGGGCACTGACCCGGCGGAAGCGGCTAGTCTAGCCCCCGGCGATCATGTGGATGACCTTGACGTCCGCGCCGTCGGGGACCTTGGTCGCTCGGTACTGGTCGCGAGGCACGAACTCGCCGTCGATCCACACCGCGAGCATCCGGAAGATGTAGTTCTTCCGGTCGAGGATGTCCGACACGGTCATCCCGTCCTCGTACTCGAGCGGCTCTTCGTTGACGGTCAGCATGCTCTTCGATGAACAGAAGACAGAATACAGAAGACAGGAGACAGAAGGAAAGGAATCGGCCTGATCGGCCGACTGTTGCTATTCTGTCCCCTGGCTTCTGTCTACTGTCTCCTGTCTCCTGACGGAGTCCTTACTTCCAATACGGCCTCGCCAGCTCCACCACGTCCGGGAAGTCGATCCTGAACTTCTTCAGCGTGGCCTCCGTCGGCACCCCGTCCGTCGTCCAGCCTCGGCGCTTGTACACCGCATCCACGAGCTTGTTGTAGCGGTCCATCCGCCACTCGCGGTGCAGCCTCACTTTCTCCTCGGTCGTTTTGCCGGCCGGATCGATCCCGACGATGTCCTTGAGCTGCTTGTCGTAGCGCTCGGATCGTGACTCGTACTCTTCATTGGTGACCGGTCCGACCGCCCTGTACGGCGGGATGTCGAACTCGCGCCCGCCCTGGCCCATGCGCAGGTTGAACATCCGCTGGAAGTTGTAGACCGCTTCCGACTGCTCGATCAGGCTCTGGCGGTCGAGCGGCTTCCCGGTAATACCCGTGTACAGCTCGAGGTAGTTGTTGACGTGCGCCGGAACCTTGGCGGCCTCAGGCCCGGGGTACATCTTCGCGTTGTCCGGGGGCTCGATGTCGTTCCACGGCAGCTTGCACAGCCCCTGCAGGCTGAACCACGTTCGGAACAGGGGGAAGTAGTGCAAGGCCTCGGCCTTGTCCTCGAAGGTGGGGATCTGGTTGTTCACCATGTCCATGAAGATGAGCCACGCCTCATCGTGCTGGGGGCCCTTGTTGGCCAGCGCGTATCCGCCCTGCTGCGCCAGCGACTCCTTGGACATGTACTGGGAGATCTCGAGGCCCTTGATCTGCATTCCGATGTCGCGGATCAGCTGCGGATCTCCCCATCCCTTCTCGATGAAGAGGTTCTGCATGTAGCGGACGCCCTTGCCCACGATCACGCCGAAGCCCTCGCCACGGGCCATGTCGTGGAGGAGCTGCACCTCGGACTCGCCGTTGCCCCAGCCGAGGTCGAGGCCCCCCGTGCGCTCCTTGTTCAGGATGCCCCGGTCGTAGCACTCCATCACGAACGCGCAGGCCGTGCCGTACGAGATCGTGTCGATGCCGTAGGTGTCGCAGTAGAAGTTCACCTCGAGCAGCCAGTCGGGATCGAACAGCCCGCAGTTGGACCCCAGGCCGGCCGCGTTCTCGTACTCGGGCCCGTCCACCGTGACGATGTGGCCCTTGTACGGCCCCGTGCGCACGACATGACCGTCCGCGCCCTTCGAGCAGGCCATGCCGCACCCGTACCAGCACCGGTCCGGCACCGCCTGTGTGAACCGTTTGTCCCACACCTGCGAGTCGATCTTCGGCGTGTCCGGGTGCTTGCCGTACTGGAAGTTGTAGACCGGCAGCAGGTCGTACGCGTCCATGATCTCGACGAGGTGCGCCGTGCCCTGCCGGCGCATGTGGTTCTGCTCGTCGTCGAAGTCGTGGATTTCCTTGTTGATGATCCGCCCGACCTTGATGACCTGCTGGATGTCCGCCGCGTTGTTCAGGTCCGGCCCCATCTTGAAGCCATGGACGACGAGCGCCTTCAGCTTCTTGTCGCGGAACACCGTGCCCGTGCCGCCGCGGCCGGCCTGCTTCAGGCGGACGGCCCCGCGCTTCGGGTCGTACCAGGAGAAGTTCAGGCAGCCCATGTAGGCCGACTCGGCGGCCTTGCCCGCTGACACGACCGCCACGTTCTGCATGTCCTTCGGATTGTCCGCGTACATGTGCGTGAAGATCTCGGCGGCGATGTGACTGTCGGGCGTCTCCTCGGGCGCCTCCTCGATGGTGATCGTGCCCTTCGGGCCGTCGATGACCACGATGACGTCGGTCTTCGCCTTGCCCCGGATCTCGACGGCATCGAAGCCGACGAACTTGACGAGGGGCCCGAAATACCCGCCCACGTTGCAGTCGATGGGAATGCTCGTCATCGGCGACAGCGACACGACGATCGACTTGCCCGAGCCTGCGTACTGCGTGTTGCCCGCCAGGGGCCCCGGACTGATGATGATCTCGTTTTCGGGGTCGTTCCACTTCGTCTGCGGGGTGATGGCGTGCCAGAGATAGTAGAGGCCGAAGCCGCGGCCGCCGGTGAAGACGTCGATCATCTCGTCGGTGATGGCCTTCTCGCTGATCGCCATCGTGTCGAGATCGATGAAGAGGGTCCGCCGGGTGTAGCCCCGGACCGGCTGGCTCGGCGTGAACGGCACCTCGACGAGCACCTTGTGCGCGGCTTTCATCGCCGGCACGTCGTCGGCGTAGTTGGTTCGGACCTTGTAATCGTAGGTTACGGACATGGCCGTCTCCAGATGGAACGGACGGCCGTGCCCGGGGATCCGGCGATCCCGGCAACGGACCGTTCGTGGTGTGTGCAGCGTCGGGGGCTGCCTGCTGCCGGGGAGGAACGCCGCCCGGCAGCGTACCGGACAGTCTACCAGAACGCCGGCACCCGCAGGAGAGCGGCTGGGCGCCGCGGGGCGCCGCTGGGCACCGCTTCCGCGGGGGTGTGCAGGCCATGCGGAGCGGTGGCAGTTGACCTGACTCGGGGTATCCTTGTGGGCTCCGACTGTGAAGGAGGGTACAGATGAGCGCTGTGAAGAACGAGGAGTTGTTGACGGCTGGTGCCATCGCCAAGGCTGTTGGTGCGTCCGACGCCAAGGTGAAGAAGGCCATCAAGGACCTGGCCATCCAGCCCAAGGCCAAGAAGGGCGTGTGCGCCTACTACGGGGCGGATGCGGTTGCCAAGGTGAAGAAGGCGCTGGGGTAGGGGGAGAAGACAGAAGACGCGTGGGGAAAGAGTAGATAGTAGATAGTAGACAGTAGACAGTAGACAGGCGGAGCATCGCTGCCGCCGAGGCCATCGATCCCTACGGCGTCCGGCAGAGCCCGGCGAGGGCGGGGCCGAGCTTCGGGTGGGCGTCGAACTGCGTCACGTAATCCGACTCGCGGCGACCGCCCTTTGCCAGGATGACGGCCCGGAGCGCGGCCCGCTCCGCGTCGGTCCACCCGCCCACGGGGAGCAACGCCACGAGCGGCGCCCACCGTTCCCAGAACAGACGCTGGCCCGGGCGAAGCCGCCGCCAGGCCGGGAGACCGAGCGCCGCCCCGGCCTCATCGGCGAGCGTCTCTGTGGCCCGCTCACGGTCGGATCCGAATCGCGCCGCCACCATCCCGGTGACTCGCAGCGCCACGGCATCCGTCTCGAGCGCGCCGAGCACGTCGCCTCTGTCGGCGCCGAGGCTGAAGAACACGTTGGCTGCGACGAGCCGCCGGAGCACCGGCAGACCGGTGCGATAGCCGGGACGGCTGCGGACGCGCTCCGCCTCGCGCCGGGCGAGCGTCGACGCGCGCCGATCGCGCGGCCTGAACCCGAGCTTGTAGTAGAACCACCACGCGCCCGACTGCAGCCCCTCGTCGTTGTGGTGACCGAGTTGGTACGGGTCGACGGTGATCGTGTCCACGCCGAACATCGCATGCACCGCAGCCAGCAGGCGCCCGTAGATCCACGCCGCTTCGGCGCCGCGGAAGCTCTCGAAGACGTTGTACGCAACTTCGGCGGAGCGCCAGAGCGCGCCGAACAGGGCGTAGCCGATCGGCACGCCGTTGCGCAGCGTCAGGAAGCCGTAGACGGCGTCGAGCAGCAGCCGCTGTTCGACCTGCACGCCCATGCAGGCGAACTCGAGCCCGTTCCCGCAGTCGATCAGGCGGACGTCCTCGGGGTCGGCCGCCGCAAAGCAGTAGAGATCGCGGGCCCGAGTGACCATGGCCTCCCGCGAGAGGTCGATGAGTTCGACGGCCCGCCGCCCGGTGACCGGACGGATGCGGCGCGGCGGCACTCGCATGTCGACTCTCAGGTCGGGACGCGCCGAGCGCAGCGGGCCGGGCTGCGCGACGACCGGGTGGCCGGCGACGCGCGCACGCGTCCGGTCAGGCGAGAGCGGCCCTGCCTTCACGCGCAACGTCAGGTTCAGCTCGTCGTACAGCTGGTCGCCAAGGAGGTCGTGGCCGGTCACGGCCGCGCTTCGTCGCACGAGGAAGGCGGCATCGGTCTCGCCGCCGCACAGCCGGTCCAGCCACGCGCGGCCCAGCAGCGGGGGCTCGTCGAACACCGCCCGCTCGGACCAGAGCGTCAGCAGCGGAAGACGCGTGTCGAGAGCGGCCTCGTTCTCCCCGCTGTCCCATTCGACCGTCAGCGCATCGCCGGTACGCGCCGCCAGCCACCGCGCGGTGGACGCGGCAAACGGATAGACCGTATCCGTACCGGCGATGCCGCTGTTCTCCAGGGCTGCCTGGTGGCGTCGAAGGTCCGTCCGGCGGTCGAAGACCATCAGCATCACCCGCACGGTCTCGAAGACGCGCGCGTCGTCCGGATAAGCGTAAAGAAACACCAGCGTTTCGTGCAGGAGGACGACCTGATCCACCCGAGACAGGGTGGATCGTCGCAGCAGGCGAAGCAGGCTGAGCTTCCGTCGTGCCGCGTCCCCGACGAACTCGGTCTTCAGCGCGGCCAGGGCGGTCAACGCCCGGCCGGGGCTTTGCCGTCGCGGAGAACGGGATGTTGAAGGGCTCATGTGCGACGCAGTATCGGGCCGGCGTCGGTCCCGGTCAAGAGGCCGGGCGCCTGCGGGGCGTCAGTTCGTGGTGGACGCCGCACGGCCGGTCACGCCACCGCCCGGTTCCGACCCGCGCTCGCATCCTGCCCGGTGCCCGGATATGATCGACCCCGCACGAGGTGGAGGGATGACGACCAGAGCCGACATTGACGGGTTCATCGCCGAGAAGACGCTGGCCATCGCCGGGGTGTCCCGAGGGGGGAAGAAGTTCGGGAACACCATCCTGAAGGAACTGCGGGCGAAGGGCTACACGATCCTCCCCGTGCATCCCCACGCCGACGCGGTGGAGGGTCTGCCGGCGTACCCGTCGTTCGCAGCGCTGCCGGAGCAGGCTGGCGGGGCCATCGTCTGCGTACCGCCGGCCGAGGCGGCGAAGGTCGTGCGGGCGGCAGCCGAGGCGGGCATCAGGCGCATCTGGTTGCAGCAGGGCGCCCAGTCGCCTGACGCGCTCGTCCTCTGCCGGGAGCACGGGCTGAGCGTCGTCCACGGGCACTGCATCCTGATGTTCGCCGAGCCCGCAGGGCTTCCTCACCGCATCCACCGGTGGATCTGGCAGATCATCCGAAAGGTCCCGGCCTGATGACGACGCCGCGCAAGGACGATCCGCTCGACGAGGTGGTCGACGCGATCGAAGACGCTGTTGAGGACGCGGTGGAAGAACCAGCCCGCTACGGGCTGCGCCAGTGGTCCGGCTGGGTGCTCGGCCCGGCGGCGCTCGTCGCGCCGTTGCTGCTTCCGGCGCCCGCCGGTCTCTCGCCAGAGGGCTGGAAGACCGCTGGTGCCGGCGCGCTGATGGCCATCCTCTGGATCACCGAGGCGATTCCGATACCCGCGACCGCGCTGCTGCCGTTGGTGCTGTTTCCGCTCCTCGGCCTGAGCAACATCCGAGACGCCGCGGCACCCTTCGCGAACCCGGTGATCATGCTGTTCCTCGGCGGCTTCATCATCGCGCTGGCCATGCAGAAATGGGGGCTGCACCGCCGGGTGGCCGTCACCCTGATTGGCGCAATGGGCACGCGACCACGGCGCATCATCCTGGGGTTCCTACTCTCCTCGACGGCCGTGAGCATGTGGGTCAGCAATACCGCCACCGCGCTGATGATGCTGCCGATTGCGACGTCGGTCGTCGCGCTTCTGCCGACTGGCACCAGGCGCAGCTCCCCGCTGCGCGGATTCGGCACGGCCTTGCTGCTGGCGGTCGCGTACGGCTCGACTACCGGCGGCATGGCCACGCTCATCGGCACGCCGCCGAACGCGCTGCTGGCGGGGTACATGGACAGCGTTTACCACCGCGAAGTCGGATTCGCCCAGTGGATGCTCCTCGGCGTACCTGTGACCCTCGTGACGCTGCCGGTGGTGTTCTTCGTGCTGACGCGCGTCTCGTTCCGCCTCGGCACCGCCGAGGTGCCTGGGATGAAGGCCCTGCTCGCCGGTGAGCGGGCCCGGCTCGGACGGCCCAGCCGGGGCGAGATCTCGGTGGCCATCGTCTTCGCGCTGACGGCGGTCGGCTGGATCTTCCAGCCGCTGGTTGCACGCGCATTTCCCATGGTGTCCGACACTACCGTGGCCATGGTGGGGGCCCTGGCCCTGTTCATGATTCCCGTCGACGCCGGGCGCGGTCAGTTCGTGATGGACTGGGGCGCGACGAAGAGCCTGCCGTGGGAAGTCCTGCTGCTGTTCGGCGGCGGGCTCAGCCTGGCCGGCCTGATCGAGAAGCACGGCCTGTCGCACTACCTGGGCAGCCTGAGCGGCGGTCTTCATGGCGTGCCGGTGGTGGTCACGCTCTGCATCGTGTGCTTCCTCATCCTGATGCTGACCGAGTTGACCAGCAACACGGCGACCGCCGCGACGTTCCTGCCCATCGTCGGCGCAACCGCCATCAGTCTCGGTCAGAACCCGCTGCTGTTCCTGATTCCCGCGGCGCTGGCGTCGAACTGCTCGTTCATGCTGCCCGTTGGGACGCCGCCCAACGCCATCGTCTTTGGCAGCGGCCTCATCACGTTGCCGCAGATGGCCAAAGCGGGCTTCATCCTCAATGTCGTCATGGTGCCCGTCATCGTCGGCCTCGTGCTGCTGCTCGGGCCGTACGTGTTCGATCTGCAGCTGGGGGTGATTCCAGAATGGGTGAAGTAGGAAGACAGTAGCCTTGAGAACGGCTACTCCAGCCCTGAACCGGCGGGCACCTTCGAGGCGTTCCAGCGGCACCAGCAGAGCATTAACAACGGCCTGTCGTTCTACATGCGCCGGAAGAAAGCGGCCGACGACGTGGCGGTGAAGGCGCAACTGGCGCAACTGGCCGGCGTGCCGCCTGACGAGATCGTGATCACCCGTAACACCACCGAGTCGCTGGGCACGGTGACCCACGGCATCGACCTCGCGCCGGGGGACGAGGCGGTGATGTGCAACCAGGACTACGGTTCGATGCTGGAGCAGTTCCGCCAGCAGTCGAAGCGCCGCGGGCTCAAGTGCGTCGAGATCGCCATTCCGCTGCACCTAAAGGACGACCAGGAAATGGTCGACACCTACGCGGCGGCGATGACGCCGCGCACGAAGCTGCTGCTCGTGTCCCACATGGTGAACATCACCGGGCAGATCCTGCCCGTGCGCAAGATCGCCGACATGGCCCACGCGCGGGGCGTTTCGGTGATCGTGGACGCGGCGCACTCGTTCGCCCACCTGAACTTCACGATTCCCGAGCTGGACGGCGACTTCTTCGGCGCGAGTCTGCACAAGTGGCTGTGTACGCCGCTCGGCGCCGGCATCCTGCACATCAAGAAGGATCGGATCAAGGACGTGTGGCCGCTCCTTGGCGACACCTCTCGGCCCGCAGACGACATCCGCAAGTTCGAGCGTCTCGGCACGCAGCCCGTGTGGACGATGCTGGCCGTTGCCGACGCGATCCGCTTCCACACGATGATTGGCGCGGCGCGCAAGGAAGCGCGGCTGCGTTACCTGCAGCAGTACTGGACCGACAAGGTGCGCGGGTTCCCGAAGGTCTACCTGAACACGCCGACCGGCAACCGCGCGTGCGGCATCGCGAACGTAGGCGTCACGGGGATGACGCCGAAGGAGCTGGCGGACACGCTCTTCGACCGGTTCAACATCTACACCGTGGCCATCGACACGGTGGCCGTCAAAGGGACGCGCGTCACGCCGCACCTCTATACGACGACGGCCGAACTCGACGCGCTCGTGAAGGCGCTTCAGGAACTCGCCCGCCGGGCCTGAAGTCGCGCGGCGGGCCCGTCCGGCGCCACCCGCCCGGGCGTGGAGATGCTCAGTTCAGGAGCGGTCCGCATACCCGTCGCGCTTCAGGATCTCGGCCGTCGGGCCTGAGAGCTCGCTGCGTCGCTTCCGGCCCGTGAGGGCTGACAAGGAGGCCCGCCGATTAGGCGGGCTCGTTCCATTCTGACTCCTGACTCCTGACTCCTGAATTCTGTCCTGATTCAACGAACCTGCTTGAGCAATTCCGCGACGGCGGTCTCGAGCTGCTGGTCCTTGCCCGCGCTCATCACGGCGAACTCGTTCATCACCGTGATGTCGGGCTCGGTCTGGCGGTTCTCGAGGTACTGGCCCGCCATGTTCTTTACGCCGAGCGGCGGAACGCCCCAGCGTGTGCTGCCGTCCTGGAGCGACTCCCAGCCGGCGAAGGTGCACGTGCCCGGGACGGGCATGCCGACCAGCTTGCCGATGCCGAGCACCTTGTAGGTGTCGGCGTAGCAGTGGCCGTCGCTGTAGTTGGCTTCGTTGGCCAGCGAGATGCTCGGCTTGGTCCAGCGGAAGTTCGGCTCGAAACCGTTGCTGCGCGTATCGTTCGTGTAGTCGAAGAATCGCTTGCCGCTGAGGAACATCGCGAGGTCGGCCACCAGGTCTCCGCCGCCGTTGAAGCGCGTGTCGACCACGAGCCCCTTCCGCGTGGCGAACTTGCCCATGGCCTCCTCGAAGGTGGTGCGGTAGGCGCCGTCGTTCATGCCCGGCACGTGGATGTAGCCGAGTTGGCCGTTGCTGAGGCGGTCCACCTCTTCCTGGTTGCGGCGGACCCAACGCGTGTACAGCAGCCTGTTCTCATCCCCGAGCGAAACGGGCGAGACGACGATCTCCCGTCTCGTGTCGCCCTCGACAATCACGAGCAGCGTCTTCCTGCCGGCCTTTCGATTCAGATACCGCGCCGGATCCCTGTCGGGCGCGATCGTCTCGCCGTCGATCGACTCGATGATCGCGCCCGGCTTGACGTTCATCCCCGCCTTGTCGAGCGGGCCGTTCCTGATCACCTCGACGACCTTGATGCCTGGGCCGGCGTACGCCTGGTCGTAGAAGATGCCCAGCGACGCCGTGGCATCGCCTTCGGAGCCGGATTGGCTGTAGCGGGCGCCGCTGTGGCTGACGTTGAGTTCTCCCAGCATCTCGCTGAGGACCTCCGCGAACTCGTACCCGTTGCCCACGTGCGGCAGGTACTTCTGATAGACGGGCTTGAGGCCGTCCCAGTCGATGCCGTGGTAGCCCGCCGTGTAGAACGTCTGCTTCGTGCGCCGCCAGACGTGCTCGAACATGAACGCCCGCTCGCCGGCGGTATCGAGGGTCATCTCGCCCTTGATGGCGATGCTCTCGCGCTTGCCGCCGGCCGGATCGATCTTCGAGAGGCTCCCGTCGGCCAGCAGGAAGATGTTCTTCTGGTCCTTGTCCCACGCCAGACTCCCGCCGTTGGCGTTGAGGGTGACCAGCATCTTCGTTTCCCGCGTGCGGAGCGTGGTCGTCCAGAGGTTCATGCCGCGCTCGAATCGGGCGAGGTAGTAGAGCGTCTCCCCGTCCTTGCTGACGAGCGCGTCGCCGAGAGACGAGGAGTGAATCGTCAGACGGGCCTTCCGCAGATCGAGGCCGTCGAACTCGATGTCGATGCCCTCGGGCTTCGCCTCGGTCTTCTCGTCCTTGGCGGCTTCCTTCTTCGCGGCGTCGGCCTTCTCCTTGTCCTTCTTCTCCTCGGCTTCCTTGACGAGGGCGAAGTCCTCCTTGCTCAACCGGAAGCGGTCCCAGGCTTCCTGGGTGAAGAACATTCCGTAGACGTCGGCCTGCGCGCTGCCCGACTGGGCCACCGACTTGAGGCCGTCGCGGTTGCTGAACCACAGCATGGCCTTGCCGCCGAGCACCCACTTGGCGCGCCGGTCGTGAAACCCGCTCTCGGTCAGGTTGATGACCTTGCCCTTGCCGTCGGTGCTGACGAGACCGACCTCTCCGGGTGCGAGCCCCGGGACCGCGTAGTCGAAGAGGATCCACTTGCCGTCCGGGCTCCACTGGAAATACTGGTCCGCGTCGGAACCGGAATAGAGATGGTCGTTCGTCAGCAGCGTCCGGCTCTGCTTCGTCTCGACGTTGTAGACCTTGAGCGTCGTCCGGTTTTCGACGTAGGCGATCTCCTTGCCGTCGGGCGAGAACTCGGGCTGGTAGTTCTCGTGCTCGTTGGCGATGAGCGGCGTCTCCTTGATGATGGTGGACGCGTAGAAGTAGGGCTCCTCATCGCGGGCGCGCCGGGCCTCCATGATGCGCCAGCGGTTGCCGCGCTCGGAGGCGTACACCAGCGCCTTACCGTCCGGCGAGAACGTCAGGCCGCGTTCCTGCTCTGGCGTGCTGGTGATGCGCTTGGTGACCCCGCCCTCGACGCTGGTCACGAAGACCTCGCCGCGCGAGATGAAGGCGATCTCCTTGCCGGTCGGCGACACCGCCATCTCACGCGCGTTGCCCGTAATGGGCAGCACACGCTCGTTGTTGGCCCTGGTGTCGGCTGCGATGGTCACCTTGACCTTCTCAGGGCCGCCCGAACCCCGCTTCGTGTAGAGTTCGCCGTCCCGGCTGAAGCAGAGGGTGCCATCGGCCGCCGTACTGAGGAACCGGACGGGTACGCCCTTGAACGACGTGACCTGTTCCGAGCGGCCGCCCTGCAGGCTCATCTTGTGCACGTTGAATGTGCCGCTCTCCTCGCTGAGGTAGAAGAAGGCCTGATCGTTGTCCGTGAGCACGGGCGTGCGGTCCTCACCCGCGAAGGTCGTGATCTTCCGGTGGGTGCCGGCGGCGATGTCGTACACCCACACGTCGCGGGCGATGGCAGACGAGTGGTGCTTGCGCCACTCATTCTCGCCGCCCTTCTTGTCGTGGTAGAGGAAGAACTTCCCGTCCCGGCTCAGCGCCACATCTTCAGCGGGGGTCGTCAGCACCTGGGTGACCCGGCCGCCGGTCACGGGCACCAAGTAGAGTTCCGGCTGCGACCCGGTGGGGAAGCTCCGGTTCGTCGCGGCGTCCTGGCGCGCGGCACCGAAGTAGACGCTCTTCCCGTCGTTCGCGAAGGCGTAGGGGTACTCGGCGGCCGAGTGGTAGGTCAGACGCGTCGGTTCCCCGCCCTCGGCCGGCATCACGAAGACGTCGAAGTTGCCGTGCCGGTCGCTGGCGAAGGCGATCTGCTTCCCGTCGCGGCTCCACACGGGCATGTAGTCGTGGGCCTCGTGAGACGTCAGCGCGACGGCCGCGCCGCCGGAAGCGGGGACCCGATACAGGTCGCCCTCGTAGGTGAAGACAATCGTTTTCCCGTCCGGAGAGATGGCCGGGTACCGGCACCAGAGGGGCGTCGTCGGGGCGGTCGTGACGGGGAAGGCCGCCACGAAGAGGAGGCAGAGGGTCAGGACGGCTGTTCGCTTGGGCATCGTTCGCTCGCTGGATGATCACGGACCGTAGACGCGGTGTCACACCCACGCGGGTCCTGTCGCCGGACAGCCCACCGGTGCTCAGACCCACAACCATGACCACGGCTGGGGGTCTTCCGCCCCGGCGGGCGCCCATCCGGCGCCACCCGCGCGGGCTGCGCGAACCGCTCCAGATTGTAGACAGTAGACAGTCGGAAGCGCGAACGCAAGTGGACGCGTCCGCGCAGGTCGTGCCGTGGTGCAACCCCGTGGTGCGACCCCCGGTCTTGTCCCGACTTGAACGTCGGTTCCCGAATGCCGATCCGTACTTGGGGCAAGCGGCCCCTATCGTGCTGCTTGCCAACAGCAGATTTCGTGCGACTCGTCCAGTGAGTCTGCACACTGTTTGCGCCGCGGAGAATCCTCCGTGCAATGTGCGCCGGAGGTCTTGACCGCCTGATGCCGGACGTGGAGGATGTTCATGCCGCGTATGTGCTGGCGTGGGGCGGTGCCCACTCTGGCCTGTTTTCGCCCGAAGTCGTGGCGCCGAACCGGTGAGCCCTCACCGCAGCGCCTGTACAGCCAGCAGGAACAGGGCCGCGCCGGTGACGACGTGCATGATCCACGCGCGGCGCCCCAGCAGGGCTGTCAGCCAGCTGAACGCCGAGCTGTAGCCGAGGTGGCAGACGAACGCCATCGCCACGTGCAGGAACGCCAGCGCGAGAAACTTTGCGGCGAAGCCGGGACCCGGCTCGACGAACAACGGGATGGAGCCCACGTAGAGGAGAGGCACGGCCGGGTTCAGCAGATTCGTCACGAGCCCCTGGCCGATCAGGAGCGGGTTCGAGGGCGCGGACAAGGCAGCCGCCGACGGCGGGGCGTCGGCCGCCGTGAGCGCACCGGCCCGTGCCAGGCGCCAGGCCTGCTGCAGGCTCCGTGCCCCGAGCCATGCCAGGCAAACCGCACCGCCCCACCTGATCATCGACAATGCGTCCGGTGACTGACGCAGCAGCGCTGCCAGGCCTGCGGCCGATGCCACGGCCCACGTCGAATTGCCCAGCGCGATGCCGGCGGCCGTCAGCAGGCCGCCCGTGCGGCCGCGGGCGGCGGTGTTGCGAAGGACCACGGCCGTCGACATGCCGGGCGTGATGACGACCAGTGCCGCGACGCCGACGAACCCGGCCCAGTGCGCAGCCACCCCTCACTCCACCGCGCGCGTCGGCGAGCCCGCATAGATGCGATCCGGCTCGAGCGCATCCCGCTTCATGACGATGCCCTGGGGCGCGACGAAGGCCCGGTCTCCGATGTCGGCTCCGTAGAACACGACCGTATGACTGCCGACTGAGGCGCTGCGACCGACCCGCACCTTGTCGATCTTCAGGATGCGATCCTCGAAGGTGTGCGCCTGCAGATCGCACGACACGGTCGAGTCGTCCTCGAAGTGGAGCATGTCCGGATCGACGACCTGAGCGAATCCCGGTCCCAGCACGACGCGCCGGCCGATCCGCATCCCCATCAGCCTGAGGACCGCGTTGATGAGGAGCGTGCCCTCGAGCTGCGCCAGGACCCCCCGCGCCCATTGATTCCAGGCGACGTAGAAGAAGTCCCACCGGCTGCACCAGCACGACCACAGCGGATGCTGTCCGGAACGCACGCGACCGAGCAGCAGCCACTTCAGGACGACCGTGGCTCCCACGAGCACGCCCGCGGCGGCCAATGTCACGGCCGGGGCCAGCACGAAATGTGAGAACGCGCCACCCACCCGCCTGGAGCCCAGGAACAGGCCCGCGTACCACAGGTACGCGATCAGGAGCGGCACGACCGGCAGGCCCAGGCGCAGAGACTCCCAGAAGAATCTGGTCGCATAGCGCAGGGCGTCAGGGTCATGGGTGAGGCTGCGATCGGCGGTGACCACCTCACGGCGCGGCAGCTCCATGGGCGGCACGCCGAACCACGTGCTGTCGGTCCGGGCCACGTCGGCATCCGCGACGGTGGCGACTCCGATGAACAGGTCTGCCGGCCACGCGTGGCCGGCGGGCACCACTGCGTGATTGCCGAGGAAGGTGCTCCGTCCGAGGCTCGTGTCGGCGATCGTCACGGTGCCGCGATGCCGCCAGGGCGCGCAGAAGTAAATACCGTCCGCGAAGAAGCTCTCGTCGCCAATCGACACGGTTTCGGGCAGGACGTCGATGATCGTGCTCACCTCGCAGTTCCTGCCGATGCGCATCCCTGCCAGGCGCAGCCACCACGGCCAGAACAGGCCTCCACTCAACCAGCGGCTGGCCGCGTCGACGATGCCCGTTCTGGTCCAGATTCGGATGGACTCGGCGCTCCACTGGCTGACCACGCCGGGCGAGATGGGGCGTGTGAGCCGCATGACGACGCCCTGCGTGACGAGCCTCGCGGCCACGACGACGAACGCTCCGGCGATGACGATCACCACGCCGCGCGCCGAGACTGCCGGATGCTCCAGCCACGCCAGGACCCGCGAATCCAGGTCGGGCACCAGGGCCGCGGCAGCGATCATCCCGAGGACGATCGGGATCCACGACGCCAACGTCGCCGCCGTGCGGCCACCGATGGCCAGCAGCGTGTAGCCGACTGGCCCGATCTCGCGTCCGCGCGTCACGTCTGGTGCCGGCGGTGCCTCGCCGGTCCTGGTCGCAGGCACCCCGGTCCACCGCTCGTGGTCACCGACGGACTGGCCGGCAGGCAGCCACGAGAGTGGTGCCAGAAACCCGCCGCGTCCGACCGCGCTGCCGGGGCTCATGCCAGCCCGCACGTCGAGCGTCGCGTCGGCGCCGATGTGGATTGGCCCGATGACGACGTGGCCGTCCTCGCGCTCGACGAGCCGGGCGCCACTGTCCTGCGCGAGCGTGGCGCCGTCTCCAATCGAGAGCAGGTCCCACCCCCCACGCTGCAGGTCCACACCGCGGTGGATGTAGACGCGCTTCCCGATCTGCGCGCCGAGGCACCGCAGAACGAAGGGCAGCACCGGCGTGCCTTCGATCCACCGCCAGGGGATCGACTGCGCCGTGCTCACCACAATCCAGTGCCTGGTGTAGAAACCGCTCCACACCGGCGCGCGCGTGGGCGTGTACCGACCCACGGCGAGCCGCTTGACCAGCAGGGTCAGCGGCACGGAGGCGAGGAGCCGTGCCAGCGTGGCGAGCACGATCACCACCGGCATCGCGGCGACCACCCCGACGAGGCCAACGTTGCTCAGGGCCCATGGCAGGATCTCGAACGCTGCGAAGGCCAGCACCGCGCCCACGGCGACGACTCTCAGCGCGAGCCAGACCGACTGGATCGTCGTCGAGAGAACGGGGCGGCCCGCTCGCTGGGGACCTCCCGCGCGGGGCGGCAACGTGGACAGCGCCGTGCTCTTCCGCGCGCGCATCCGTGCGGCGAGCGCGGCGACGGTCCGCGCCTCGTACAAGTCGCGGACCGTGGCCGTAGCCCCCCCGGCCACTCCCGCGTCACGCAACTCGCAGACGGCCGCCACGGCGGCCAGAGAGTCGCCGCCGAGATCGAGGAAGAAATCGTCGTCAACCGATAGCGGGCCGTCATGGTGGAGCGAGGCCGCGAACGCGGCCGCGACAGCCCGTTCGTCATCGGAACGCGCGCCGACGACAGCCTCACGGCCGTTGCCGTTCTCAGGCGGAAGGTCCGGCAACGACTTCCGGTCCAGCTTGCCGCCGACGGTCGTTGGCAGATCCGCCGTCACGCCGAACCGGTTCGGAACCATGTACTCCGGGAGCACGCGTCGGAGCGCGGTCTTCAGCGCGGCAGTATCGACCGGCCCCAGCGGACCGTTCGGGACGATGTGGGCGGCGAGAACCTGGCGTGCGCCCGAACCCTGGACGCGGCACGCGGCCGCGCGGATGCCGGGCAGCGCCGCGAGGTGCGCCTCGATGGCGGTGAGTTCGACCCGATACCCGCGGAGCTTCACCTGCCCGTCGATGCGTCCCAGATACTCGAGGGCGGAATGGCCATTGCGGCGAACGAGATCCCCGGTGCGGTAGATCCGTCCGTGAACGGGATGGACCGGAAACTTCGTCGCGGTGACGGCCTCGCGACCCCTGTACCCGCGAGCCAGTCCTGGCCCGGCAAGGCACAGCTCGCCAGGCTCCCCGTCCGGCAGCTCCTCGAGCGCATCGTCGAGCACGAAGGCACGATGTCCCCGGACGGGCCATCCGATCGTCACGGGCTCTCCCGGCCGAACACGGCCGCGGACGACGGTAACGGAGCACTCGGTCGGACCGTATCCGTTCTCAAGCCACAGGCCCTCAGACCAGAGGTCGGCCAGATCCGCCGGCAGCGCCTCACCGCCGACGTAGACGAGCTTCAGATCGGGCAGCTCGGCCCGGGGGTGGCTGCAGCCCATGCTGCGAAGGAGCGTCGGCGGCGGGCAGAAGACGGTGATGCGTTCCCGGCGGAGCCAGGGGACGAGATCCGGCCCCAGCCTCACGGTGTCGTCGTCCAGCGGTACGAGTGTTGCCCCAGCGGCGAACGCGAGCCAGCTCTCCTCGAGCGACGAATCGTAGGCCGGGGAGGAACACTGCGCGACGCGTTCGTTCGGCGTCAGACGGAAGTACTCGAGATCGGACGCCACGAGATTGCCGATGCCGCGATGCTCGATCATCACGCCTTTGGGCTCGCCTGTCGTGCCCGAGGTGTAGATGACGTACGCGAGATTGGAGAGATCGCCGTCGCGGCCGTTCAGCGACCGGACGGGAGGCGGCAGGCCTCGGGGAACCACGACCGGTCGCGGCCGGGCCCCGATCGCCGTCAGCCTGGCCTGGCCCTCTTCGCTGGTGATGACCGCCGCGGGATCGGCATCGTCCAGAATGCGGCGCACGTGTTCGTCCGGGAACACCGGATCGAGGCAGGTGAAGGCGCCGCCGACCTTCATCACGCCAATCTGCGCCGCGTACAACGCCGGCGTTTCACGGCCGAGAAAGACAGCGACGAGGCCTTCCGGAGCGACCAGGCTCTCCAGGGATTCGGCGACGGCGTCCGCCTGATGGCGGAGCGCCGCGTAGGTGATCTGCTGCCGATCGCGCCGCCCCCGTCCCGGTGGGACGTCGACGGCCACGCGGTTCGGGCAGCGCCCGGCGACCTCGTCGAAGAGCCGGTGGAGGAGCGGTATGCCGTCCGGGGGCATATGGGCGCGCGAGCCCTCTACTTCGGATGCGTGTAATAGATCTTGCCGACGATCTTCCAGCCCTCCGGGAACTTGTAGAGCGAGAGGTAGTCGGTGAACGTGTGGACGCCGTCCCGCCAGATCTCGACCCGGACGACGGCGGCGGTGCCCTGTATGTCAACCTGGGTGAAGTCGTACTTGATGGCGGGCGGCTTCGGCGCCGCAGGATCGGCGGCGGCCTTTTCGATACGCCCGGCCCAGTCCGCGAGCGTCACGAAGGACATCTTCCCGTCGCCGCCGAGGACGAGCATGCGGAAGTCGGGGTGGAAGCCGGCCCGCATGGCGGCGGCATCGCGCTTGATGTGGACGCCGTTGATGTACGCCTCGGTGACGACCTTGATGACGTCCTCCCGGTCGGCCGCGAGGCCGGACGACGGGACCATCAGCATCAGGCAGATCGCGAAGGCGACGGCGGTGATCGGTCTGAACATGGCCACTCCTCTACGCGAGTGCCGGAAGCGGGGCACGGCGCGTCATCGCAGTGTAGCAAACACGGAGGAGGATCGAACGGGGATTCCCGGATTCGTGAGACGATGAAGGCATGTC
The DNA here is from genome assembly GCA_964481395.1 of uncultured Vicinamibacterales bacterium. Lineage (GTDB taxonomy): Bacteria > Acidobacteriota > Vicinamibacteria > Vicinamibacterales > JAKQTR01 > JBFMFH01. The sequence continues at coordinate 20,631 of CAYZYG010000009.1, forward strand.
GATCCTGAAGATGCTGGGTTTCGGTCGCGGGGGCGACCAGGGCCGGTCCGGCAACACCGATACCGTGCGGCGCATCGTCGATGCCCTGCAGCACATGGAGCCCGACCGCGCGCGGTACGTCGCCGCGTTCGCGTACATCCTCGGTCGCGTGGCCATCGCCGACCACGAGGTCAGCGACGCCGAGACGCGTCTGATGGAGCGGATTGTGATGGAGCGGGGCGGGCTTCCCGAGGAGCAGGCCATCATCGTCGTCCAGATCGCGCGCAGCCAGAACCAGCTCTTCGGCGGAACCGAGGACTTTCTCGTGACGAGGGAGTTCAACACGCTCGCCAGCTACGAACAGAAGCTGGCCCTCATCGACTGCCTCTTCGCCGTGTCGTCGGTGGACGGCACCATTGCCCTGAGCGAGGAGCAGGAGATCGCCCGGACGGCCCTCGAACTCAAAGTCGAGCACGCCGATGTGGTCCGGGCCCGCGTGGCCTACCGCGAGTATCTGGCCGTCCTGAAGCGCGACATGCCCTGATTCCTGAGCACGCCGGAGCTTCGCTCTTCCTTCGCGGAGCGGCCGCTTCCGATCCCGCATCCTTTGAAGTCCCGTCTGGCGGACGCCGATACAGCAGTTAGCGTGGAGTGTCCCACGGGTGGCCCCCTGTGCACGCGGCAATCGTCCGCCGGGGCGGTCGAGATTCCGCGCGAGGTCTGACACCGGTCGAAGCCACAGGAGCGCCGAGTAGAGCGAACGAGCATGTCAGCCGGCATCAGCCAGACCCCCGCGTCCGTGGAGACTCAGATCCTGCAGTTCGCGCGGGCGTTTCGAAGTGCCGCCCGCGTGGTCGGCTTCTACCCGCCCGCCCATCCTGCTGTCGGCACGTCGCTGGAACACGTCGCGGCGGCCGCACGCAGCGCGGCGGCCGGGCGTCCCCTGGCGCTCACCATCCTGCCGGACGCATTCCTCGTGGGGGGCGAGCCGCTCGAGAGCCGGGAGACGGCCATCGCCGAGCTGGCCGAGATTCTGCACCGCCACCGTGTCGGGGCCCTGAATCTCCGGGGCAGCGCCGGCACCCAGGCCTGGCGCGCGCTGTTCGAACTGCTGGCGCTGCCGCCGGAGGACATCAGCGCCACGGGCGGCATCCAGCGCAGGTGGATGGCCCTCCGGTACTCGGACCCCGTGATTCTCGAAATCGACTTTGGCGAGATGCTGCGGGGACGTGTCGGCGGTGACTTCGCCGAGCTGGCCGGCGTCATCAACCACTATCTCGAGGCAGCGGGCGTCGGGTCGTCCTTCGCGGACGACCCCTACGCCATTCTCCTGGCGGCGCTGGAGAGGGCGGTCGGCGACGAAGCCGCCGTGGCGACCCTGATTGCCGAACTCCGCGCCGGGGCGCAGCTCATCCGGATGACCCAGGCCGACCGCTTCGACCATCTGATGCGGAACGCTGCGCGCATCGGCGAACACCTCACCGAGAGCCAGATGGCCGGGCTGCTCGGGGAGCGGGGCAAACCCACGGCGCTGGTGGGGGCCGTCGACGTGGTCGCGTCCCTCATCGAGCGGATGTCCGACACGACGGTGGCCCGGTTCCTGGCGGCGGCGATGAGCATTGGGGACCGGCCGTCGGACCGGTTGATCGAGGTCTTCACGTCGCTCGCGCCAGACGCGCAGCGGCGGTCGGCCATCCTGCCGATGGCGCGTGCCAGTGTCGCCGGTATTTCACCGGACGCGGTGGCAGGGTGGACGGACCTGGAACGGCAGCTGGAGTCCCTGTCGGATCGGCAGTTCGTGTCGGACGCGTACGAACGGGAACTCGAAACCGCGAGACGCCGCAGCGAGGAGGCGGGGCGCCTGAGCCAGGATCCGCCGGAGCGCATCACCGCATGGGTGCAGTCGCTGGACGACGGCGCGGTAGAGGATCTGGACCTGCGGCTCATCGAGGACCTCGCGCGGATCGAGCAGGATCCCGCCCAGTTCCGCGTCGTGGTCGGTATCTTGATCGGCCGAATCAACGAGGCCGCCGAGCCCGGTGACTGGGCCACGGCCGGGCGGCTTGCGGCCGCTCTGATGGGTGCGGTGAGGGCGGCGACCGCGGGAGAATTGGCCGAGGCCGCGACCCACGCCCACACGCTGCTCAGAGACTCGCCGGCGTGCGCTGATGCCCTGGCGGCGCTTGAGGATGCTCGAACGGCGGCCCCTGTAGGGCAGATCAGGTTCCTCCTGACCGTCGGTCCGGCCCTGATCCCCCGAATCGTGCGTCGGTGGGTCACGGCCAAGGAGCCTGCCGTGCGCGCGCGCCTCGAGTCAGCGCTCGGAGAGTTCGGGAAGGAGGGACGTGAGGCCCTCCGCCGGATGCTCGGTTCGACGGAGACGTCACTGAAGACGGCTGCGATCAGATTGCTGAACGTGGGATCTGCGACGGACCATCTCGGCGCGCTCGAATCGCTTCTGTCCGACGCCAGTCAGGACGTGCGCCAGGAAGCGCTCCGGGCGCTGACCACGGCCGAAGCGGACCGAGCGCATGAGGTGCTGGCGAGAGGGATCGCACGTGCCGACGCCGACCAACAGCTTGCGTTCGTCGGCGAGCTCGTCGCGGTGTCGGGACGGGGGCTGGTGCCGGTCCTCCGGCGCCTCGTGTCGTACCTCGACCAAGCTGCCGTGGAGCCGCAGGTGTACCTCGCGGTCATCGACGGTCTGAAGCAGACGGGCGGTCCCGAGGCCGCGTCAGCGCTGCGGCAGGTGTCCGAGCGCGGGTCCTGGCGGACGCCGCTCCGCACGATGAAATTCCGGAGCGCCGCGAAGAACGCGCTGCGCACGATCGGATCACCCGATCTGCCCGGTGGGAGCCACGCATGATGGATCGGGGAGTGCGGCTGCAGCGATTCGAAGAAGTCGTTCACCGGCTCAGCGGCGCGCTCAACGCCGCGCGCATGTACTCCAGCGACCACCCGAGTGTCGCCGAGCACTGCCGGGCGCTCGTTGCCGCGCTCGGGCCGCTCTATCAGACCGAGAAGGCGGTGCTCATCGGATTCCTCGGCGGAGAGGTTATCGCCGACGACACTCCCCTGCTTCGGGCGAGCGCCTACCGGACCGAGCTCATCCGCGACATGCAGGCGCTGGGCGTCCATCGGGTGATCTTCGAGCGGGGCGTGACCGAGGAGGAGGTCAGGCAGTTCGTGCACGCCGCGGCCATCGCCCGGCCTGAGGACCGGACGGCAGTTGATGACGCCGCCGCGTCTGACGCGACTGTAGACTTCCTCGTGCTCGCGCACCTCAGGGCCGGACGCATCCCCGTCGACGGCACGGCTGGCCGGTGGGGATCCAGTTTCGTGTCGGCCCGCCAGGTGTACAGCGGGTCGGTTGAGTCGGCTCGTGCCGTGTGGGACAACGCGCTGGCAGAGGGGCGCGCCGACACGCTGCTGGCGCGCGAGACGGTCGATCAGCTTGCCGAGGCCGTCGGCGACTCGATGGGCCTGATGATCGGACTCACAGGAATGAAAAGCCACGATGAGTACACGTTCACCCACATGGTGAACGTGTCCATCCTGACCATGGCGCAGGCACGCTCGCTCGGCGTCGAAGGGTCGCAGTTGCGCGCGCTCGGCCTGGCCGGGTTGATGCACGACATCGGCAAGGTCAAGACGCCGCTCGAGATCCTCACCAAGCCCAGCAAACTGACGGATCGTGAGTTCGACATCATGAAGCGGCACCCGGTCGAGGGCGCGGAAATGCTGCGTTCGGCGGCCGAGATGCCCCGCATCGCGCCCGTCGTGGCCTTCGAGCATCACCTGCGGCTCGACGGGACCGGCTACCCGTTCGGCCTGCAGCGGCCTGGACTGAACCTCGCGACGCAACTCGTCGGGATTGCCGACGTCTACGACGCCATGCGATCGAAACGGTCGTACCAGCAGGCATTTCCCACGGACCGGATCATCGAGGTGATGCGGCGCAACGACGGCAAGCAGTTCGACCAGCACCTCGTGCGTCGTTTCATCGACCTGATGGGCGTGTACCCCCCGGGATCGCTCGTCCGCCTGTCGACCAACGAGGTGGCGGTCGTCGTGGCGAACGACGGTCCTGACCCGTCGCAGCCTACGGTGAAGGTGCTGTTCGACTCGGGCAGTCAGCCCTTGCCGGATCCGGAGACGCGCCGGCTGTGGGCTGAGGCGTCCGACGATCCCTACGGGGATCCCGGGACGAGCATCGTCGAGGCCCTCGACCCGTCGGCGTTCGACGTCGACGCCCTCAGTCTGCTGGCGGCGACGTCCTGACCCGGCTCGTGTCCGCTTCTCCGTGCCTGCCTGGCATCGCCGAGGGCTGGAAGCCTCGAGCGCCGACCTGGAGAACGTCATTCCGGGAGCGCGAAGCGAAGCCCGGAATCCAGCTCTGGATTCCCGCTTCCGCGGGAATGACGTGGGGTGGCGCCAGGGGACATCCACAGCCGATCTCCGGTCCCCGGTCCCCGATCCCCGGTCCCCGATCCCTGTTCTCCGACTCCCGGTTCCCGACCTGTCCGTTTCCCTATCCCTGCCCGTAGTACGCTGCCGGACCGTGTTTGCGCTCGAAGTGTTTCCGGAGCAGTACCTGGTCTATCGGGGCGGCCTGCGGATTGGCAGCGAGCGTTTCGGTCGCGAGCCTGGCGATGTACTCGGTGGCGATGGCGCGGTCGACGGCTTCGTCCGGCGTGGCTCCCCAGCAGACCGGACCATGGTTGGAGACGAGTACGGCGGGGAATTCTGACGGATCCACCCCGTTGAAGCGTTCCACAATGACCAGGCCGGTGTTCAGCTCGTACTCGTGCTCGATCTCCGCCGGGGTCATCGGGCGAGTGCACGGAACGGGACCGTTGAAGTAGTCGGCGTGCGTCGTGCCGAACACCGGGATCTCGCGACGCGCCTGCGCCCAGGCGGTGGCGTACAGGCTGTGCGTGTGGACGATGCCTCCAACGCCGGGAAATGCCCGGTAGAGAGCCAGGTGCGTGGGCGTATCCGAGCTGGGACGAAGCGTCCCGCCGACGACGTCGCCCCCCTCGAGTGAGACGACGACCATCTGCCCCGCCGTCATGATGTCGTACGCGACGCCAGACGGCTTGATGACGACGAGGCCGCGCTCGCGGTCGATGCCGCTGACGTTGCCGAACGTTCCCGTGACGAGTCCGGCTCGCACGACCTGTTGATTGGCGGCGAGCACCTGCTGCTTCAGGCTTTCCAGCATCGGGCTATCTTACCGAAAAGACGACGCGCCTCTCCCGGGCGAGGAGCCCGGCAAGATCGAATGCCACCTCTTCCTGTCAAAGGTCAGCGCACGCGGCTCCGGATGTCGATGAGCTGCTTCATGACGTGGTAGAGCGAGCCCTGCCATGACTGGGTGCCGAACGCGTCGTGCAGCGTGCGGTACAGGGGGTACAGCTCTTGATACACCGCGTGGGCCTGGGGCTTGGGCGTGTAGATCCGGGACTTGAGGCCGGTCATGGCCCGTTGGGCGCTGGCGTAGGTGGCATGCCCTCCTGCGGCCTGCCCGGCCACGACGGCGCCGGCGATGGCCGCGCCGAGCGCGCAGGTCTGGGCCGACCGGCTGATGCGCATGGGACGGCCGGTCACGTCGGCGTAGATCTGCATGACGAGCGCGTTCTTCTCGGCGATGCCCCCACAGTTGACGACCTGCTTCACGCTGACCCCGTAGTCCTCGAACCGCTCGATGATGGCGAGGGCGCCGAACGCGGTGGCTTCGATGAGCGCCCTGTAAATCTCGGCGGGCTCCGTGTAGAGCGTCTGCCCCACCAGCAGCCCGGTGAGCCGCTGGTCGACCAGGATCGTGCGATTGCCGTTGTTCCAGTCCAGCGCCAGCAGGCCCGACTCGCCCGGCCGGATTCGCGCGGCCCTGACCGCCAGCGCCTCGTGCGTGCCCTTGGCGCCGCCCGGCTGCAGGTACGAGACGAACCAGTTGAAGATGTCGCCCACGGCCGACTGGCCGGCTTCGAGACCGAAGAACCCCGGCATCACGCTGCCGTCGACGATGCCGCAGAGTCCGGGGACGTCCTGCAGCGGCTTGCCGCGCGGCGACACGGTGATATCGCAGGTGCTCGTCCCGATGATCTTGACGAGCGTTCCCGGCGACACGCCGGCCCCGACGGCCCCGAGGTGCGCGTCGAACGCGCCGACCGCCACGGGTATACCGGCGCGCAGGCCCGTCCGCTTCGCCCACTCCTCGGTCAACCCGCCGACGGCCTGGTCGACCGAATAGGCCCGCGGCCGGAGCCGCGGTCGCAGGTCGCCGAGTTTCGGATGGAGTCGTGCGAGGAACTCCGCGTCGGGGTAGCCTCCCCACGTGTCGCTGTACATGGCCTTGTGGCCCGCGGCGCACACGCCGGCGACGAGACGTTCGGGGCGCTCGGTCCCGGTCAGCATGGCCGGGATCCAGTCCGCAATCTCCACCCAGAGATGGGCCGCGTCGAACACCACCGGGTTCGTGCGGCAGCAATGGAGGATCTTGCTGAAGAACCACTCGCTCGAGTAGGTTCCGCCGATCTTCGCCAGGTACTGCGGCCGCAGTCGCGACGCCAGCGCCGTGATCTCGGCCGCCTCGGCGACGCCGGTATGGTCCTTCCACAGCCAGGCCATGGCCGCCGGGTTCTTCGCAAAGCGATTCTGGAGGGCGAGCGGCTGACCTCGACGGTCGACCGGCAGGGGGGTGCTGCCCGTGGTGTCGACGCCGATGCCGATGACCTGTTCCGGCCGGAACGCGCGAACGGCCTTCCTGGCCTGCGCGAGGGCTCCCGCGATCGAGATCTGAGCGCCCGTCACGTAGTCGGCCGGGTGCTGGCGGGCGAGATTCGGATCGCGCGACAGGATGACGCCGTGATCGCCGTGTTCGTAGTTCCAGACCGCGGTCCCGACCTCCCGCCCGGTCGCGACATCGACCACGAGGGCCCGGACGGAGTTGGTGCCGTAGTCGAGGCCGATCGTGTATTTGCGTCTGGGCATGACAGCGTCCCTCGGTCCCGGGTTCGGGGGGCGGGGATTGGCTCAACCGATCCCCGGTCCCCGGTCCCTACACGTGTCTGTACACTTCCCACCCGAGGTACGTCTCGAGCGCGTCCTCGATGGCTTCTGCCACGGTTTCCCGTGTCGCGGCCACGTGGTGTTCGAACCCCATGCGGCAGATGTACTGCAACAGGTCCTGGAAGCGCGGGATCTCGACGACCCCGTAGCCGCCGAACGTGTCGAGCGCATCGTCCGTGAAGCGCCCTTCGCCGACGTACGCCGCGATCGCGCCCCTGATCTCGTCCGTGGAGACGCGGCAGTAGGTGAACGGCCCGGGCGCGACCCGGCCGACAATCGTGCCGTACGTGTTCTCGCGGCCGACGGTGCCCGCGATGATCTCCTGGTAGTCCATCCGCTGCTCCGCAAAGAAAGCCCTCGGCAGGTTGGAGCAGTGGAAGACGACGGCCTTGTCGGGATCGTCGGCGTAGTTGTTGTTCCAGTCGAGGAGGGCGGCGGGCTTCTGCGAGGCCGCCTGCAGCACGTACATGCCGACGACACCGGCCACGTCCGTCTCGCAGCCACTGGGCAGGAGCGAGTCGGACATCATGCTCATCAGCGTGCACGGAACGATGCCGTAGAACTCCTCGAGCGCCGTCCAGCACTGGATGGCCGTGGCCGAGAGGTGCTTGTCCCGCACCCAGCGATCGATGGCGACGCCCAGTTTCGCCATCTTCATCAGGCTCAGCGTCGGGATTCCCTTTACGGATGTGTAGCCCATGACGGCGTCGAGCTTGGCCCTGACCTCCGGCTCCGCGTCCGGCATCTTCGCGATCCACCCGAGCGCCTCGGACAGGTCGAGGGTCTCGATGCTGATGCCCGACCGCTCGAGCAGTTTCTCGCTGTAGCGGACCGTGTTGAAAGCGGCCGGCCTGGCGCCAAGAGCGCCGATCCTCGCGTGCCTGAGGGCGCGGACCACGCGGCACGTCGCGCCGAAGCGGCGGAGGTCGTCTCGGAAGGACGCTGATGCCGGGTCGACGGTGTGCAGCGACGTCAGGGAGTAGCGGATGCCGTACTGCCGGAGGTTGTTGCAGACCGACATCTTGCCGCAGAAGGCATCGCGCCGGTGTGTGATGGTCATCCGGTCGCCCGCGTCGCTGAACGCGTGGATGAGGACCGGCACGTCGAGTTCGGCCCAGCGGAGGGTGTTGGCCACCGCCCGCTCGTCGCCGAAGTTCGGGAGCGTGACCAGCACGCCGTCGATCTCGTCTCGGTGGGCGCGCAACAGGTCCGCGCACGCCCGGGCCTCCTCGAGGCTCTCGACGGCGCCGTGGCGCGTTGCGTCCGGAGCCAGAGCAACCGACTGGAACCCTTCGGCTGCCAGGGCTTCAAGAACGGCCTGGCGGCCTGTTTCACACAGATGCGCCGGGAAAAACCCTCGGTTGCCGACGACGAGGGCGAGGGTGGTGGGCGTAGGCATGCAACAGTTCTCCGTCAGGCAGGCGAGGGGCGGCCGACGCGGAGAACGTTATCACGGTCCGGGGGATGACCGGTACACGAAGACCGGGCCTCGAGATCCGGGAGCCGGGATCCGGGATGCGGTCCTGCACGGCACAGACGCCTGGAACGGGCGCCGACAGGGCCGGTGGTACACGCCTCGACCGAGGGTCACAGACGAGCCATGCCGCGGCCTGCGGGCCCGCCTGTAGAATGATGGTCTCTGAGGAGCAGTCGTGTTCAACCAGACTGAGGAAGCGTCAATCCGCGCGTGGAACGACGGGCTCGACGGCCACGTGACGCTGCACGTGCTGCTGAGCGACGACACGAGGAGCGAACGTGTCGAAGCTTTTGCCAGGCAGTTCGCGGCGCTCGCGCCGCGCGTGGGCCTGGCCATCGACCGGAGGCCAGGCGCCGAGGCTCCATCGATGCACGTGAGCCGTCGCGTGCGGTACCTGGCCGTCCCTGTCGGGACCGAACTGGCGCCCTTTCTGGAGTGCGTCCGCCGCTTATCTCCATGCGTGACGGACGCCTCCCGATCCGCACTCGCCCGCGAGCCCGGTTCAGGCGACGCGGACGTGCACCTCTACGTGTCGCCGCACTGCCCGCATTGTCCGGTCGCGACGCGGGCGTTGTTCGGGCTGCTCGATGAAAACCCGGCGGCGAGACTCGTGGTCGTCGACGTGGACCTGCTGCCCGAAATGGCGACGCGCGACGCCGTTCGCTCGGTGCCGACGGTGCTGGTGGGCCGTCACTACCGCTCGACGGGGGCGATCTCGGTCGACGAGATTCGCCGGGCGCTGGCGAGCACCGAGCCCGATGCGGCCGCTATCGGTCGGCTGCTCGACGGGGGCGAGGCCGCAGCCGTGGCGGACATGATGGCTGAGGCCGGGCGGGTGTTTTCCACAGTCCTCGACCGCGTGGCACACGAGACGATGACCGTCCGGCTCGGGGCCATGGCCGCCCTGGAGCGGCTCATCGAGATCGCGCCCGAGGTGGCGGCCACCGCGGAGTCCGGGCTCTGGGAGCGGATCGCCGGCACCGGGCGCGAGGCGACGGGAGACGTGCTCTACATGCTCGGTGAGGCAGGGACACCGGCCACCGTGCCGTGGCTCAGGGCGTTCCACGAGGCGACGGCGGATCCGGAGCTGCAGGAGGCGGTGACGGACGCCCTCGCGCGGCTGGCCGAGCGCGCAGAGCGCTGAGGCCGCTGCACGCGGCGGGGCCGGGCCGGCCGGCGAGGTGGAGCGAGCGCCCCACCTCGCCCGGTCTGGGCCTTCACAGCGGGCTAGCCCCGTGCTAGCGGGCGGCCTTGGCGCCAGCCGGCACGACGTACACCGACTCGAGCACCTTGTTCGATTCCTCGTCCTGCACGAAGGCCACGACCACGAGGTTGCCGGTGATCTCGTGCTTCTTCTGGCGGAACCGGTACTGGCCGTCCCGCTCCTTGACCTCGAACTCATCGAGGTGGGCCTTCGCGTCGGCGACGGCCTTGGCGATGTCGAACGTGTACTCGAACGTCCCGCCCTTGCCCGGCTGGAGGGCGAACCCCAGCACAGCCTTCGCGTCGACGGCCATGCTGCGCACGACCATGGGGTGGAAGCGTTCGCCGTTCTCGCCGCTGTAGGTGACCGACTCCTCGGCGAGCACGATCTGCAGTCGCGGCTTTACCGCCTTTGCCGAGAGTCTGGAAACCGTGGCCCTGACTGTGACCGTCGCCGGCGCCGCGGTCGCCTGGAGGGCGATGCGCGCCCCCGGCTGCTCGGCGAGACGCTTCTCGATCGCGGGATCGACCTTCGACTCGAAGATCGACTTCGCGTTGTCGGCGCTGCCGCCGCCGCCGTCGCGGTCACCGTCGAAGAAGTAGCTGGGCGAGCTGTTGACGGCGTAGTACTGCCGTCGCGCGACCGTGGCAGGATTCACCATCGGGTCGGGCTGGGGAATGTGGACGTGGTAGTTCAGCAGGATGAAGTCGTCCCGGGTGTAACGTTCGTGCGCGGCATCGAAGGCGAGACCCGCCCCCACGCACGGAGGTCAACCCGCGCCGGGGAAGACCTCGGCCAGCACGGTCTTCCCGGTCGACCTCGCCCCGGCCTTCCGGGCGAACGGGGTGACGGCGAAACGCGTGTGATCGCGGCGGTAGCGCTCGTCGAGCATCGTCTCGAGACCGTCGAGCGAGCCGTTGTGCGTCTTGCTGTACACGGCCTCGAGTTCCTTGGTCTCGTCGGCCGTGATGCGGCCCGTGAGTGCGAGGGCACTCAGGTACTCGAGTTGCTGGACGTCGTTGCCGGCCTTCTTTGCGACCTCGGCCAGCGTTCGGGCAACCGGCGCCATGGCGCTGGCGGCCGGCTTGGCCGCGTAGGCCTCGTTCAGTGCCTTTACGCCTTCTGCGTCCTTGCCCCGCTTGACGAGAATCTGTCCGAGCGTCGCCAGCGCGGAGGCGCGGACCGACTTGAAGGCGGCCCGCATGTCATCGTCCGTGGGCGCCTCCGGCCGCGTGGGCGGGCGTGGCGGCGTGGCCGGCCGAGGGGGCGCGGGTGGTGCGAGACTGACCTGTGTCACCCCGCCCTTGGTCGAGAACCGGTAGGCGGGGGGCGGAGGCGCGGGCGTTGACGGTTCGGCCGCCGGCTTGTCAGTCGCGGGTCCTCCACCGGCCGCCGCCGGTTTCGGCTGGGAGGCCTGCGCCGTCATCTTCTCGTAGTTGGCGAGCGTGCGCTCGTACTGCTTCCGGCGCATGTCCATGTAGGCGCGCTCGTCCATGTCCGCGAGCGCCTTTCTGGCGAACTCCTCCGCTTCTTCGGAGTAGATACCCGCGTTCACCAGCCGAGACGCGAGGTTGGCGTACGTGGAGTAGATGGGTGTCGTGTCCGCTCGCTTCTCCGCCTCGGCGATCTCCGCCTCCGTGCCGGCGAGGAACTTCGCGCGTGAGTCCTTGTAGGCGGCGAGCACGGACGTGGTGATCTGGCTCCTGGCCATGCTGAGGAGCTGCGGCGTGGCTTTCGGGAAGTCGGCGATGAACTTCTCGAGCGCCTCCACACGCTTGAGCGGATTCGTCTCGCCGGCGGCCGCGTTGAAGGCCTTGGCTTCGTCGGGAAGCTCTTTCGCCGGCTCGGCCGGCTTCTGGGCACCGGCCGCGGCGGCAGGCTTCTGGTCGGGCGGCTTCTGCTGCGCCGTGTCCTGGGCGCGGGGCCACGACGTCGCCGCGAGAACGAGGGCGATGATGAGAACGGTGAATCGACGGAATCGTGCCATGGGGTGCTCCTTGAGCTGAGCGAGGAACAGTGCCGGGCATTCTAACATCGCCGGGGGCGGGCCCAAACCTTCGCCATTATGGCGTTCGGGCGGGAGCGCGGCCTGCCATCCGAAGCAGTGTCGTGACCGTGCGCCAGTTCCGCGCCGTGGCGTCGACGCCAAGCAGGCGCTCGACGCGGTCGCCGAGCCGGGAGGGCCCGAAGCCATCGGGCGTGTAGAGGTAGAACGCCTTGCCGTCGAGGGCGAAGCGCTCGGTCGGCGACCGACGCGCATCCATGGCCACCAGGTCCGGGCTCGGGGGTCTACGCGCCAGGAAGAAGACGTGCACGCTTCGCGGGCTGGCGTCGGCCTCGGGAAACGGGTTGCCCGCGGCGGCGCGACGAAGCTCCGCGCCGGTGATCAGGAGGACGCGCGGCTCGAAGCCGCGCGTGCGGGCCACAGCCGCCGCGACGCGCGCCGGCAGACGACGGGCCGCCTCTGCCGGGCAGGAGAAGATCACGTTCCCGCTCTGGATGTAGGTGCGGACGTGGCGACACCCCTCGGCCTCGAACACCTCCCTGAGTTCCTTCATGGGCAAGGTGTTCCGGCCGAGGACGTTGATGCCGCGCAGCAGGGCGATGTAGGTGGGCATGAGCGTGCGGGACCGCCCTACGGCTTCCTCCGGTAACGCGCCAGCATGAAACGCTGCCAGGTGCCGTCCGGCTTCTGCATCTCGGACGACAAGGTGCGCTCATCGTCACTGACGATCTCGATGATGTCGTGGTACTTCGCCATGCCGCCGTCGAAACCCGGGCCATCGGCACTGAGCGTCAGCACGCGCTGGGCGCTGTCGAGCGTGCCTTCCCCGTAAATCCACAGGTGCGTCATGCACGACGCGATGAACGTGCCGACGAAGCACTTCCGGGCCGGGTCGTAGCCGAGAGTCATCACCGACGTCATCTCGCCATCCGGGCTGCTGACGAGACCTTCGGCGATCGCCCACATGCCGCCCAGCGACCGGACGGACTCGGTTCCCGACGACTGGTAGGGGGGCTGGTCCGGACCCATGTTGGCTTCGCCCTCGAAGGTCCACTCGCCGACCAGCTTCTGCAGCCACTCGTGCTCTGCCTGGGGTTTCTCGGTCATGTCGGGTCTCCTGCGCCCTGTCGATCTGCATGACGCGGCGCCGGGGCAGCCGCCCCTGGCGCGCGCCGCTGTGTTGTGCTGTCGTGAGGCCGAACGGTCACAGTATACCCGGACCGACCTGGTGCTCCCGCTGGAACCGTTGCGAACCGGGCGCCGCGCTCCGGAACTTCGACAACGAACCACTGATACGGGCCACCGGTGGACGTGTTACACTAGTCAGAAGACTAGTCAGAAGGAGACTGTCATGCCCGCGTGGCCGGTTCAGGATGCGAAGGCGAGATTCAGTGAACTGCTCGAGACCTGCCTGGCCGAAGGGCCTCAGGTGGTGACGAAGCGGGGAGCCGAGGCGGCCGTTCTGGTGCCGGTCGAGCAGTGGCGCCGGCTCGAAACGTCGGCGCGCCCGACCCTGAAGTCGCTGCTGCTGTCCGATCGCGGTCGCACGCGCCTGACGATTCCGAAGCGGGGCAGCGCCAGGCGCCGCGGGTCGGCGACGCTGGAGTGACCTGCATGTTCCTGCTCGACACCAACGTCGTCTCGGAATTGCGCAAACCGCGGCCTCATGGCGCCGTTCTGGCCTGGCTGGAAGGGGTGGAGGACCGGCGTCTGTTCGTGTCGGCCGTCACGCTCGCCGAGATTCAGGCGGGCATCGAACTGACCCGTCAGCAGGACACGATCAAGGCCGCCGAGATCGAGTCATGGCTGGATCAGGTCGCGGAGTCATGGAACGTCCTGCCGATGGACGTCGCGGCATTCCGGCTGTGGGCGAGGCTGATGCACGGCAGGCCGGACGCCCTCTACGAAGATGCGATGATCGCGGCCACCGCCCGCGTGCATCACCTCACGGTGGTCACACGCAACGTCCAGGACTTCGCACCGTTTGACGTGTCGGTGCTGAACCCGTTCAGGACGGCGAGGCGCTGAGTGGGTCGAGTCACACGTACGGCCTCTTCGCACGTCCGCGCTCGATGGCCGCCGTTGTTCCCTCGCCACGCAGCCTGAGCGCGCGAGTTCATCACCATGACTGCCCATCGACGGACCGAAAGGCCCGCCAGGCCGAGAAGACGTCGGCGCCATGAGGCCCGCCGCCGCAACCGGCGGTGCGCTGGTAACAGGGTCTGTCAGGCCAAGCTTCCCAGGCGCGTCAGGGCGATCACGGGCTCGCCGGTACCGCGCGACGCCCCCAGATCGACCTCGAACTCCGCGGCCCAGTCGTTGTGCATGTCGGGATCGACGAGCATCTGCTGGACCTTCCAGACCTCTCGGGAGTCGTCCGGCGTGACGTAGGTGTGCCGGAGGTTCCGCGCCTCCGGATCGAAACGCAGGTCCGCGTGTTCGACGCGGTACGCCTCCCACAGCGCTTTCAACCGATCCGGCGACCAGACCTGGTCGTCGCCATCGCGCGGGCTGTCGAGCACGTCAACCGCCGCGGAGTCGAGACGGGACCATCCCCGCAGGAAGGCGAAGATCCGCGCGCGGATGGCGGCGGTGAACCGCCTGGTGTCGCGCGTGACGTCGGCGGCGGCCTCCTCGGCTCCAGGCGGCCGGAGTTCCTTCACGGCCGTCGCCGCGGCGCCGGGCGGCCGGTACGCGGGGTCGCGCATCCGCTCCCACTCGTCCGCCAGGCTCGAATCGACCATCGTCAGGAGCGTCCGCAGGTACTGCTCCATGTCGATGACCTCGTCCGACTTCGCGTAGTCGGGAACGGTGTTCCGGAGGACTTTGTACACGCTGTTCAGATGGCGGAGCAGCAGGCCCTCGGACCGCTGCAGCTCGTAGTCGTAGATGTACTCGGCAAACGACCGGAACTGCTCGAACATCTCCCGCGCGATCGACTTCGGGCGGATGTTCTCCTCGCCGACCCACGGGTGTTTGTCGGCGAAGGCGTTGAACGTGTCGTATACGAAATCGCGCAGGGGCTTCGGATACTCGAGCTTCTCGAGCTCCTCCATGCGCTGCTCGTACTCGACGCCGTCGGCCTTCATCTGCGCGACGGCGCGGTCCTTGATCCGGTCGAGCTGGCGTCGGAGGATGATCTCGGGATTCTCGAGAATGGCCTCGACGAGCGTGAGCAGGTCGAGCGCGTAGTCCGGCGACGCGGGATCGAGCAGCGGAATCGTCTCGAGGAGGTACAGCGAGAGCGCCTGGTCCATCGAGAAGTCGTCCTGCAGCTCGACGTTGACCCGCAGCCGGGATCCCTCCTCGGTCTTCGGCACGAACTCGACGATGCGGCGATCGACCAGCGCCCTGAAGAGCTGCCAGGCGCGCCGCCGGTGCGCGTTCTTGGCCACGTCGGTGTCGTGGCAGTCCCTGATGATCCGCTGCATGGCCCGGCAGCCGTCGCCCTTCCGGCTGAGCACGTTCAACAGCATCCCGTGCGACACCTGGAACCGCGACACGAGCTGTTCGGGCTGGGCCGCGATGAGCCGCTTGAAGGTATTGAGATCCCAGTTCACGAAGTTGTGCTCGGGCGGCCTTCGCTTGACGACTTTCTTCCCCTCCTTCGCGGCCTTCTCGCTCAGCTTGATGTTCTCGATGACGTGCTCCGGCGCCTGCACGACGACGTAGCCCTGGTCGTCGAAGCCCTTCCGCCCGGCGCGCCCGGCAATCTGATGGAAGTCGCGGGCGCTGAGGATGCTCGTCTTCCGCCCGTCGAACTTGCACAGCCTCGTGAACAGAACGGTCCGGATCGGCACGTTGATGCCGACCCCCAGCGTGTCGGTCCCGCAGATCACCTTGAGCAGGCCGCGCTGCGCGAGCTGCTCGACGAGCACGCGGTACTTCGGCAGCAACCCCGCGTGGTGCAGGCCGATCCCGTGCTTCAGCCACTTGCGGACGTCCGATCCGTACGGGCTCGTGAAGTGGTAGTCGGCAATCGCCGACGCGATCGCGGCCTTCTCGTCCCGCGTGCAGATCTTCAGGCTCGTGAAGTCCTGGGCGCTCGACGCGGCGTCGGCCTGGGTGAAGTGCACCACGTAGACGGGGACCCTCTCCTCGTCCACGAGTTTCTCGATCGTGTGGGCCAGGGGGATCTCGGCGTAGCTGAACTCCAGCGGCACGGGCCGCTCCCCGGACTTGATGCTCTCCGTCGGAAAGCTGTTGAGCCGGGTCAGCTCCTCCTCGAAGAAGCGTGTGTCGCCGAGCGTCGCGGACATGAGCAGGAAGCGCGAGTTCGGCAGCGTCAGGAGCGGCGTCTGCCACGCCACCCCCCGGTCCCGATCCGCGTACCAGTGGAATTCGTCCATCACGACGTCGTCGACCCACGCGTCGGCGCCCTCGCGCAAGGCGACGTTGCCGAGAATCTCCGCGGTACAGCAGAGGATGGGCGCGTCGCGATTGACGCTGGCGTCACCAGTCGAGAGGCCCACGTATTCCGGTCCGAACTCCCGGCAGAGCGCCATCCACTTCTCGTTGACCAGGGCCTTGATGGGACAGGTATAGACGGCCCGACGGTCGTGCGCGAGCGACGCGAACAGCATGGCCGAGGCCACCAGCGACTTGCCCGAGCCCGTAGGCGTGTTGAGGATGACGTTCTTGTCCTCGAAGATTGCGAGGATGGCCTCTTCCTGCGCGGGATAGAGCGTCAGGCCGATGTTCGTCACGTAGTCGAGGAACCGCTCGAGCAGCTCGTCGGCGGACGGATCCGCGTGGCCGGGGAGGAACTCGTGAAGTGGCGCCGCCATGTGTGGCTGTTGTACTCCGAAACGACAGCGGCGCGACAGTCGGGACCCGACTTCGCCGCGCACGCGGACGCGGCTTCGTCGAGGCAGGCCCGGGACCCGGATCCCGGGACCCGATCGCCGTCAGTTCCTTTGTGCCATACTCCGCGAGTCAATCGACGGAGACCGACACATGCGATTCCGATACGTCGTCCTGGCAGCGGTCCTGATCACCAGTACGGGCCTCTTGGCTCACACGCAGGACGGTGGCTCCGCCGCCAATCCATCTCTCTACCAGGGCCTCCGGTATCGCCTGATCGGCCCCTTTCGCGCGAGCCGCACGGTAGGCGCGGCGGGCATCCCGACGCAGCCCAACGTCTTTTTCATGGGCGTCAACAACGGAGGCGTCTGGAAAACCGACGACTACGGCCGCACCTGGAACCCGATCTTCGACGACCAACCGACCGGGTCCATTGGCGATCTCGCCGTCTCGCCATCGAACCCTGACGTGATCTACGTCGGTACCGGCGAAGGGCTCCACCGTCCGGATCTGGGCGTGGGCGATGGCATCTTCAAGTCGGCCGACGGGGGACGGACATGGGCGCACGTCGGCCTGCCGGACGTCCAGCAGGTCGCCCGCCTGGTGATCCACCCGACCGACCCTGCCGTCGTGTTCGTCGCGGGGATGGGCCATCCGTACGGCCCCAACGAGGAGCGCGGCATCTTCCGCACGACCGACGGCGGTCGCACCTGGGGCAAGGTCCTCTACATCGACCGCAACACCGGGGGCCTGCAGGTCGAGTTCGATCCGGTCGATCCGCGAACGGTCTACGCCTCGATGTGGGCACATCGCGAGGGCCCGTGGGAGAACGCCAGCTTCTCTGGACCGAACAGCGGCCTGTTCAAGTCGACCGATGGCGGCTCCACTTGGGCGCGCCTCTCCGGCGGCCTGCCCGCAGCCGGCCCGGGCGGATGGAAAGCGTTCTTCGATGTGTCCCGTTCGAATCCGAACCGCCTGTACGCCCTGGTCAGCGCCGGCGCGGGCAGCGGCGTCTACCGGACCGACGACGGCGGCGGGACCTGGACCCGGGTCAGCACAGACCGGCGCCTCGGTGTGGAGATCCGGGTGCATCCGGCGAACCCCGACGTGGTCTTCGCCGCGGGCACGGCGGCCTACCGGTCCGACGACGGGGGCCGCACGTGGACGAGCTTCAAAGGCGCGCCTGGCGGCGACGACCCGCAGCGGCTGTGGATCAACCCGCTGCAGCCGGACATCATGCTGCTCACGACCGACCAGGGCGCGACCGTGTCCGTCAACGGCGGCCGGACGTGGAGTTCCTGGTACAACCAGCCCACGTCCCAGCTCTATCACGTGACGACCGACAACCAGTTTCCCTACTGGGTCTACGGCGGGCAGCAGGAGAGCGGCGCGATCGGCATCGCCAGCCGCGGCAACGGCGGCCAGATCTCCTTCAGGGACTGGATCGGCGTCGGCGCTGACGAGTACGCGTACGTCGCTCCCGACCCCCTGGATCCTGACATCGTGTACGGCGGCCGCGTGCAACGGTTCAACAAGAAGACGGGGCAGTCCCAGAACGTGGCGCCCGAGGCGCTCCGATCGGGGCAGTACCGCATCCTGCGGACAATGCCGCTGCTGTTCCATTCGTCCGATCCGACGATGCTGCTGTTTGCGACGAACGTTCTGTGGATGACCACGAACGGCGGGCAGGACTGGGAGATCATCAGCCCCGACCTCTCGCGCGAGAAGCCCGATTTGCCCGACAGCGTCGGCGACTACCGCACGCCCGATCTCCCGGCCATGCCCAGGCGAGGGGTCATCTACGCAGTCGGCCCGTCGCCGCTCGACGTCAACGTCATCTGGGCCGGGACGGACGACGGCCTGGTGCACGTGACCATCGACGGCGGGAAGACATGGAGGAACGTGACGCCGCCCGCGCTTCGCGCCTGGGACAAGGTGTCGCAGATCGTGGCAGGGCACTTCAGCGTGAGGACGGCGTACATGGCGGTCAATGCCATACGCCGGGACGACATGCGCCCGCACGTCTACCGCACGCACGATGGCGGCGCGACCTGGACCCGCATCGTCACGGGCCTCCACGAGATGGGGCCGGTCAACGTGGTCCGCGAGGACGCGAAGCAGCCCGGGCTGCTGTTTGCCGGGAGCGAGCGCGAGGTGTACTTCTCGACTGACGACGGGGCGCGGTGGCAGGCGCTGCGCCAGAACATGCCGGCGTCGTCCATCCGCGACCTCATGATCCACGAGGACGACCTGGTGGTGGGGACGCACGGGCGATCGATCTGGATCATGGACAACATCCAGCCGCTGCGGGAGCTGGCGAGGGTCGCCGGAGCCGGGCGGGCCCATCTCTTCGGCCTGCCGCCGGCGACGCGCGTCCGCTGGAACATGTTTTCGGACACGCCGCTGCCCCCGGAGGAGCCGACGGGCGAGAACCCGCCGGACGGCGCGACGCTGGACTACTATCTCGACCGGCCCGCCGCCGACGTGGCCCTCGAGATCGTCGACGCCGGCGGCGCCATCGTCCGCCGGTTTTCGAGCCGCGATGATCCAGAACGGATCGACGTATCCGTGCTGCCGTACCCGACCTACTGGTTCAGGCCCGAGCAGCGGGTCGCGACATCGCCGGGTCATCACAGGTTCGTGTGGGACCTGCGATACCCGCCACCGCGCGGGGCGACCCGGCAGTACTCCATCGCCGCCGTGTTCCGGAACACGCCGAGCGGGCCGCACGGGCCGTTCGTGGCGCCTGGGCGGTACACCGTCAGGCTGACGGTTGACGGAGAGAGCTACGAGCGTCCGCTCGACGTGCGACTGGACCCTCGCGTCACGCTCGGTGAGGCGGATCTCCGCCTGCAAACCGACCTGTCGCTGCGATGCTACCGCGGCTACCTGCGTGCGCAGGAGATGCGCGAGGCCATCGATGCGGCGCTCGCGGTTGGCTCGGGGGATGCCGCGCGTCAGGAGGGGCGGCGCGCTCTGCGTGGCGCCGGATCACCCTCCGAGCCTGACCTGCTCTACGGAAGTATCACGGCGGTACCCGACGACCTCGAAACCGTCGTCGGCCTGCAGCAGAAGTTCCTGTTCATGCTGTCGCTGCTGCAGGCGGCCGACGCGAGGCCGACGACGCAGGCCCGCGAAGCGGTGCCGGCGCTGGAGCGGACTCTCGCGGCGCTCGAAGCCCGCTGGGCACGGCTGCGGTGATGTAAGATGCGCCGGTCCGATCGGGCGCGACAGCCCCAGGATGACATGTCACGGAGCAGTCCCTTGAGCCAGGCCGACGGCGGCCGTCTGCAAAACGCGCCGTGAGGGGGTGACTTGCGTGGGGATAGGGGCCCCCGCGCCATGCACGAGTCGAACTCCCGGCAAGGTGCGTTTTGCCGGCTTGCGCGAGCGGGACTGCGGAGGGAGATGCCGTCCTGGGGTGTACAGGGTCCACATCGGGTTGACCGTGGGGGAAGTCCATGACGACGATCGACTGGGTAGTCATCTTCGCGTACTTCGCCGGGCTGGCCGCTCTGACGTGGTGGGCCATCCGCAAGAACCGCGACACCGCCGACGACTACTTCCTGGCCGGCCGGAACCTCGGCTGGTGGGTGGTCGGGGCGTCGATTTTCGCGTCGAACATCGGCTCCGAGCACCTCGTCGGTCTGGCCGGTTCAGGGGCCACCAGCGGTGTGGCGCTGGCGCACTACGAATTGCACGCTTGGTGCCTGCTCGTGCTCGGCTGGGTGCTCGTGCCTTTCTACATCCGCTCGCGCGTCTACACGATGCCCGAGTTCCTGGAGCGGCGGTTTTCGCCGACCGCGCGCTGGGTCCTCTCGCTCATCTCGCTCGTCGCCTACGTCCTGACCAAGCTGGCCGTCGGGATCTTCGCGGGCGGCATCGTGTTCGGGACGCTGCTCCCGGAGTTGACCGTCCACATCGGCAGCTTCACGCTCAACAGCTTCTGGGTCGGTTCTGTGCTCGTCGTCCTGCTGACGGGGCTTTACACCGTTCTCGGCGGCATGCGCGCCGTCGCCTACACGGAGGCCGTACAGACGGCGGTCCTCGTCGTCGGGTCGCTGATGCTCACGGTCTTCGGGCTGTCGAAGCTCGGCGGGTGGGGTGAGCTGCGTGCGGCGCTCGACCCGGACATGTTCAACCTGTGGAAGCCGCTCATTCCCGCCGGCGTCGAGGGCACGTGGGCGCCCGTCAAGGAAGCGGGCCGCATGGCGTGGTACTTCAACACGAACTACCCGTGGCTGGGCATGCTGTTCTGCGCGCCGATCATCGGCCTCTGGTACTGGTGCACGGACCAGTACATCGTTCAGCGCGCGCTCGGAGCGCCGAGCGAGCAGGAGGCGCGGCGCGGCAGCATCTTCGCGTCGTTCCTGAAGCTGCTTCCGGTTTTCATCTTCATCATCCCCGGCATGATCGCCCTGGCGCTCGCGAAGACCGGTCGAGCCACGGGCCTCGAAACCATCATCGACGCCGGCGGCAACGTCGTGACGTCATCGGCGCAGGCTGCTTTTCCGCTGATGGTGCAGGCGGTGATGCCCGCCGGACTGCGCGGCATCGTCGTGGCGGGCCTTCTTGCCGCGCTCATGAGTTCGCTGGCGGGGACGTTCAACGCCTGCTCGACGCTCTTCACGATGGACTTCTACCAGCAGCACCGGCCCAAAGCCACCCAGCACCAGCTCGTGTGGGTCGGACGCCTCGCGACGACGGTCATGGTGCTGATCGGGCTCGCGTGGATTCCCGTCATCCAGGGGGCGAAGGGGCTCTACGAGTACCTGCAGGGCGTTCAGGGATACCTCGCCCCGCCGATTTTCGCCGTCTTCTTCTTCGGCGTGTTCTTCAAGCGGCTCAACGCGAAGGGATGTCTGACCGCGCTCATCGTCGGCTTCGTCCTGGGGATCTTCCGACTGGCCGTGGACACCCCGATCAGCCTGGCCCTCAGCGGCTACGAGCATGGCTATGCCGTCGGCTCGTTCCTCTGGGTCGTCAACAACATCTACTTTCAGTACTACAGTCTGTTCATTTTTGTCGTGTCGACGCTGGCGATGTTCGCGGTGAGCTACGCGACCGAGGTGCCGGACGAATCGAAACTGACGGGCCTGACCTACGCGACGGTGACCGCCGAGCACCGCGCGGAGTCGCGGCGAAGCTGGGGCCGGGGGGACGTCATCAGTTCGGGGGTCGTGCTGCTGCTGATTCTCGCGGCGTATCTGTATTTCAACGGGTAGGACAACAGGGACCGGGGAGCTGGGACCGGGGACCAGTTGTGGAGGTCCCCAGTCCCCATTCGTGGTCCTCGGGGTGTCCGGCGGGCTCGGCGAGCCCGCCCTACCGTGCCCGATAAGGCCCGCCCTACCGTGCCCGATGCGGCCCGTCCTACCGCCCCCGAGGTGGTGGGGCGCGGTCGCCGACCGCGCCGGGACGCGTGGGCCGAACCAACCCCCAATCCCCGCCCCGAGGATCGCAGACGAGCGGCCGACGCGGCGGTCAGTATCTGAATAGATAGCTCAGCTTCACGAAGACCTGACGGCCTACGTTCGTGCTCGCCGCGTCCGACCGGCGGACCGGTCGGGACATGGCATCCAGCATCCAGTTCTCGTACCTGTCCGTGTACCCCACGTACACAGCCGTCCAGGGATTCACGAGGTAGGTGACCAGCAGGTCGTATCCGAGCCGGCGCTCGTCTTCGAGATCCACGAGGGCCGCGTTCGGGAGCACCGATTCGTAGTCGACGATCAGGCGGGCCGAGAGCTCACGGGTGAACTGGTAGCTCGCGCGGGTCCGCAGGATGTGATTCGAGAAGATCCGGCTGCCCGCGCAGCGGGGGCAGGCGCCCTCCTGGTGCCTGAGATCGAGCTTCGTATACAGATAGGACTGATCGACCCGCACGGGCGGAATCGGCTTGAACGAGAATCCGACCTCGGCCTCGATCGAATCGGCCAGAAAGGGATCGAGACCCTCCGCCGGGTAGTAGTTGATGGCCGTGCCCCACTCCGCGGACCCGTTCAGGCCGAGCCAGGAGAGCCGCTCCGTCGACGCATAGACCACGGTGGACTGACGGCGGAAGTCGGTGTCCTCGAAGCGCTCGAAGATGTTCCAGTGACGGACGCCGATCTCGGTCGGGCCGTCGAGCTGGATCTCGCCGCCGGGCTCGACGGTCCACTCCTCCAGTTCGCCGGCGAAGTTCCAGATGGCGCTGCCTTCGAGGCCGACGCCGACGTTCTGGACGTTGCCCTTCGTGAAATGCCAAGTGTAGTCGGCTTCGGACTCGACCTCCCGGATGTCCCGCCTGCGGACGAATCCGAGGTCGGTCTGGAAATCGGGGCTGGCCTGGAAGTACCCCGTCGAGAAGTCGAAGCCGCGCCCCTCGCGGCTCAGTCTGGCCGCGATCACGTTACCGGAGCGATCGGAGCCCTCGACCGGGACGGTCTGGCTGCCCACGGCCTGCCCCTCAACGGCCCAGTTGTCGTCGATCCGCCACCGCCCGTCGGCGGCGAAGACCCGATTGGCGGTCGGACCCCACTCGCGGTCGGTGACTATCGCGCCCAGGTGGGACTGGTTCGAGAACTCGCGCTGGACGCGCAGCACCGCCACGGCAGCGGTCTTCTCGTGGCGGGAGTCGCTTTCCGGCACGAGGCTTCCAGGCGCATCGTCGTTCATCACGAGGCCGCCGAACGCCCATCCGCCGGCTTTACCGGTCACACGGCCACCGATCAGTGGGTCGGCCACACGGCGGGAGAAGAAGAGGTTGACGGGCGTCTCGAAGTAACTGGCGTTCTCGATGAAGAACGGACGCTTCTCCGGGAAGAACACCTCGAACCGCTGATTGATCGTGACCTGGGGCTCGTCCGACTCGACCTGGCTGTAGTCCGGATTGACGGTCACATCCAGCGTCACCGTGTCCTTGATGACGGCCTTCGTGTCGATGCCGACCCGGGCCGACCGCTCGGTGACGTAGCCGTCCGGTTCCAGGATGCGATCGGCGGCGAAGTTGCCGTACGGGATGACCAGCAGGTTGCGGCCCGGGGAGATGCCCTCCAGGCCCGTGAGGCGGGCCATCTGCGGCCCGAAGCTCGCCAACCGCCGGGTAATGTACGGCCAGAACGAGAATTCGTTGAGACGAGGCACGATACGGCCGAACGCGACACCCCAGGTCTGCCGGCTGTCCGTGCTGAAGCGCAGGCTCTTGAACGGCACGGCAATCAGCACCGCGTACCCGAACGACGTGCGCCGGCCCTCCGATGACCACAGCGTGTCGAAGCTGTAGTCGTCGTCCTGGCCTTCGGCCGTAATGCCGTCCATCTGAATGCCCAGAGGATTCACCAGGAACATGTACGAACGGCGGCCGTCGCCGTACGTGTCGAGCACCAGGCCCACGATGTCGTCGCCCATGATCGATTCGCGCTTCGTCAGGTTGGCGCGAATCCTGGCCGGATCGTCGCGGCAGAGGTAGACCGCGTAGAAATGCCGATCGTCGTACGACACGTAGACGTCGGTCTCGACCTGGGAATCCACCCCGTCCCCCGGCTCGCGCTGCTTGAAGCCGGTCACCTTGAGGCCCGGGGGCACGGCCTGGCCGTCCAGGTACCGCTCCAGCACGGGAGGACTGTCCACCCGAGGAATCGTGACCTCGGGCGGCGGAGCCTGAGCTGCCGCAGCGGCGGCCCCCAGGGTCAGCATGGCAGTCAACGTCAGGAGTCGAGTAGTCATGAGTTCTCAGAAGCCCGCCGCGCCGATGGTCTTCCGGTCCACCTGGGGCGCGTATTTCTTCGCAAGGCCCTCGATCTCAGATGCCTTCCCGATGAGGACGAACACCATGTTCTCGAGGGGGAAGTACTGTTTGATGACGCGGCTCACGTCGGCCATCGTCGCGGCGTCGATTCTCGCGTAATACGTGTCGATCTCGCGCTCGTCGAGACCGTCGGCCACCAGGCCCGCCAGCGCGTCGGCAAGCTGGTCGCTGGTCTCGATCTCCGGCGGGAACTGGCCCTTCAGGTACGTCTTCGCCGACAGCAGGTCGTCCTCGGTGATGCCCCGTTCGTGGAGCTGCTTCAGCGTTTCCAGCGTGAGATCGAGTGCCTGCTCGGTGGACGCGTTCCGCGTGTACGAGTTGATCGCGAACGGCCCCTTCGCCCTCCACTGGGCGAACGACGACCCGGCGCCGTACGTGAGGCCGGACTTGATGCGCAGCGCGGTGTTGATCATCGACGTGAAGCGCCCGCCGAACAGCGTATTCACGATTTCGACGACGACGCGATCGGGGTTCGACCGGCTGATCCCGACGTTGCCCAGACGGAAGAACGTCTGCGTCGAGTCCGGCTTGTCGACGAGCAGCAGCCGGCGTCCCTTCACGGGCACCGCGTCGGGCAGCGACACGACGGGCGCCTTTTTCGCGGGCCATGCGCCGAAGCGGGCCGCGATGGCCTTCTCCATGTCCGCAGCGGCAAAGTCGCCCACCACCGCCATCACGGTCGAGGAAGGCACGTAGTGCGTGTCGTAGAAGCGCGCGACATCGTCGCGCGTGACGGACGCGAGGGAGGTCTCGTCGCCGCCCGCAGGTCTGGCGTACGGGTGATTCCCATAGAGGTACGCGTTGAAATAGGTGCCGATGACGCCGGCGGCCCGGTCTTTCGCCGCCTTGATCCCGTCCACCCGCTGCGCGACGAGCTTCGTGACCTCACCGGCGGGAAACGTGGGATGGAGCATCGCATCGGCGACCAGATCGAGCCCCTTGTCGAGGTCCTTCTTCATGAACTCGGCCGACGCCTGCGTCGAGTCGACCGACACGCCAGCCCCGAACGAACCGCCGATGAAGTCGAGTTCCTCCGCGAACCGGTCCGCCGATCGCGTGGGCGTGCCCTTGCGCAGGAGCGCCGCCGTCAACGAGGCCACACCTTCCTTGCCCGCGGGATCGGCGACCGAGCCGGCGCGCACGACGACGCTGAGGCTGACGATCGGCACCTCCCGCTGTTCCATGAGGAGCAGGGTGAGCCCATTGGGCAGGACGACCTTCTTGTAGGGCGGGAACTTCAGCGACGCCGGCTGCGCCAACGCAGGAACGGCCATCACGAGGACGAACAGGAGGCTGGCTGCACTTCTGGCGATGTTCTTCATGTCGGCCTCCTACTTCTTTTCGCCTTCGACTTCGGGAACGAGTGTGGCCACGGTCCGGTTCTGTTCGGTGAAGTACTGCCGCGCGACCCGCTGGACGTCGGCTGCCGTGACCCTGGCGAAGTCGTCCGCTGCCGTGAACAGCTTCCGGTAGTCGCCGAAGAACACCTCGTAGGTGCCGATGGCGTTGCTGCGGCCGCTGATGGTCCGGACCTGGCGGTAGAAGCCCGAGATCAGGATGTTCTTCGCCTTCTCCAGTTCCTCCGGGGTTACCGCGCCCGTTTTGACGCGGTCGATCTCCTCGTACACGGCCTTCTCGACCGCAGCCGGGTCCACCCCGGCCTTGGGCTGGGCCGTGATCGTGAAGAGCGTCGGATCGAACGCCCAGTCGGAGCCGCCGCCGACGCTCAGAGCGATCTGGTCCCGATCGACCAGCCGTCGGTACATGCGCGAACTCTGGCCCGAGAAGAGCACGGTCTCAAGCGCCTGGAGCGCGTAGTAGTCGGGATGCGCCGTCTGCGGCACGTGCCACGCCATCATCACGATGGGCAGTTGCGCGAACTTCCTGACTTCGACCCGGCGCTCGCCGAGTTGTTCGGGTTCCTTCGTCCGGACTGCTGGCGGGGGAGCGGACGAGGGGATCGGCTCGATGTACTGCTCGGCCATCTTGACGATCTCGTCGAACGTGACGTCGCCGCTCACGACCATCGTGGCGTTCGACGGCGAGTAGCCCATTCGGAAGTGACTCTTCAAATCGTCCATCGTCCAGGCTTCGATGTCGGACATCCAACCGATGACGGGCCACTGGTACGGATGGGCCGTAAACGCGGCTGCCGAGAGCTGTTCGTTCAGCAGGCCGAAGTTGTTGGCGTCGACGGCCTGGCGGCGCTCCGACGCGATGACGCCGCGCTCGGACTCGACGATCTCGGGATCGAAGGACAGATGCTGGATGCGGTCGGCTTCGAGGTCGAAGATGAGTTCGAGCGCCGAGCGGGGGAACCAGTCCTGGTAGACCGTGACGTTCTCGCTCGTGTAGGCGTTGTTCGATCCGCCGTTGGCCTCCATCACCCGGTCGAACTCGCCCGGGCCGTACTTCTTCGCGCCGTTGAACATCATGTGCTCGAAGAAGTGGGAGATGCCGGTGATGCCCGGCCGCTCGTTGCGCGATCCGACGCGGTAGAAGATGTAGAGCGCCACGCTCGGAATCGAGTGGTCCTCCTGCACGAGGATCTTCATCCCGTTCTTGAGCGTGTGCGTCCTGACCTCGAACTCCTGCGCCGCGGCAGGGAGGGTCGCCGCACAGAGCGCAGCGGCTGCCAGCAGCGCCCTCGCGGCATTCGGTGTCTTGCGTCTGTTCATGTTCGCTCCGGTCCTGTGAATCCCGTCTCGCCCAGCCCTGTGTCCGTGCCGGCACTCGGGGAAGGTTGCTTCGAATCCCGATCCCCGACCCCCGACTCCCGGATTGTGGCCCTATGCTCGCAGCAACGACACCACCCGATCGACCAGGTTCGTTGCGAAGACCCCACCCGACTCGAGCATCGCCCGGCTCTGGAGGAGCGCATCGGCCACCTCAGGGAATGTGAGTGGGACGCGGCTCTCCGCCTCCGCCGTGCCTCCGCCCGTGACCGCCGTCCGGGCCAGCCTGCGATCCAGGTCCGTCATGCCGCGTCCCGCGACGACCGCCTGCGCGACGCCCGCCAGCAGCAGGTGCGGGTGTGCCGAGCCGTCGGGCAGGCGAAACTCGATCGTACCGGGACTGGTCTGCCTCCCGCGCTCGTCGGTGGGGACGATAGGGATGCGAACCAGCGCCTTCCGGTTGTAGCGCCCCCAGGTGATCGCGCTCGGGGCCTCCTTGCCCTGTCCGAGTCGGACGAACGAATCGCGGCTGCGGTTCCCGAAGGCCATCAGCGCCGCCCCATGCGTGACGAGGCCTCCGATGAGCCACGTGGCCTCCGGCGCCAGTGTGCCGTCCGCCGTCGTGTGGGGCAGATAGTCCCCGTCCCGCATCGATGCGAAATGGAAGTGCATGCCGCTGCCCGCGTGGCCCTTTCGCGCCATGGGCGCGAAGCTGCACAGCATCCCGGCCCGGTGAGCCAGATTGCGGAGCACCCACTGGGTGAGCACCACGCCGTCCGCAGCCTCGGGCAGCGGGCGCAGCCACAGCTCGATTTCGTGCTGCTCCCAGACGCGCGGGTCCGAGGCATCCGACTGGACGTAGCCGACCTCGGCATGGCCGTACTTGACCGGCACACCCATTTCGGCGAGATGAACCAGCGCCTGCCGCCGCAGCGACTCGCCAAACACGAACGGCGAGGTCGCATGATAACCGCGCTCGTTCGCGCCGTAGGCGTCCGCGTCCTGGCCGCGGTGGCCGAGGAAGTACTCGATCTCGCCGAGCGCGTGCAACTCGGTGCCCGTCTCCGCGACCAACCGCCGGTACGCGGTGCGGACAATGGTGTCCGGCGATTCCGCCAGCGGGGTGCCCTGGCGATTGAAGTGGCTGCAGAGCAGCGCCATGGCTGGCTCATGGGCGAACGGATCCAGGAACGCCGACGACAGTCGCGGCCGCAGGACGATGTCGGACGCGCCGACGGGAATCCCCAGTTCGCCGAATAGACTGGAGCCGTCGGCCCGTTCGCCGCCGGCCAGCACGTCGAGGAGATGGGCGCGATCGCGCGGAACGAAATCCAGCGTCTTCAGCCAGCCGTCGCCGCCGACGTGCATCAGCGAGAGGAGGCGGATCCCGCGGTCGTGGACGACGCCGGCAAGGTCGTCGGCCGTCCAGTCCGCCGGAGGCTTGCCAATGAGGCGGTGCAGCGTCTGTACCGGGGCGCGATGGTCGGGGTCGGTCTGGACTGAGGACATGGTCGTCTGGCTCCGTCTGCGGGGCCTCCCCATCTTATCCAATGGCCCCCGTGGCCCGAACCGCGGCTGGAAAAGGAGACCAGCCCCCAAGGTCCCCCTGCGCAGTCGGCCTACAATGGGGCCTATGCGCCTGCACCCTGCCTTCATCGCTCCGCTCGCGGTCCTGGTGCTTTCATCCTGCGCAACCGCGCCGGCGCCGCGGAGCGCACCCGGCATCGAACCGGGGCTGTCTTCTCAGGCTCTGGCGGAGATCTGGAACCGCGAGCGCGTGTCCTGGCCGGTCCCGCCGCTGGTCCGGCATGCCGATGTGGAGGCTCGGCTGCGGGAAGTGCAGGCGTCCGCGCCCGACTTCTTCAGCCTCGAGGAGATCGGCCGGTCGGTCGAGGGACGATCGATCAACCACCTCTGGTTCGGCCGCGGCCCCTACAAGGTGCTGCTCTGGTCGCAGATGCACGGGGACGAGCCGACCGCGACGGCGGCCCTCTTCGACGTCTTCGAGTACATGAGCCGCCACCGGGACGAGCCGGCCGTGCGCCGGATGCTCGACGCGCTGACGTTTCACGTCGTGCCCATGCTGAACCCCGACGGTGCTGAGCGTTTCCAGCGGAGGAACGCCCAGGGCATTGACATCAATCGCGATGCCCTGCGCCTGCAGACGCCAGAAGGACGTGTGCTCAAAGCCCTGCGCGACCGCCTCGACGCGCCCATCGGCTTCAACCTCCACAACCAGAACTGGAGGACGTCGGCAGGAGAGACGAAGGAGCCCGCGTCCATCTCCCTGTTGTCGGTGGCGTTTGACGAGGCGCGCACCGAGAGCCCGGGACGCATCCTGACCAAGCAGATCTGCGCCGTCATCCGTGACGCGCTCGAGCCGCTGGCACCGGGGCGGGTCGGCCGGTACGACGACGAGTTCGAGGTTCGGGCGTTCGGCGACAACATCACGAAGTGGGGCACGAGCGTCGTGCTGATTGAGACAGGGCCGTGGCCGGCTCTCGAACCTGATCCGCATCTCGTCCGGCTGAATTTCGTGGCGCTGATGTCGGCGTTCGATGCGCTGGCGACCGGCCGGGTGCGGCAGGCCGACGTGCGGCGTTACGAGACGCTGCCGATCAACGGCTCGAGCGTCTTCTACGTCCTCGTTCGCAACGCGACGGTCGTCAGTGGGACCGGCGTGGCCCCGTTCACCGCCGACATCGGGATTCTGGCTAATCGTCAGGTTCGCGAGGTCAACGGCGTCCGGCAGATCCGCCTCTCCGCGCGAATCGAGGACCTCGGCGACCTGCACCCCATGGGTGGTCTCGAGGAGATCGATGCCTCGGGTCTGGTCGCGGCACCCCTGTTCGACCCGGCGCTGAGAGCGGGAGATGTCACCCGCCTCCCGGACTGGCGCGCCAAACCGGCGGCCACGACCATCAGCCCTGGGGAGCCGGCGGCCATCCTCCTGCTCGAGCCTGCTGCGGACGGTGCCTTCCGCGTCGTTCGCGTCCTCTCCTGGTGACACTAACCCCCGGACCACCCCCGCTCTAGAGCGGGGGTGATCCGGGGGACCTTGCCCCGACCTTGGTCGGGTCTCGCCCGGGGCTCTCGCCCGGGGTTCGTCCCGCGGTGTCGCCTCGCTCTGCCCCCTGGTCTCCTGACTCCTGACTCCTGACCCCCCTAATTCTGACCGCCCACCCGCGTCATCGTGCGCCATCCTCGGCCGGCGCACGATGTCGCCTTCCATTCTCCTAAGGACTGCCTAGATTCGGGACAGGGTGTCTCGATGTCTGACCCCGTCGAGCCCCAGCGGTCCGGGCGGCCGTCGCCGCGCCACGTGGTGGCCTCAGGCGCGTCGGCGGCCTGCCGGCATTCCCGTTCAGCCGGGTCCGCAGGAGACTGTCATGAAACGCGCAGGCGCTCAGCACGGGCTGTCGCTCGTCGAAGCCACAATCATCCTCATGTCCCTGCTGGTGCTCGGGGGCGTTCTGGCCCCCTCCATCAAGGACTACATCGAAGACGCCAAGATGGTGAAGGTGAAGGAGGACTGCGAGGCGATCGGCCTGTCCATCGCACGCCTCCTCAGGGACGTCGGTCCGTGCGTCAAGATTGACGGGCGCCAGCCCTGCACGATGTTCAACCGGGCCGACCTGCTCATCAGTGAGGGACACGAGGTCGAGGGCTACACAGAGACAGCCCGGGCGACCCTCTCGACCGTGACCTGCGAGAGCGTCGCCGGAGCGGTCAATTACGTGACCGAGTACGTGCCCAGGCCGGCGCCGGCCGGCGTGAGTTGGAAGGACGCGACGCACCTCGGTGGCTCGACCGCCTTCTATGCGCCGCCGCTGGTCACCACCGCCAGCCTGAAGCGGATGGTCGACACCCAGGGCCTGGCCGACGACATTCGAGCGGTGATGCGCGACAGCGGCATCCCGGACGCGGCCGAGGGCGTGATCGCGACACTGCAGACCCTCTCGACCACCACGACCCCCGCGGGGGCCCTCCCGGCGTGCAGCGGCGTCGAGCCGCCGATCGGCTCGGTCGTCGAATGCGAGCTCCGGGCCGGGGAGACGCTGCACTGGATGGCGTACCGGCCAGGAGCCAAGTCTGGCAACCGCGCTCCGGGACGGCTGGAGTACGTCCGGTGGGCGGGGAAGGAACCGGTGAAGTCCTTCGCGTTCCGAGTCGAAGCCGACAAGGAGGTCTACACGTTCCTCATTCCGGCGCCGTGCGCCAACCTCTCGCTGATGTCCGTCGCGGATATCCGCCAGCGGGAGGTGGGGGGCGGCACGACGACAGCGTGCAGCGAGACCGGCACGAGCGTCGGCGGTGGCGCGTCGTACAGATCAGCCGCGTGGTCCGAGACGGTCTCGGTGAACGCGCGGTCGGAGATCGGCTGGTATCACACGCCCCTCTGGGCCGGCCTGCCCAACGGGCATCCGAACGTCGACTACATCGAGAACCATCTGATCCGCAACTGGCCGTCGAACGCGCCGGGTCTGCACTATGCGATCCCGGGCCAGCACCCGGACCTGCTCGTGGGGCCCCGGTTCAACCTCGGCTGGCGGGGGCCGTATCTGTCCGCTCCGATTGGGGATGACCCGTGGGGGCACAAGTACTTCGTCAACACGATCTTCCTCTTCGCCATGGGCAACCAGCCGCACGCCGAAGGCTACTCGACCTGGTCATCCGACACGGTCTGCCTGTCGGCCGGCCCGAATGGCTGGGTCGAGACGCCCTTCACGTCGTACGGGTATCCGGGTACCAGTGGCTATGAATCCGGGTACTACAGCACGACTTCGACGAGCTACTACGGTTCGTTCGGCGACGATCCGAGGCGTCTGAGTTCCTACGGTTACGGCGGGCGCAGGTACGTTCCGGGTCCGCAGTACCCCGCGGGCACCATTCGCAGCGGCGACGACTTCGTCTACGTGATCTCGGGCAGCTCGCGCTAGCCCGGTCCCGGCATTTCAGATCGCCCGGCCGCGCCCGCGCGCGCGGCCGGGGCGGCGAACCGAGATGGACCGACGTCGCGAGCCTCTTCCCTTCAGACGGCCGGAAAGCCCGGCGGGACTACGGCCGGGCCCGGTCCCCGTCCCGCCGAAGCGCTCCGGCCCCGCGCGCCGCCGCGTTCGCGGGATCGGTCTCTACGTCATTCTAGCGTGTGCGGTCGCGGTGGCACTGATGCTGGCACCCTCGATCCAGCGCGCGCCGGACGGACCGCTGATCGATCGGGCGCGGAGCGACTGCATCACGATCGGGTCCGCCATCCTGCGCTTCCAGACCGACACGGGTCTGGCGCCACGCTGGTTCCGCGCGTCGGACGTTCACGCGCCGGCTACGTCACGCGTCATGGTCATCGTCGGGCCTGGCCGGATTCCTCGCGAGGTCGGGTCGACCGGGTGGACGACCGAGGCCACCGATGAACTCAACGCGCAACTGACGACGAACGGCCCCGGTTACGCCGTCATGGAACCCAGCGGCGCGCCAGGGTGGAACGGACCGTACCTCGCGCCAGGTCAGATCGGACCCGACCCTTGGAACCACCGCTACATGGTCAACGTGGGGCTGTTGTCGTCACGCGGATCCGGATCGCGAGAGCATGACGCCCGCGCCGTCTGGGTCCTCTCGGCCGGTCCGAACGGCATCATCGAGACGACGATCGACCAGCCTGCGGATCGCGCTCGCACGGGCGGCGACGACATCGTGTATCGGATTCAGTGAAGGACGGGGCAGATTCCCACACGGTCGGGACCCGGGACCCGGGGCCGGGGATCAGCTGTTGAGTCCCGAGTTCCCATTCGTGGTCCTCGGTGATGATGAACCCCACTGTCTCGAAACGAGGCACTGGGCGCTGGCTCATGTCCAATACCTAGGCACAGTGCCTGGCATGCCCCGAAACGAGACAAAGACACTGCCCAGTAACGGGACATTCTGCTCAGAAACCAGGCATCGGCGACAGCCGGAAGTGGTAATCTCTTCGATCGCAGACACACGCTGCTGGCTTCCGATGTCGCCGGTGCAGAACTCACTCGCCCTGACGCCCGCTACGCAATCAGACCGCCTGCACGGCTGGAAAGAGATCGCGTCCTATCTCGGGCGCGGCGTGCGCACGGTGCAGCGCTGGGAGCGCGAGCTGGGCCTGCCGGTCTACCGGTTCGTGACGAAGGGGTCAGAGGTCGTCTACGCGCGGCGCGGCGAACTCGATGCCTGGATGAGTTCGACGGAGCGCACCCGGGCGGGTGGTCCGACTGCTCCGGAACAGCCGTCCGAACCCGAGCCTGCTCTGCTTCGGCGGCACGTGACACGCCTCGATCTCGGCTGGGCTGCACTGGCGATCGCGGTGTTCGTCGTGCTGCTGATGGGACTGGCCAACAGGCTGCCGGCCACGCTCTGGCCGTTCGGCGCCGGTCCTCCCGCGGAGGCGCCAGTCTCGGCCCGCTTCGACCATCAGCGCCTGCAGGTCTTCGACGCCCAGGGCTCTCCTGTCTGGGAGCATCCGTTCGAGTTCCCCGTTGACGAGGGCGTGTATCGTTCGGGGTTTCTCGCCGATGGCCAGGCTCCAGGGATCGTCGTCGATGATGTGAACACCGACGGCGAACCCGAGGTCCTGCTCGTGCCGTGGGCCGCAGATTCAGGAAACCGGCGCCTCTACTGCTTCGGCTCGCGCGGTACTCTGCTGTTCTCTGCGCCGACCCTCCGTGCGGAGTCGGGTCGTCTCGCCCGCCGCGCGCAGGAATTCAGTGCCGGGCGTTTCGCGGTCACCGGCAGCGCCGGCGGGGCGAAGTCGATCTGGGTGAGCTTGCCTCACGCCTACAGGCCCGAGACGATCGTGCAGCGCCTGGATGGCCGGGGCCGCCTGGTCTCTGAGTACGCGAGCGGCGGCACGGTCACGCTGTTGAAGGCGCTCTCCGTGAACGGACACCGCGTGATGCTGGTGGGTGGAACGAGCGCCGACTTGCAGGCGGCCACGCTCGCGGTCCTGGACTACGACGACGCCGCAGGACAGGAACCGACCGGCGCCGTCGCCGGATGCGCGGATTGCAGCACGGCCGCACCGCTGGCGTTCCTCGCCTATCCCCGCCTGGCCGTCGCGGCGGCCGTGTCGCGGCCTCCCCTCGTCACCGCTGTGCAGACGCGCGCCGACGGCGGCCTGGACGTGTCCGTTCTGCAGGCCCGGCTGGGTATCGCTGCCGACCGCCCGTTCACGCATGCGGTGGTCGTCTACAGTTTCTCGCCGGACCTTCGCCTTGAATCGGCGATGGCAACCGAGGGCTACCTGCTGGCGCACTCGCAGCTGCAACTGGCAGGCAGTCTGGCGCGGCCGTTCGGCGAGGACGACCGACGTGCGATGTTGCCCGTGCGCGCCTGGCAGGGCGACGGTTTCGGGGCGGTGGCGCTGGGAGATCGGATTCCGTTCACACGGTAGTCCCCCTCTCGTCGGCCGCGCGCGGCTTCGCGTCGCTCCACCGGTCACTTACGAGAAGCGCGTCGTGGCTCGACGGGCTCTCGTCGTGTCGGTTCTGCCCGACCTGAGACGGGACGACGTGAGGCCGAGGTAGAATTCGACTCGTCGGCAGCAGCTTCAGGCCGTCGAGACGTCCGGAGGGAGCCATGCGAGTGCGGGTGGCTGTCTGCGCCATGGTCTGGTCGTGTCTGGCGGGATCGGTGGTCGGCCTGTCGGCCACGCCACCGCAATCCGATGCGCGGCCGACGATCACCGTCGGGAACGTTACCGCGTCCCGGGGGCAGGTGGCGACGGGCTTCATTCAGGTCCCGGCGGGTTCGGATGACGAACTGAAGATTCCCGTCGCCGTCGTACACGGCGCGAAGCCCGGCCCTGTTCTCGCGCTGGTGGCTGGCCTGCACGGTACGGAGTACGCGTCGATCGTCGCCCTGGAGCAGCTCATCGGCGGCCTCGACGCCACGATGATTTCCGGCACCGTCATCATCGTACCGCTGGTGAACGTCCCGTCGTTCGAGCGCAAGACGGCTCACCTCAACCCCGTCGACGGGAAGAACATGAACCGCACGTTTCCCGGACGAGCCGACGGCACGCAGAGCGAGCGCGCGGCGCTCGCCCTCACGCGGGAAGTCGTGGACCAATGCGATCACCTCATCGACCTGCACGGCGGGGATCTCGACGAGAGCCTGCGGCCGTATGCTTACTGGACGGTCACCGGCGACCGCCGCCAGGACGCGATCTCGCGGGAGATGGCGCTGGCGTTCGGCCTCGACCACATCATCATCTCCGCGGACCGGCCGCGGGACCCGAGCCAGTCGCGCTATCTCGAGAACACCGCCACGCTGAGCGGCAAGCCCTCCCTGACCGCTGAAGCAGGACACGCCGGGCGAACCGACGCCGAGGACGTGACGGTGCTGGTCGACGGGTGCCTGAACGTGATGCGGTACCTGCGCATGCTGCCGGGCGCGCCGTCAGTCGTCGAGAACCCGGTATGGATCGAATCGACCGCGAGCATCACGAGTTCGCAGACGGGCCTGTTCTACCCCCTTGTGAAGCGCGGCGCTTACGTGCAGCAGGGGATGAAGGTCGGCTACGTCACCGACTTCTTCGGGAAAGTCGTCTTCGAGGCCCGCGCGCCGGAATCTGGCGTCATCCTCTACATTCGCGCCGTGCCGTCAATGACGAAGGGCGAAACGATCGCGAGCGTCGGCGTCGTCAGGCGCTGAACCCGCGTCACGGCCGCAGCGACGCCGAGCAGCCATTCCCGCAGATCGGCGATAATGGGGAGACTCCGAGCCTTGATTGATGACCTGCCCCCGATGCGGTACCAGCGCGCCGCCACGTGACGGTGTCTGCGGAACCTGCGGCGAACCATCGCCTGCGGGCGACCAGACCATCCTGCCGGGCGGCCAGCTGCCAGCGGACCAGACCACCCTGCCTTCTGCCGCGGGCGTCGGCGGCGACGAGGCCCCTCTCGTGCCAGATGCCCCGGGCGCGACGATGGTGCCGTCCCGACCGCCCGATCCCGACTCGACGATCCTGCCGCAGACGAGTCCGGCGCCTGAGGCGACGGTCTTGCCCTTGGTGCCGGCGGACCCCGACGGAACCGTTACACCAGAAAGCCGCCCCCCGGCGCGTTCGCGCACCAATACCGGATCGTCGGTTGGCACGACTGGCGGCGCGAGCGCGGTCCTCGAAGTCGGCCAACCGTTCGGAAGCCGGTATCACATCATCCGGGTTCTCGGCGAAGGCGGGATGGGCGCCGTCTACCAGGCCTGGGACGAGGAGTTGGGCGTGGCCGTCGCGCTCAAGGTGATCAGGCCCGAGGTGCTGAGCGATCCCGTCCAGGCGAGGGAGCTTGAACGCCGCTTCAAGCGCGAGCTGCTGCTGGCGCGTCAGGTCACGCACAAGAACGTCGTCCGCATTCACGATCTCGGCGAAGTCGAGGGCATCAAGTACATCACGATGACCTTCGTGCACGGCGACGACCTGGCCACCGCGCTGAAGAAGGACGGGCGGCTCCCGGTGCCGCGCGTACTCGCAGCTGCACGGCAGGTCGTGTCCGGCTTGCAGGCCGCGCACGAGGCGGGCGTGGTGCACCGCGACCTGAAACCCGCCAACATCATGATGGACGCCGACGGCAGCGCGCTCATCATGGACTTCGGCATCGCGCTGTCGACCGGTGACGGCGAGAAGAAGACCGGGCAGGCGGGCGCGGCCGCGCAAGCGTCTGCCGTCCAGGATGACGCCGCCACCATGATGGGGGCGCCGCCGCCGCCAGACCTGATGCGGGCGACCGGCAGCGGCACCATCCTCAGCACGCGCTCGGGCGGCATCGTCGGCACGCTGGAGTACATGGCGCCCGAACAGGCCCGAGGCGAGAAGGTCGATCACCGCGCGGACATCTACGCGTTCGGGCTGATTCTCTCAGACCTGCTGACGGGACGACGCGAGGCCAAACCCGGGTCGACCCCGTGGGACACGCTGACGGATCGCATTACCACCGCCCCCGCGCCACTGCGCGGACGGTGCGCCGACATCCCAGAAGCGCTGGATGCCGTCGTCACGAAGTGCGTGCAACTCGATCCGGCGGCTCGCTATCAGACGACGGCCGAACTGGCCGCGGCCCTCTCGCGGCTGGACGATGAAGGGAACTCGATACCCGAGCCGGTCGTGAAGCGCTTCACACCGAAGGTCCTGGCCGCCGCGGCAGCCCTGGTCATGACGCTGGTTGGCGGGACGTACTTCCTGGCCCGAGGGCCGGGAGAGGCGCCGCCTCCGCCAGAGCCGATGTCGGTGCTGATTGCCGATTTCGCCAACAACACCCAGGAGCCTGTGTTCAATGGCCTGATCGAGCAGGCGATGACCGTCGGCGTCGAAGGCGCCTCCTTCGTGTCCGCGTACCCGCGCGCCGACGCGTTGAAGGTGGCCGGCCAGGTCAGACCCGGCAGCAGACTCGACGACGCGACGGCGGCGCTCGTCGCGCTGCGTGAAGGCGTGGACCGGGTCATCACGGGCGCCATCAGCAAGGACGGCTCCCGCTATCGGGTCGACGTGAGACTGATCGATCCTTCGGAGGCCGCGGAACAGCAGGTGCTGGCTTCGTGGGACGGACAGGCGTCCGACCGGGACGCCGTCCTTCCGGCGGTGGCCCGTCTGGCCACCAGCGTCCGCGAGGGGCTTGGTGATACGACGGCCGCGAGCGACGCCACGCGCGATGAGGAGAGCTTCACGGCCTCGTCGCTCGAGGCTGCGCAGGCGTACACGGCGGCTCAGGAGTTCCAATGGGCCGGCAAGTACCAGGAGGCCTTCGACCAGTACAAGCGGGCCTCGGAGCTCGATCCCACCATGGGGCGGGCATTCTCGGGGCTCGGGGCGATGGCGAGCAGCCTCGGGCGGACCGCCGAGGCGGAGGAGTACTACAAGCAAGCGCTCGGGCGGCTGAATCGCATGACGGACCGGGAGAAGTACCGCACGCGTGGCGGCTACTATCTGCTCACGCGCAACTCGGACAAGGCGCGCGAGGAGATGCAGGCGCTCGTTCAGCAGTACCCGGCCGACAGTGCGGGCCTGATCAACCTGGCGCTGGCCGAATTCTACCGGCGCAACATGGCGAAGTCCGTCGAACTGGGGCTCCAGGCATCTGCTCTCCTGCCGCGCAACGTGCTGTACAAGAACAACACCGCGTTGTTCGCGATGTACGCCGGCAACTTCGAGCTGGCCGAGAAGGAAGCCAGCGGCGTGCTCGAGATCAACCCCGAGTTCGCGAAGGCGTTTGTGGCCATCGCGTTGTCGCAGCTTGCGCTCGACCGGGTGGCCGATGCCGACACGACGTGGCGACGCCTGGAACCGCTGCCAGGGTCGGCCACGTGGTTCGAGGCCCTCGGGCTGGCCGATCTGGCCATGTACCAGGGCAAGCTCTCCGATGCCGCCACGCTCCTTGACGCGGCCGTGAAGGCCGAGGCCGACCCGTCGCGCCAGGCCCGGCTGCTCGTGACGCTGGCCGAGGTCAGGAACCTCCAGGGGCGCTGGCGCGACGCCGTGAAGCTGGCCCGGCAGGCTACGACGGTGAGCGATCGAGCCAGCATCGCGTTCCTGGCCGGGCGCGAGCTTGCGAAGGGCGGGCAGACGAGAGAAGCCTTCGAGATCGTCCGCAAGCTCCTGCAGCGCCTCGACGCCGAGTCGCTGGCCAACGCCCGCGTCCTCGAAGGCGAGATCGCGCTCGAGGAGAACGATCCGCGCAAGGCCATCGAGCGCTTCAAGACGGCTCAGCAGTTCGCCGACTCCTGGCTGGGCCGCTTCGGCCTCGGACGCGCGTACCTCGCCGCGGGCGCGATTGCCGAGGCCGACTCGGAGTTCGACCTCTGCTTCAAGCGGCGCGGCGAGGCCACAGCCGTGCTGCTCGACGACGTGCCGACGTACCGGCTGTTCGCGCCGGTGCTGTACTACCAGGGCCGTGTCCGGCAGGAGTTGGGCAGTCCCGACGCGTCCGCGTCGTACGAGGCATTCGTGGCGCTGAAGGCGAACGGCGACGAGCAGGGGCTCGTGGCCGACGCCCGCACGCGGCTGGCCGCGCAGTAGGCTTGACCGCCGGTTCGCGAGGACACTCGGTCTCGAGTGTTGACGGCCGCGTAGTAAGACGATATCTTACCTTCATGACCACCGTGATCTCCAGCAAGGGCCAGATCGTGCTCCCCGCCGAGATCCGAAGGCAGGACGACATCCGCCCGGGGGAGGAGTTCAAGGTCGAGCGCCTCGATCCCGGAGAGTACCGTCTGACGCGTCTGACTCGGAGGAAGAACGCCGGCCTCGTGGATGTGCTCCTGTCGTGTCCGGCAGAGGGCGGGCTCAGTCCGATCGACCGGACGGAGACGACCGACGACATCCATCTCCCGGGCGTGGCCTGATGTTCCTCGTCGATGCGAACGTGCTCAGTGAGGCCACGAAGCCTCAGCCGGACCGAAAGGTCGTCGACTGGCTGCGCGCGAACGAAGCGACGATCGTCGTGGACGCCATCGTGCTCGGAGAACTGCGGGCCGGCGTCCTCACACGGCCGGCCGGACGCAAGCGCGAGCAACTCGAGCGCTGGTTTGCCGTACTGGTTGAGACCGTCGAGTGCGTTCCCTGGGACGCTCGGGTCGGCCTGCGATGGGCCGGACTGATTGCCGATCTCAGACGGCGCGGGCGCACGCTGCCGCTCCTCGACAGTATGATTGCCGCGACCGCGTTGGAGCACGAGTTCACTGTGGTGACCCGCAACGTCCGTGACTTCCGTCGGGCGGGCGTGAAGGTTCTGGATCCGTTCGCGTCACAGCCGAAATCACGGCCGGAGTGATTCCGGCCGAAGACCGAAATCATCCACCGAAATCAGTCCGGGAGTGTCCGGGAGTGATTGCGCGAACCGCATGCCTGTTGCCATCACCCGTGGCGTGAGCGCGTCGCTGGCCTCGTGCGAGCTGACGCACCTGGCGCGGGCGCCGATTGACCTGAACCTGGCTTGCGCCCAGCACGCGGCGTACGAGGCGGCGCTCGAGCGCGCGGGCTGCCGGGTCGTCTGCCTGCCGCCGCTGGACGACTGTCCGGATGCGGTGTTCGTCGAGGACGTCGCGGTGGTGCTCGACGAGATCGCCATCGTCACGAGGCCTGGTGCGGAGTCCAGGCGGGGCGAGGTCGAATCCGTTGCGCGGGCGCTCGGGGGCTACCGCAGCGTCAGGCGCATCGAGCCGCCGGGCACGCTCGACGGCGGGGACGTGCTGAGGCTCGGCCGGCGAATCTACGTCGGCTTGTCCGGGCGCAGCAACCAGAGCGGGATCGAGCAACTCGGGGCGATGCTGGCCCCGCACGGCTACGAGGTCACGGCCGTGCCCGTGACCGGCTGCCTGCACCTGAAGTCGGCGGTGACGGAAGTTGCCCTGGGCGTGATCCTCGTCAATCCCGAGTGGGTGAACGCGGCTACGTTCGTCGATGTGGAGGTGATCGAGGTCGATCCCGCCGAGCCTTACGCGGCGAACGGGCTGTTCATCGCCTCGCCGCCGGCTGCGCCCGCGCCCGCCGAGCCACCAGCGTTATCTGCGAACCTCCCCCGGGTCGTCATTCCGGGGCCGGATCCCTCGGCCTGTCCGTTGGGGGCCGAGGGGCGGGCGGCACCAGGAATCCGGCCCTGGATTCCCACTTCCGCGGGAATGACGCCAGGAACTCCCAGGGCCTGTCCCAGCGCGTCCTGGCCCACGCGCTGGGACGAGGCAGCACCGAGTCCCGAATCCCGATTCCCGACTCCCGACGAGAGTCACCTCTGCGTCCGTCTCCCGCCGTCCCACTCGACGCTCATCTACCCCGCATCGTTTCCCCGCACGCGCGCCCGGCTGGAAGCTCACGGCATTCGACTTGAGATCGTCGACGTCTCGGAGCTGCAGAAGGCCGAAGGCGCGGTGACCTGCTGCAGCCTGGTGTTTCGCGACTAACCGTACAGACGAACGGCGGGTGCGGCCCGCTGCCGCACCCGCCGCCGTTCGTCCCGTCCGTTCGTCCCGTTCGTCCCGTTCGTCCCGTTCGTCCCGTCCGTCCGGCTCGGCTACGGCGTGAAGCGGACGGCGTTGCTGAGGAGGCTCGGTCCAAACAGGTAGACCTGGACATCGACCCACCCGCTGACATCGAGATCGGCCGGTATCTGAACGGTGTGGCGGATTCCGCCCGCGACACCGCCGACGTTTGCGGCCCAACCGGTGCTCGTCTTTGCATTCCCGGCGCCGCTCGCTGGCGTGAAGACGTACGTGGCCAAGTAGGCACTCGTCGACACGCCGTCAGCCTCGACCGTCAGCCAGGCTCCCGGGATCAGCGACGCCACTGGCGTGGTTGTGAACCCAGTGGCGCTGGTCGCTTGGAAGATGTGCTGGATGACCGGCGCGCTCGGCGTGTCGGACACGGTGATCGAGAAGGGGTTGGTCGTCGTCGTCTCTTCCGCGTTCCTCAGCGTGATTGTTGCGGCACCAGGCAGGAGGGCCTGGGGCAGCATGAAGATCCACTTCGATGCCGTTGCGAGGTGCACCTCGACGGCGGGGTACTCCACCCCGCCTTGTGTGATCACCACCTGCTGCGCAATCGCGGGCGGGTAGGTTCCGGGCAGCAGGTCGCTGAACGGCAGGCCACTGCCCACAACGGTCACCGCCTGGGCAAATGCCTTCCCCGCAGGCTGGGGCGTTACCGACGTGATCGTCCCTCCAGACGCCGGCACTGGCGAGCACACCAGCGCCATGGAGTCGACAATAGAGCCGGCGCCCCCGACGACGCCGGTCACGGCCTCGCCAGCCGGGCAGTCGTAGGAGAACGCCGTGCCGTTCCAGGCCGCCGGCTGCGGGCCGAGCGGTGCCGGCGCAATGGGCCCACCGGCCAGGGCCTGGCACCGTGGCGCAATCGAGGTGACGAAGTCACCGGTGCTGGCCCATGCCGGGCGCCCGTAGGTTCCGTAGAAGCCCACCATCACCTCACCCGCCGGGCAGGCCGTGGAGTAGGTTGGCGGGCCCCAGCCCGGATTGGTTACACCCCCGAACTGGGACGGGTGGTTGCCGTCACTGCAGAGCAGGCCGGCGCTTCCTAGTGCGTCGGTGCCCTGGTTCACGATGAACCCGTTTGCGAACACCCCCGCCGCGCAGTACCCTCCGTACGGGCCGCCCCCCTGTCCCCCGGCCGGCAGCGTCGATGCGATGGTGTGGGTCGCCGACGCCGACCCGACGTAGCCCGGCTGCGTGACGGTTGCGACCACGGCGTAGGCGCCGATCGCGCTCGGCACGGTCAGGGTGCCATCGTAGGTGACGGAGTACGCGACCGAGGGCGTCGTGATCACGTTGGCAGGCTTCGGCGAGCCGTCGTACACCGCCCCCGTTCCGGTAATCGACACACTCACCGGCGTCGCGCCTGCCGGCACCTGAAGGCAGTTCGAGAACTCCGTTGTGCCGCGTGAGTCTGTGGCCGACATCGTGATGAACGACCCCGGGGCCGCGCTGAAGAACGCGGTGCCGCTGGTGCCTCCCGAGAACGATCCGATGAACGTCTGTCCTTCGCCGCTGCCGCTCGGATCACAGGCCACATTCGAGAACAGCTCGAAGATGTAGGGGCCCGCCACGGGCGAGGTGAAGGCGAAGTCGGCTTGCGTGGGTTGGATGTTGCTCAGGACGGGGGCACCGTTTGCCGCTCCCAGCGGTTCGTAGTCGATGCCGAGACCGCCGTTGACGTAGATGGCGTTCGCGCTGACGGTGGTTCCAGTTGCACCCTGCCACACCACGACGCCCGGACCCGCATTGGCGGAAATCGTGTTCCCCGCCAGGATCCCGGACGCGCCCTCGCGGACGTCAACGCCGGCCCCGCCGTTGGGAATCGTGCCCGTGCCAGCCGCGTTGAGACCGATGTAGTTACCCGTGATCTGCGTGTTGGTGGCCCCCGCGTACGCGCCCTGACCGGTCAGCGCGATGCCCGCAGCGAGATTCCCTGAAATGACGTTGCGCTGCCCTGGCGCCGCCCCGCCAATCACGTTGTTCGGACCGACCTCGACGTGAATGCCGAACTTGACGTTGGGCAGGGCAGCGGTGCCGGCGGCGTTCGTGCCGATGAGATTGCCGAACACCGAGTTGCCCGTGCCCCAGATCTTGACACCGTAGGCCGAATT
Organism: uncultured Vicinamibacterales bacterium; assembly: GCA_964481395.1. Taxonomy (GTDB): domain Bacteria; phylum Acidobacteriota; class Vicinamibacteria; order Vicinamibacterales; family JAKQTR01; genus JBFMFH01. The sequence goes on from CAYZYG010000009.1 coordinate 63,743, forward strand.
GCCGGAGATGACGTTTCCCTCGCCGGCGGTGGTGTCTCCACCAATCTGAACACCCGAGACGCCCGAGGCGATCATCACGGCGGCCAGGTCACCCCCGACGGGGCCGTTCGGCCGGGCCGCGGTTCCGGCGGGATCCGTGCCGATCCGGTTGCTCTTGACGATCACGCCCGCGCCAGTACCTTGCACCAGCACGGCGTGCCCGCCGTTCCCCGAGATGACGTTGCCGCTGCCAGGCGCACCGATGGTCGTGCCGCCGGCGTTGACATGCAGGACCCCGCCCCCGACGTTGCCGAGCGCCGCCCCCGACGTGTCCAGGCCGATCGTGTTCTGCAGAATCTGGGTTCCCGTGGGGGCTCCGGCACCGGTGCTCTGAAGGGCGATGCCCCAACCGGAATTCCCCGACACGAAGTTCCCGTGAATGATCGTGTTCTGGACGAGGTTGTACGCGGACACGCCCTGGTTGTTCGGAATCGCGCCGGTCCCGGCAGCGTTCAGACCGATGCGGTTTCCCCGGATCTCTGTGCCCGTGCCGCCGCGCAGCAGGACGCCGACGTTGTTGCCCGAAATGACGTTGCCGGCCCCGGGCGCGGCCGGCGGGGCGCCGGCCGGTGCGAGCCCGATGACCGTCGCTGTCGCGCCGCCATCGATGGTGACGCCCGCGTCGTTGCTCCACGCCGCGAGGCCGAGGCCTACCACCGCAATGCCGTTGTTGCCGATGAAGTTGCCTTCGATGCGGTTGCCGGCGCCGCTGCGCACCCAGACGCCCTGTGACTGACCGTTGCCGCCGATGACATTACCCTGACCGGGCAGGTGGCCGCCGATCAGGTTGGCGCTCGATTGGACCTCGACGCCCGTGTAGTTCGAGGCAATCATGCCGAAGTGGCTCGCCTGAACGGTGTGGCTCCCACCGCCCGCGAGGAGCAGGGCCGCACCGCTCGTGTAGCTCGCGTTGGGGACAAAGCCATTGAACTCGATCCCCCGTACCGTCGAACCCGTGCCCGTGAGCGCCAGCCCGATGCTGCCCGCCGGCATGTTCGCGCCGGAGATCTGGATGACTGGCTGGCCACCACCCAGCGCGTAGTGCGAGTCCGTCGTGGCGTCGACGATGACGCCGCTGCCAACCGCGGGCAGCGGATTCAGCGGCGCGAAGACGTGCGGACCGGGCTCGACGACCTCGAACGTAATCGTCTGGCCGGATGTGGCCTGCTGCAACGCCCACCGCAGGGAGCCGCAGGTGCCCGTATCGGCTGTCGTGGTGACGACCAACGGATCGCACGGCGCGCCGGCGACGTTGAACGCCGACGAGACGGCCGGGAGAGCCGTTCCTGACGTGGCCGCCAGGGAATAGCCGGTGCCCGGCAGGCTCACCGTGAGCGCGGAGAAGGTGGCGACGCCGAGAGGCAGCGTCGTGCCGTCACCCGTGACCGCGTCGAATCCCGTGAGGGCAGCGCTGCCCGGATTGGACGCCAGGAACAGGCGAACGAGCGCGCCCGGCAGCAGGACACCGTACTGGTCGCGCACTTCGACGGTGAAGGGAGCCATCGGCGAACCGGCGGCCACGTCGCTCGGCTGCGTGACGAAGAGCAGGCTCACCGCCGTCGGTGTGTCCTCTTCAGGGACCGACGAGGTCAGCGGCGTCACCAGCGGCGGCGCTGGAGGCTCAGGCGCGCCCGCGTTCTTGATGACGTCCGCGGTGTCCACCGCCTGCTGCTGGATGACGGGCGTGACCGACCCGAGCGAGGTCTGCGTCGTCGGCAGGAAGATCGGGTCGATGACGTAGTCGTCGGGGTCCGTGGACGTCTCCGGCTCGTCGTCGTCGGCCGAGATGTTGTCGAACTTGTACGGGTCGTACACACGAAGCGTGATCTTTGCGGACTCTCCCGGCGCCAGCCACAGCGTGGCGTTCGTGAGCGACGGGTCGTTCTGGTCCGGCAAGGCCGAACCCGGCGAGACGAACGTCGGATTCGGGATGTTCGCGATGAGGACGTTGCGCGATTCGACTTTGAGTTCGCACCCATCTGTGTTCGGGGTGTTATAGACCTTCCGCAGGACGAGCTGGGTCGCGATGCACCCGCTCGCGTTCGGATCCTGCCCCGGTTCGCACAGCTTGCTCGTCTGCTGGGCCAGGAACAGATTCACATTGAAGGCTGCCGTCGTGTTCCCGTTGTTCACCATCGTCCAGGTGACGTCTGTGAGCGACGAGTTGGCGATGTCCGGATTGGCGATATCGGGGTTGGCGATGTCCGGGTTGGCGATGTCCGGGTTGGCGATATCGGGATTGGCGATATCGGGATTGGCGATATCGGGGTTGGCGATATCGACGTTGGCGATGTCGGGATTGGCGATATCGGGATTGGCGATATCGGGGTTGGCGATGTCGGGGTTGGCGATGTCGGGATTAGCGATGTCCGGGTTCGCGATGTCGGGATTGGCGATATCGGGATTGGCGATATCGGGGTTGGCGATGTCCGGGTTGGCGATGTCCGGATTGTAGACCTCGGCGTTCTTGATGTCGGGATTGGCGATATCGGGATTGGCGATGTCCGGGTTGGCGATATCGGGATTGGCGATGTCCGGGTTCAGCACGACCACGTCGGACAAGGGAACCGGGCTGATGGTGCCGTTGTACGGGACTTCCGTGACGGTGACCTTGATCTGCGCGCTCGGGTCGGTCGATGTCGCGTAGACGGATCGGGACGCCGATGAGTAGGCCGGCGTCGTCACGATGATCGATCGCTTGGACGCGTCGAACTGATCGAATGTCGCATAGCCGCCGGGCGGCTGGTTCGTGATGTCGAAGCGATACGACCGCGTCGCGTTGGTGGTGTTCTGCGCGAAGACCACGAAGGCCCGCTGGATGACCGGATCCAGGGGTTTCGTGTTGCCGGGGGAACCCGTGATCAATCCCGTGGACAGCCTGGCCGTATAGATGTTCTGGTTGCGCGAGCCGGTGTTGCGCGCGTCGCAGGGCGGGACGACTTCGTTGTCCGGATCGAACACGCTCCCGCCGGTGCGATAGGTCGGCGGCGTGTAGTCGTTCCAGGGGTTGCCGTCCCCGTCGAGGTCGGCCGACGGCTGCCGCACGTCACGGTTGTCGGTCCACACGGCGTGGAAGACCGGTTGCGCGCCAGCGGTGTTGAACGCCCAGCCGCCTCGGCTCGTGGGCACGAACGCGGGGGCCACGGTCACATCGACATAATCTCCCATGAACGGCGCGGTGCCCTGCTTGAACATCGGGAGGTTCGGCGGGTTGTATTGGAGCCGCTGCTCGACGAGCGTGCCGTTCGGCCCCCTGCGGTACCCGCTGAGGTAGTCAGACACGGCGATAGACGAACCGAACACCGGCTTCGCGCCGGGCAGGCCGACGGACGCCCGCAGGTCCAGCGTGTGACGACGACGTGCCGCAGCGATCGCGCTGCGGTCGTCTATCTGAAGGGTGTACTGCCCGGCGTACGTTTCGCGGAGATCGTAGTAGACGAGCACGAGCCGCCCGCCCCCGAAGACGAGCGACGGCATGATCTGGTGCCCCAGCTGGCCCTCGTCGGCGATCGCCTGCGGCGTGGTCCAAGACCGCCCGTTCTGCGAGGTCGAGATCAGGATGCGGGCGTCGGTGGACTGCGACGAGGCCACGCCCCGCTCCGACCAGGCGAGGTAAACGCGTCCGTTGCCGTCGATCGCCATGGTCGGGTACGCGTTGGTCCGGAACATCTGAGCGCCTTCAATGCCCTCCGTCGGCTGGTCGAACTCGCTGACCTCTCCGGCCACGCTGACTTCCGGATTGGCCGTCGTCCGCTTGCTGCGGCGGTGTTCGAAGTAGCGCGACGGATCCAGGCCGACCTTCCTGCCCTTCCCGCTCGAGAACGCCCGCGCCATGCCCGGAGCCGAAAAGTTGCGGCCGGCCGTGATCGACTTCGCGACCATGAAGCCGTCAGTCTGGTTCGTGCCTGTGGCCGCGAATCGGCGCCACGCGACGTACACCGAGCCGTCCCGGGAGTCGATCGCGATCGACGCACCCAGGTTGATTCGGTCGGACGGATTGCTCACGCGAACCGGCCCCGACCACGTCGCCCCGCAGTCGGTCGAACGCGAGAGCAGGATCTCGGACTTCAGCCCCTGCGCGTCTTCCGTGATCGAGGAGAACGCGACATAGACATTGCCGGCGGGAAACTGCTGGTCGTCGTCGATGCGGCAGACCTGACCCGGTACCCGCGGAACGTCAACCGCTATCCAGGGCTTGTCGAGAAACGCCGTGCCGGAGCTCGCGGCGACGACGTTCGTGTTGAGATACCGGATCGGATCACCGACCTGATGGTCGAGGTTGACCACATACTTGCCGGTGCTGTCGAACCGTCCGGCTTTGTACTTGTCCTCCCGGTTGTTATCGTCGATGAACCGTGCCACGAACACCGCGCTTCGCCCGTTGTCGGCGCGGTCGAAGACCAGCCCCGCGTAGAAGAACAGCCCGTTCGTTCCGGCGCGCACCACCGGGTCCGCCCCAGCCTGGTACCCGTGGATCGGTGAGGCCATGCCTTCTGACGATCTGTCCTGCGGGTAGCCCGGCAGAAGCGTGCTCTTCCAGCGTTGCCCGGCATCGAAGGACTTGTACAGCCCGAGCCAGGCATCTCCGGTTTCCTCCGCGCCGCTCACGAACGGAATGTCAACCGTGCGGTAGTCGTTCGAGCCGGCGAGGAGGTGCAGCGGGTTCCGTGTCGATGCCGCCACGGAAGGCTCGTTCTGGCGTTGAAGGTAGGGATCCCCATCCGGCCACTTCGTTCCCGACACCATGTTCACGTTGCGGCCGGGGACGAGGGTTTGCTGGCTCGATCCGGACCCGCTCTGGGCCTGCAGCGGCACATCAACCGTCGCCACCCCGATGAGCAACGCAGCGAACAGGAAACGAAGGACAATACGAACGGGCACAGCACCGACGGAACGGGCAGGGTAGGACATGGGGGGCTCCCTCAAACCCAGGTACGGCCTGATACAAAATTCAGACTTCGATGGTCGGAGAATGACCTACACTACAGGGGCCCAAGGCAGGAGTCAAGCTCAATCTAGGTAACGGCCGCGTGGGGCGATGAGGAAAAACTCAGGCGTGTCAGATACTTGGACAATGTCTCGGCGCGTCCGGTCCCGCTCGTCTGTGACCCTCCCCAGAACTGCCCGCTCCGCGACGTCTGCTGGAGGCCGGGGCTTTCAGCCCCGGCGGACTTGCCGGCCCTGAAGGGCCGGCCTCCAGACCGCGACTCCCGCCCCCCGACCCCCGTCGGATCACGCCTCTGCCCTCTCGGGACGCTTGCCGCGTCGGGGCTCACCTGCGGCCGTTGTGATCAGCGTGACTTCCGGCCCGTGAGGGCCGACAAGGAGACTGGCTGTCCAGGTCGGCGCGCTCCGTACTGACTCCTGACTCCTGTCTCCTGACTCCTGTCTCCTGTGAATTCTGACAAGGATCACATCCCGGCCTCATCTCCGGTACACGACCGCCCCATCGAAGATCGTCGTCGCGACCTCGGCCTCCAGCACGCGCGCGGGCGGCAGGGTGAAGATGTCCGCCGACAGCACGACGACATCCGCCAGCATGCCCGGGGCGATTCGGCCTTTCCGCTCCTCTTCGAATGAGGCGTACGCCGCTCCGGCCGCATAGGCATCCAGTGCCACGTCGAAAGGCAGGCGCTCGTTTGGATACCAGCCCCCCGTCGGCGTGCCCTCGGGCGTCGTCCGGTTCACCGCCATGTTCAGGCCGTACCGCGGATCCAGCGTGACCACCGGCCAGTCGCTCCCGAACGCGAGATGGCCGCCCTTGTCGTGAATGCTGCGGTACACCCAGCCGCGCGACGCGCGGTCTGGTCCGATGTTCGCCGACCAGACGGCAATCTGGTTCTGGCTGGGGTTCGCGTGGAACGGCTGCTGTGAGGCAATCACCCCGAGCGACCCGAAGCGGGGAATATCGGCGGGGTCTGTCGTTTCGACATGCTCGATCCGGTGCCGGCGGCCTCGCGCCGGCGCCGGATTCGCCTTCGCGGCAGCCTCGAAGGCATCGAGGCTCATCCGGATGCCCCGGTCGCCGATCGCATGAATCATGATCTGCCACCCGCGGCGATCGAGCATCGTCACGACCCGCTGGAGTTCCGCCTCCTCCCACATGGGCTCGCCGGAACCCGGCGCGTTGCTGTAGGGCGCGAGCATGGCAGCCGTGTGCGCCTCGATGACGCCGTCCAGCATGATCTTGATCGCGCCGGTCCTCAGGACCGGATCGTCGCCGTACTTCGCGCGCGCGGCATCGAGGCGATAGGCGTCAGGCTCGGAGAGCCCCGGGCCGACGGACAGGGCCATGTAGATGCGGGTCTTCAGGTCTCCCGCGCGCCGAACTTCGTCGTACATCTCCAGATCGTCGGGGCTCCCGCCGGCATCCTGTACGCTCGTCACGCCCAGCCGATGGGCCTCGGCGACCGCGGCGCGCAGGGCCCGCAGGCGGTCGTCGCGGGTGACGCCGGGCATCACCTTCGACACGAGCCGTTGGGCCGCTTCCTTCAGGACGCCCGTCGGCTCCCCGGTCTTCGGGTCCTTCACGATGACGCCGTTCTTCGGATCGGGCGTGTCCTTCGTGATGCCCGCCGCCTCGAGAGCCTTCGTGTTCACCCAGCTCGTGTGCCCGTCGTAGCAGACCATCCGCGCCGGCCGGTCGGGCACAATCGCATCGAGCTGCTGTCGCGTGGGCAGGCCCCCGGGAAACGGCTCGTAGTACCAGCCTCGCCCCTCGACCCAGGGCGTCTCTGGGTGGGCGGCCGCGAACGCCTCGATCTTCGCCAGAATCTGGTCGAGCGTCGTGGCGTCGAGGAGGTTGACCTTCTCGAGCCCGAGGCCGCCGCCGACGAAGTGCACGTGCGCGTCGTTGAACCCGGGAACCACCGCCCCGCCGCCCGCGTCGATGACCTGCGTCTCCGGGCCGATCAACGCCTTGATTGCGTCACTCGATCCCACTTCGACGATCCGGTTGCCCACAATCGCGAGCGCTTCAGCGCGCGGCTGCCCGGCCCCGGTGAACACAGCGCCGTTCCAGACCACGAGATCCGGCGGCCTCTTCGTACTGCCCGCGCACCCGAAGGCGCCGGTGACGACGATGAGGAGTAAGACAGGGATGCGTCGGATGAACATGCGGAACACCCTACCGCGTAGCAAGGCTGTGACACAATAAGCAGTTCGGAACAGACGCCGGGACCCGGGAATCGGGATCCGGGATCCGGGGGAGCGCCATGCACATCGCCGTGGTCGGAGCTGGAGCGGTCGGGGGCTACTACGGGGCCAAGCTGGCCTTCGCCGGCCAGAAGGTCAGTTTTCTGGCGCGCGGAGCGCACCTGCGGGCGATCCGCGAACGCGGCCTGCTGGTGTGGAGCCCGCTCGGCGACTTCACCGTGCGCGCGCAAGCCGAGGACGACCCGGCCGCCATCGGCCCGGTTGACCTCGTGATGCTCGCCGTCAAGACCTATGACAACAGCACCGCCTTGCCGGCCCTGAAGCCCCTCGTCGGGCCCTCGACCATCGTAATGACGCTGCAGAACGGCGTCGACAGCGTCGATGAGGTCGCCGCGGTCGTCGGACCGGAGCGCGTGCTCGGAGGGCCGACCTACGTGGCCACGGCCCTCACGCTTCCGGGTCTGATCGAACAGACCGGTACCCACCGGCGCATCGTGTTCGGCGAGGCCTTCGGGGAGCGGGATCGCGTGTCCGATCGCGCCCACGAGATCGCGGCGATCCTGTCGGCCGCCGACATCCAGGCCGAGGCGGTCGCGGACGCTCGTGTGCCGCTCTGGGAGAAGTTCGTCTACCTGGCGCCCTTCGCGGCCTTCACGGGTGCCGCGCGCCTTCCCATTGGTCCGCTCTGGACCGACCCCACCATCCGGGAACAGTTCCTGCTGGCCGTTCAGGAAGTGGAGCGCGTGGCCCACGCGGAAGGCGTGGCGCTGCCCGACGGCGTGCTCGATCGCGTGATCCGATACGTGGACGCCCTCCCGCCCTCGACGCGCTCCTCATTGCTGATCGACCTGCAGATGGGCAAGCGCATCGAACTCGAGTCGCTCGCGGGCTCGGTCGTCCGGCGCGGTGCGGCAGCCGGCGTCCGGACGCCGATCATGGCAGGGCTCTACGCGGTGCTGAGGCCGTGGGGGAAGGGACAGAGACAAGAGAGTAGACAGTAGAGAGTAGACAGTAGACAGACGAGGGCAGAAGACAAATACCAGAACAAAGACAACGACACACGCAGGGCGGGCCTGCCCTACCGTACTCGCCGCGGTAGGCGCACCTACTATCTACTTTCTACTATCTACTTTCTACTATCCACTTACCTCTGCGAGATCCCGCCGTACAACGACTCTGCCGTCGGCCACTCGATGCCCGCGAGGAACTCGGGCGTCGATGGAGGCAGAACCCGCGGCGGCAGCACCAGCGGATCCGGAGGCGGAGCCGGGGTCCGGAGGGGAATCCGGTATGCGCGCCCCGCGCGGATGCTCGTTGACCGGAGCCCGTTCTCCTGCATGATCGCGCGGACCGAGGTGCCGTAACGCTTGGCCAGGAGTCCGAGCGTCTGCCCTGAACGCACGACGTGTTTCACCGTGTAGACGGGAGGCTCCATCACGCCCATCTCGACGAGCATCGGATGCGCCCGCCGGCCCAGCTCCTGCGCGACGGGGCTGTAGAACCGCACGTGATAGTGGTTGCGGTGGCGCGGCACGTGCTGGATGATGGCGTCCCGGTATCCGCGCGAGAACATGAATACCCGATCCAGCCAGGCCTTGTCCTCGCCGAGGTCGAGCGCGTAGCGGTACAGCAGCCGCTGGATGCGCGTGTCGAGGAAGATCTTCTCGACGTCGGTGCGCGTCACGAGCGCCCGCACGAAGGCCCAGTTCCGAGGCAGATCCAGGTTGGCTGCGGTTCCCGTGAAGAACGAGGGCACCGGCCCGCCCTTGCGGTAGAACCCGAAATCCACGTCCCGTCCACCCTGGTGGCTCTCGTGGCGCTTCAGCCTCCCGCCGTTCTCGTCGCTGATGTCGCCGATCACAATCGGCGGCGTCTCAGGAAAGAGGTCGTGCACGGTGGCGACAGCCGCGTCGATGGACTGGATCGTTTCCGTTGTCGCCCAGAGCTGCGCCCCGGCGAAGGACGTCCAGCGGGGATCGGCCGGCAGGGGAACGGCATTGAACAGCACGGCGCTGCCGGGGGCGCCAATCGACAGGGAGCCGATGGCCGACCGGTCCGCTTCGATCCGCTCGCGGAGTTCCGCATCGCTCAGATCGAGCAGGGCGGCTGGCGATTCTGCGGCCACGGAGGCGGTCGCCGCGGTCCCGGCCGGCAACGCGGCCGCGAGCGGGTCCCCCCACGCCGGTGACAGCACCAGCAACAGCCCCGCGACGACATCGAAAGGTGTCATCAGTCGAGTCCTGCCTGACAGAGATACCGAACAGAGGTAGTGCGCCGCCGCCGAAGCGGCGGCCCATTGTAAACCGCTCGTTTCGGCCCTGTCGAGCAGATACTGCGGAAGGCGCGGCTACCGGACCACGACCCCGGCCCTGATGACGACGGCAATCCTGCGGGTGTGCCGAATGTCGGTCAGCGGGTCCCCGTCGAGGAGCACGAGGTCAGCGGCCTTACCCTCGTCGAGAGTGCCCGCTTCAGCCTGGATGCCCAGAAGCGCGGTCGCGTTGACCGTCGCGGTCTCGAGCGCCTGCGCGGGCGAGAGGCCTGACGCCACGTACAGCTCGAGTTCCCGGTGCAGGCTGTGGCCCGGCACGACGAACTGCTGGGGCGTATCGGTCCCGGCAGCGATCCGGCCACCAAGCCGGCTGTAGGTGCCGACGAACCGCTGCAGGATGGGCAGCGTCTGTTTGAAGTCCGCCAGCGTCGATGCGGTCCACTTTGCCCGACCCATGATGTCCGCCGGGTCCCACTCCCGCTTCAGGATTTCCGGCGGGACGTCGGCCAGCATCGGGTCCTTCATCAGGTCCTCATCGGCCATCCGCGAGAATCCCTCGTGCAGCGCCAGCGTCGGGACGATGACGACGTCATGGTCGACGAGGGAGCGCGCGACCGCCTCCAGCCGGTCGAACGGGATACGCCGCCACTCGTGCTCGAAGGCCGTCCAGCCACCCAGGAAGTCGTCGTGCGCCTTGCGCATCCGCGCGGGATCGTCGGAAGCGGCATCCGCCACGCCGCTCAAATGCTCGAGGCTGGTGATCCCGGCGTCCGCGGCCTCTCTGGCGTTCGTACGGCCGAGATGAGCCGCGACGGGAACGCCGCGAGCGCGCGCCTCGGACACGATGACGGACAGCAGCGCCGGTTCGAGCCGGGTGTAGACCTTGATGACGCGCGCGCCCATGGCGATCTGGCGGCGCACGGCGGCACGGGCCTCGCCGACGTTGGTGATCTGGACGGCGTTCTTCCAGAAGCTGCCGGCACCGTCGAGCAGCGGGCCGGACGTGATCACGCGCGGGCGCGAGGGCAGATCCTCGGCGGCGAGCGGAAACACGGTCGCGGCATCGCCGTGGAGATCGCGGACGGTCGTGACCCCGTGCTTCAGGAACACGGGCAGGGTCCACGCGTCGGCATGGACGTGCGCATCGATGAGGCCGGGAATGAGCGTGCGCCCGCTCGCGTCGATGGTCTGCCGGGCCTCCGCCGGAGGCCGGCCGCCCCGTCCCGCAACTGCGGGTGCGATCAGCTCAATCCTGCCGCCCCGCACGAAGACATCCGCCTTCGGGGTGACGCGCCCGTCGCCGTGAACGACGCGGGCGTTGACGATGGCCAAGTCGAAGTGGGGCATCTGACCAGGCGATAGGCGACAGGCGACAGGCGACA
>CAYZYG010000010.1:0-71355 GCA_964481395.1 uncultured Vicinamibacterales bacterium
GTAGAGCATCGAGGCGACCGCGTCCACGCGCAGCCCGTCGACGTGGAATTCGTCGAGCCAGTAGAGCGCGTTGCCGAGCAGGAAGTTGCGCACCTCGTGGCGGCCGTAGTTGAAGATGAGCGTGCCCCAGTCCTGGTGCTCGCCCAGCCGGGGATCCTCGTGCTCGTAGAGCGCCGTGCCGTCGAAGCGCACGAGGCCGTAGCCGTCCTTCGGGAAGTGCCCGGGCACCCAGTCCAGCAGCACGCCGAGGCCGGCCTGGTGGCAGGAATCGACGAAGTGCTTGAAGTCCTCGGGTGTGCCGAAGCGGCTCGTCGGCGCGAAGAACCCGGTGACCTGGTAGCCCCAGGATCCTGAGAACGGGTGTTCCATCGGCGGGAGCAGCTCGATGTGGGTGAACCCCATCTCGGCCACGTACGGGACGAGCCGCTCGGCAAGTTCCCGATAGGTCAGGAAGCGGTTGTGCTCGCCGCGGCGCCACGATCCGAGGTGCACCTCGTAGACCGAGACGGGCCGGTCGAGCAGGTGTCCGTTCTCCCGTCTGGCGGCCATCCACTCATCGTCTCTCCAGGCGTAGGACGAACTGTCCCAGACGATCGAGGCCGAGCGCGGCGGGACCTCGAACCGTCGCGCGAACGGATCGGCCTTCAGCACGACGCCGCCGTCTCGCGCGCGCACTTCGAACTTGTATTTTTCCCCGTGCTGCAGTCCGGGCACGAACAGCTCCCAGACGCCTGACGGTACGAGGTGGCGCATGACGTGCACCCGCCCGTCCCAGCCGTTGAAGTCGCCGACCACCGACACGCGGTCCGCGTTCGGGGCCCAGACGGCGAAGTGGAGCCCGGACGCGGACCCGACCTGCCGCACGTGCGCGCCGAGCTTCTCGAAGATGCGGTGGTGGGCCCCCTCCCCGAACAGGTGCAGGTCGAAGTCGGTCAGCACCGGCCCGTAGCGGTACGGATCGTCGAGCTCCTGGTCGAGCCCGCTCGCCCACGCCACCTGGAGCCGGTAGTCGGGCGCGGGCCCATCGGGATCTGCCAAGCCGATACGGGCAGCAAACACACCTGCCTGCGGCGATCGCACCATGGGAACCGTCGTCCCGTCGGCCACCAACCTCACCGATACCCGCGCCGCGGCCGGCAGAAACGCCCGGACGACCCACACGCGTCCGTCGTCAACCGTCTCTCGGTGAGGGCCGAGCACGGCGAACGGGTCGCCGTGCCTCCCCTGCACCAGCGCATCGAGTGCGGATTCAATCGGAGCGGTCATGGTCGTATTCGCTTCTCATCTGTGATCTCGTCCCGTCTCGGCGCGTTCGGCGAACGCGCCCTACCATATCCGGTACGGTAGGGCGGGCTCGCCGAGCCCGCCGGGCACCGGCTTCCGCCGCGGCGGGCGCCCGTCCGGCGCCACCCGCTCGGGTTCACACCCTTGTCTACTCCGGCCGCAGGCTGTGGCCCCCCTCATCTGTGAACCGCGCTCCGGGGACATCCATCGAAGATCTCGAACGGGGACGGGGGACTCCAGACCCGATCCCCGGTCCCTGTCCTCCGTCAGACCCCAATCTCCCCTTCCGCCACCAGCACGGCCTTGCCCCCGACCCGGACGCGCGAGACGGTTCCGTCTTCCGCGCCGACATCGATGTGGATCCAACTCGGCCGGCCCATCTTCGCGCCCTGCAGGCTGACCATGGCCGAGGCGCGCTCGGCGGGCACGATGCCATGCTGGACGAGATAGCAACCGAGCGGCCCGCTGGCCGCTCCGGTGGCCGGGTCCTCGTAGATACCGAGACCCGGCGCAAACATGCGCGAGTACACCGTGGCGTGATCGGGACCGGGCTCTGGAGAGAACACGAACATCGCGTGCTCGTCGGTGCCCCACGTCCGGCACAGTTCCAGGAAGGCCTCGAGGTTGGGCGCCGCCTCGTCCACGGCCGCGCGGGTGGCGACCGGGATGAACACGAACGGCACGCCGCACGACACTTCCTGCACGAGCATCCCCGTCTGGGCCACCGACTTCTCGCTGACGCCGAGCGCGCGCGCCGCGAGCGCGAGGTCGCCGACGACCGGACCGAACACCGGCCGCTGCTGGTTCATCCAGACGAAGCGTGCCTCCCGCCCGTCCCAGTCGATGTCCACGGGTGTCGGCCCCACGTTCAGGCCGAAGACCCAGCGCCGCTGCCCTTCCGGAATGATGCCCTCGTGGCACAGGGCGAAGGTGGATCCGACGGTCGGATGCCCGGCCATTGGCATCTCACGCCCGGGCGTGAAGATCCGCATACGAATGTCCGTGTCGGGACGCTCCTTCGGCAGCACGAAGGTCGATTCCGAGAAGTTGAACTCGCGGGTGATCGCCTGCATCAGCTCGGTCGTGAGGTCCTGAGCCCGGGGCAGGACGGCCAACTGGTTTCCGCCGAACTTCGTATCCGTGAAGACGTCGTAGTGGAGGTAGCGATACCGGGTCATCATGAACTCCGTGGATCCCGGCGCGCGGCCCGCTGCGCGCCGCGCCCCTTACTATCTACTGTCTACCGTCTACTGTCTACTGTTGGGGTAAGATCACAAGGTTGTCCGTGTCCCGCCCAGCGGGCGGGCGTCCCAACCGCAAGAGGAGCACGATATGCGTCGCAACATCCTGTTCGGTGCGCTGCTGATCCTGGCCCTGGGCCTGGCCGCGGCCACGATGGAGGCCGCCTTGAAGCCAGGTGTCTACGCCAAGTTCGTCACGACCGAAGGCAATTTCACCGTTCTGCTGTTCGAAAAGGAAGCGCCCAAGACGGTCGCCAACTTCATCGGCCTCGCCGAGGGCACGAAGGAGTGGACCGACCCGCGCACGGGCCAGCGCGTGAAGAAGCCGTACTACAACGGCATCATCTTCCACCGGGTCATCGACGGCTTCATGATCCAGGGCGGCGACCCGCTGGGCCAGGGCACCGGCGGCCCGGGCTACACCTTCGAGGACGAGTTCCATCCGAACCTCAAGCACTCGAAGGAAGGCATGCTCTCGATGGCGAACCGCGGGCCGAACACCAACGGCGGCCAGTTCTTCATCACGCTCGGGCCGACCCCGCATCTCGACAACCGCCACTCGATCTTCGGCGAGGTCGTCGAGGGCATGGACGTCGTCCGCAAGATCGGCAAGACGAAGACGGGCCCCGGCGACCGGCCGGTGACGCCGATCTCGATCACGTCGGTGACGATCGAGCGGGTCAAGTAGCAGGGACCGGGGATCGGGGACCGGGGACTGGATATGGATGTCCCCCACCCCGTTCTCCGCGCGCCAGTCAACACGACGCCGGCGAGTTCAGCACGGTCACGGCACCGCCGCCGCCCTTCCCGGAGTCTCCCATGCGTCGAGCGATTCCCGTCCTTCTCATCCTGTTCGCGCTGGGGACCGCGCCGGCGCTGGCCGATCCGCTGCCCACGCAGTCGAACCGCGTCGTCACCTACACGATGACGGTGCGACTCGACCCCGAGTCGCGCGAGTTGAAGGGCACGCAGCGCCTCACCTGGCGTAACCCCTCCGCGGAACCGGTCGGCGACCTCTGGTTCCACCTCTACCTGAACGCCTTCAAGAACACGAAGTCCACGTTTTTCCGCGAATCGGGCGGGCAGTTGCGCGGAGACCAGGCGGCCCGGGATTCGTGGGGCTGGATCGACATCACGTCGATGAAGACCGAAACCGGCGTCGATCTCAGCGACCGGATGACCTTCGAGCAACCGGACGATGGCAATGTTGACGACCGGACGGTGGCGCGCGTGGTGCTGCCGGAGCCCGTGGCGCCCGGTGCGACTCTCGCGCTCGATCTCACCTTCACCTCGAAGCTCCCGCAGGTCTTCGCCCGCACGGGCTTCAAGCACGACTTCTACCTGGTCGGCCAGTGGTTCCCCAAGCTGGGGGTGTACGAACCCGCCGGGATGCGCGGCCGCGAGACAGGCGGGTGGAACTGCCACCAGTTCCACGCCTCGTCTGAGTTCTACGCTGACTTCGGCACGTACGACGTGTCGATCACCGTGCCCGGCACTTACCAGGTGGGCGCCACCGGTGAACGCAGGAGCGAGCGCCGCAACGGAGACGGCACGGCGACCTACCGCTACGTTCAGGACGACGTACACGATTTCGCCTGGACGGCGGACCCCGACTTCACCGTCGTCAAGGCCACGTTCTCGGCCACAAAGGACGTCACGCCTGCCGAGTACCAGCAGACCGCCGCGCTGCTCGGTCGCACCCTCGACGAGGTGATGCTCTCGGACGTCGAGATCACCGTCATGCTGCAGCCCGATCACGCGCCGCAGGCCGATCGGCACGTGCAGGCCGCGAAGGCCGGCCTGAAGTGGTACGGCTTGTGGTACGGGCGCTATCCCTACAAGACGCTCACCGTGGTCGACCCGCAGCCGGGGGCTGGCGGCGCCGGCGGCATGGAGTATCCGACCTTCATCACGGCCGGCACGAACGTGATCTTCAACCGATGGCCGTTCGACCGGATTCGCGGCCTCGAGATGGTCACGATCCACGAGTTCGGGCACCAGTTCTGGTACGGCCTGGTGGCGAGCAACGAGTTCGAGGAGGCCTGGCTCGACGAGGGCATCAACTCGTACTCGACCGGCAGGGTGATGGATGTCGCGTACGGCCGCGACCGTGGGATGGTCGAGTTCCTCGGCCTGCGCGTCGGAGAGGCGGACGTGCTGCGAGCGTCCAACAGCCCGTCGGCGATCTACAACCGGATCATCGCCCGCGCGTGGGAGTACACGCCCACCAGCGCGTACGGCTTCTACTCGTATCAGAAGCCCGAGATCGCGCTGCGCACGCTCGAGGGCTACCTCGGCGAGCAGACCATGGCCCGCGTGATGCGGACCTATCACGAGCGATGGCGATTCGGACACCCGCAGAGCGCGGACTTCATCGCCGTCGTCAACGAGGTCGCCGGGCAGGATGTCGGGTGGTTTTTCGACCAGGTGTTCCGGGGCACCGAGGTGCTCGACTACGACATCGCCACCGTCGTGAGTGAACCCGTGGCCCAGCCGCGCGGGGTGTTCGATACCGCCGACGGGCGGACGACGATCTCGGATGTCGACGCGCGGAAGGCCGCCGAGGAGGGGCGCAAGGCCGGGGTCCAGTACGAGACCCGGGTCGTGGTCCGGCGGACGGGGGGTGTGTTCTTTCCCGTGGAGGTGGCCTTCAAGTTCGAAGGCAAGCCGGTCGAGCGGGTCACCTGGGACGGCCGCGACCGCACGAAGACGTTCCGGTTCACGAGGGCCGAGCGCCTGGAGTGGGCGGACGTGGATCCCGACCGCAAGGTCGAGCTGGACGTGAACTGGCTCAACAACGGTCGACGGGTGGAGGGAGACAGGCGGACCGCCACCGTGTGGTCCTCACGCTGGCTCTTCTTCGTGCAGAACCTGCTGGCCACCTTCGGCCTGTAGAGAGGAGGCGACATGGTCTCGAGCATCCTCACCGGCCTGCGGACCGCGGCGCGCCAGCCGAAGCTCCTGCTCCTCCTGTGGTCCTGGAACCTGCTGCTGGGCGCGGCCGCCGCGCTCCCGATGTGGGCCTGGCTCCGGAGCGCCCTCGACCTCACCGTCGACGGCCCGTCGCTGCTGGGACGCTTCAACGTCGGCGCGCTGGCGGATCTCGTCAAGTACTCGGGCACGAACCCGTTCGACCTGCTCGGCGCAGGCGCTCGCGGCGCCGTGGTCATCGCGCTCGTCGGCAGCGCGTTCGTCAACGGGGGCATCCTCGAAGCGCTGGCCGCGGCCCATGACCGTCGCTCCTTCATGCACCGCTTCTTCCGGGGCGGCGGCCACTTCTTCTGGCGATTCGTTCGGCTCTTCGTCATCGCCGCCATTCCCGCGCTCTTCGCCGCCGGCCTCGTCGCGGGCGCGTTGACGCCGGCACTGGACGGGCTCGCTGATGGCGAGTGGGGATACGGTTTCTATCTCGCCGGCCTCGTGACCCTCGGCGCCGTCGCGTTCGTGGGCGGGTTCTTCCTCCTCGCCCTCGACTACGCGCGCATCCGCGTGGCGCACGATGACAGCCGCGGGATGTTCCGCGCGTACGTCGGGGCGATGGGGTTCGTGCTGCGGCACGCCTTCGCCGCCTATGGGATGGCCATCGTCGTCCTGGTCGCCGTGAGTATCGTGCTACTGCTCTACGTGGGACATGAAACCGTGTGGACCACGACCGGCTGGGCCACGCTTCTGCTGCTGCTGGCTGTGCAGCAGGTCGTCATCCTGGCGAGGATCGGCCTGCGCGTCTCCCTCGTGGGCGCGCAGCGGGACTACTATCTGGCGCGCCAGCCGAGGCCCGTCGCGGCGGTCTCGGTTCCCGCGGCGGTGCCGGCCACGCCGGCGGCCACCGCCGGCTCCGCAGTCGCGGATGGCCCCGAGCCCGACGTGACGCCGCCGCCTGCCTCGTAACCCTGGCCTCGGTTCGGCTCGTCTGTGATCCTCGGTCCAGGCGCACCGCCAGAAGCCCTGGCGTGTCCCTTCCGGTGCGTTTCTGCGGTGCGGCACCCGGGTCCCGGGCCCCGACGAGGGTCACGATCCTGTCTACCCCGGCCGCGGGCCGCGGCGGGGCTCGTCTGTGGTCCTCGAGTCGGGGATTGGCGATTGGGGAGTGGGGATTGGTTGGGCCTGAGCTGAAACACGAATAGGAACCGGGAACTGGGGACTTCAGAACGGGCCCCCGGTCCCCGGTCCCTGGCCCCGACCAGGATCACGATCCTGTCTACCCCGGCCGCAGGCCGCGGCCGCACTCGTCACCGAACCGCCGTTTCCCGCGTCCAACCAGGAAGAGGCCGGAGGTCCGCATCCCGTGAAATGGTCCTGGAAGATCGGTGAGTTCGCCGGTATCGGCGTGTACATGCACGCCACGTTCCTGCTGCTGGTCGGCTGGGTCGCGCTGGTGCACTGGCAGGAAGGCCAGAATCTCGCGGCGGTCGTCTCCGGCGTGGGTTTCATCCTGGCCCTCTTCGCCTGCGTCGTGGCGCACGAATACGGCCACGCCCTGACGGCCCGCCGCTACGGCATCAAGACGAAGGACATCACGCTGCTGCCTATCGGCGGCGTCGCCCGGCTCGCCAAGATGCCGGACGACCCGCGCCAGGAGCTGTGGGTCGCGCTGGCGGGGCCGGCGGTCAACGTCGTCATTGCCGCCGGCATCTTCGCCTGGCTGCTGATGACCAACGCCCTCGCTCCGGTCGCCGACGTGGACGTGACTCGCGGCACGTTCCTCGAGCGGCTGATGCTGGTCAACGTGTTCCTCGTCGGCTTCAACCTGCTGCCGGCGTTTCCGATGGACGGCGGAAGGGTGTTGCGGGCGTTGCTGGCGACCCGTCTCGAGTACACGCGCGCCACGCAGATTGCCGCCGGCGTTGGGCAGGGCATGGCGTTTCTCTTCGGGTTCGTCGGGCTGTTCAGCAACCCGTTCCTGCTGTTCATCGCGCTGTTCGTCTGGATCGGCGCGACGCAGGAATCGAGCATGGTCCAGATGAAGTCGGCCCTGAGCGGGATCCCGGTCAACCGGGCCATGATCACCGACTACCGGACCCTGGCATCGACGGACCGTCTCCGCGACGCGGTCGATCTCATCCTCTCCGGCTCACAGCACGACTTTCCGGTCATGGACGACGGACGCGTGGTCGGCATCCTGACGCGCGGTGACCTGTTCTCGACCCTCTCCACGAAGGGCCAGGAGGTGTCGGTCGGGTCCGTCATGCAGACGAGCTTCATCACGATCGACTCCTTTGACATGCTCGAGTCGGCCATGCAGCAACTGCAGGAGTGCGCCTGCCACACCATGCCCGTCGTCCGCGGCGGGCGCATCGTCGGAGTGTTGACGATGGACAACGTGGGCGAGTTCGTGGCGATTCAGGCGGCCCTCGGCGGCGGACGGCCCCCGGCGCAGGCGCAGGACCTGATGGCGTCGTAGGACGGGGACCAGGGATCGGGGATCGGGGACCGGGGACCGGGGATCAGTTCTGATTACCCCACTCCCCATCCGTGGTCCCTGCTGGATGTCCCCCGGGGGAGGACCGCCGATGAGTCGCGATCTGGAGGCCGGCCCTTCAGGGCCGGCATGTCCGCCGGGGCTGAAGCCCAGGCCTCCAGCAGACGTGGCGGAGCGGGCGGTGCTGGCAAGGATCACAGATGAGGCCGGTGACTCAGGTGGTGAGCTTTTCCGCGATCAGCGCAGGCAGTCGCCGGAGCACCATCGGCATGAAGCGCCGGTAGGAACAGCGGCCGCGAAGGATGTCCATCATCCCTGCGGCCAGCACCGGGTCGCGCGCCAGCGAAGCCGCCCGGCCTCGAGGGAATCGGT
Organism: uncultured Vicinamibacterales bacterium; assembly: GCA_964481395.1. Classification (GTDB taxonomy): domain Bacteria; phylum Acidobacteriota; class Vicinamibacteria; order Vicinamibacterales; family JAKQTR01; genus JBFMFH01. Next base: position 8,317 of record CAYZYG010000010.1, read on the forward strand.
AGAAGAGCCTCGCGAACGCGCGCGCGTACCGGAGATCGCTCCCCATCTCCAGGCGGATTCTCGCGTCATAATCGGACAGCCGAGGGGCGCTTCCGGCGCCGGCCCGCGCGAGCCCCGCGTCGATGACCTCGGCAGCGATGCGCCCGCTCCTCAGCGCAAAGAAGATCCCTTCACCCCACAGCGGGTCACCCAGGCCGGCCGCGTCTCCTGCGAGCACCACGCCGTCCCGCTGCAGCGGTCCGGCGATGCGCCCGAGCGGCACTTTGTGTCCGATGCACGAGCGCACGATGCCGTTCCGCAAGGCCGGCGTGCTCTGGATGTAACGGTCGAGGTACGCCCGAAGTCGCGGCAGCGCTGGCCGCATCGTGTAGACGCCGACCGAATAGTGCCCGGACTTCGGAAAGACGTAGGCGTAGCCGGAAGGCACCCCGCGGAAGTCGAACACGACCCGCGGAAGAATGTCGGCGCCTGGTGGCGGGTCGACTTCCCCTTCGATCGCCACGCCCCACTCGATCGCCTGATCGAGTCCCACCGCGCGTGCGACGACGCTGTTCGCTCCGTCGGCACCGATGACGCAGCGTGTGTCAAGCGCACCCTCGTCCGTGTCGATGGTCACCTGCCCGGCGACTGAGGGCCGAACCGACCGGACGCGCACGCCCTCACGACACACGGCACCGGCCCCGACGGCCTGTCTGACGAGGTGCGCGTCGAAGGCCGAGCGCATGACCATCCTGCCGATCTGGTCGCCGTGCGCCCGAATCACGCGATCGTTCCCGAACCAGATCTCCGCCTCGCACACGTCGCGCTCGACCACTTCATCGACAGGAAACGGCAGCTCGGAGAGGCTCTTGACGGTCACCCCGCCGCCGCAGGGTTTGTAACGGGGAAGACGCTCGCGATCGAGGAGCAGCACGCGGCGGCCGGCACGGGCCAGGTGATACGCCGCCAGGCTGCCGGCTGGGCCGGCGCCCACAATCACGACCTCGAATACGTCGCTCATGCAGGGTGTTCATTTATCAGACCTCGGGGCCGGGGGTCCAGCTTTGGACAGTAGATAGTAGGCAGTAAACAGTAGACAGTAGAAGCGGTTTCAAAACCGTGCGGGTGGCACCGGACGGGCGCCCGCCGCGGCGGAAGGCCCTCAGCCGTGGTCATGTTTGTGGGCCTGAGCAGCGGTGGGCTGTCCGGTGACAGGACCCGCCGAGGTTGTGAAACCGCCTCCAGTAGGAAGACAGAGACACAGAGCGAAGACCGTGCGTTGCGCGGGCCGATCTGCCGCGCGGCTGCCGCGATGAGGGAGCTCCCAGAACATCGGGACGTCCGGGAGCGTCTACGTCGCGTGGAGGCGCGCTACAATCCCGCCGCCCCCCTGGAGGTTCCATGCGACGCGCACACCTGCGGGTCTGGCTCCTGGCGGCATGCTGGACGACTGTCGGGTCGGCACAGCCCGCCGCGCCACCGGTTTCCGCGGATCTGGCCAGGATCTTCACGTTCGAGACAGACCATCCGGGCGGGGTGCCGCGGGGCTGGGGAGGCGGACCGCCGGATACCGTGGTCGCGGACGGGGAGGTGGTCCATTCCGGACGATGGTCAGGGAGACTGGAGCGAACCGCCGCGAGCCCCGGACCCTTTTCCTCGCTGACGCTGAGCCTGCCCATGGAGTTCGCCGGCAGGAACGTTGAGTGGCGAGGCTATCTGCGAACCGAAGACGTCAACGGCATGGCCGCCCTCTGGCTGCGTCAGGACGGCGAGTCGGGCAGGGTGGCGTTCGACAACATGGCCGGCCGGCAACTCAAGGGAACCTCGGGGTGGACGCAGTACTCCGTGACGCTGCCCGTCCACCCGGACGGCCGGACCCTCGTCTTCGGTGTGCTGCTCTCCGGCACCGGGAAAGCCTGGGCCGACGACTTCGAGCTGCTCGTCGACGGGAAACCGATCTGGGAGGCCCCGGCGTCGACCCGGGCGAAGACCATCGTTGAACTCGATCGCGAGTTCGACAGCGGGTCGCGAATCTCGGTTGCCGCCTTGACGCCGGAACAGATTCAGAACCTCGTGACGCTCGCCAAGGTCTGGGGCTTCGTCAAGTACCATCACCCGGCCATCACCGGTGGGAGGAACCACTGGGACTACGAGCTGTTCCGCGTGATGCCGAAGGTCATCGCTGCCGCCGACCGCGCCTCGGCAAACTCCGCCATGGATGCCTGGCTCGCACGACTCGGGCCGGTCCCGGATTGCTCGCCCTGCGCGACGCTGGACGAGGCGACCCTTCACCTCGAACCGGCGCTCGAGTGGATCGACGACACGCTTCGTCTGGGCGCGGGTCTCAGTTCGCGACTTCGTGCCATCCATCGCAATCGGCACGCCGCTGGTCCTCAGTTCTACGTGTCCTTGAACAAGGGGGTCGGGAACCCGTCGTTCGACCACGAGCTCGCCTATCAGTCGATGCCGGTGCCCGACTCCGGCTTTCAGCTTCTGGCGCTCTTCCGCTTCTGGAACATCATCGAGTACTGGTTCCCCTACAAGAACGTGATCGGAGAACCATGGGAGGGCGTGCTCGCGCGGTTCGTCCCGCGCATCGCGCTGGCGAAGGACAGGCTCGCCTTCCAGCTCGAGATGATGGCCCTGGTCGCCACGGCCAACGACACGCACGCCAATCTCTGGAGTTCGCTCGATGTCAGGCCGCCGCGCGGCACCTGCCGGGTCCCCGTTCATGTGCGGTTCGTCGAGGGCGTCCCCGTCGTCGCCGGGTACGCGGATGCCGCGGCCGGGCCAGCGGCCGGGCTCGCGCTCGGAGACGTGCTGCTGGAACTCGACGGCACACCCCTCTCCACGCTCGTGGAGCGGTGGCGGCCGTACTACGCGGCATCCAATGAACCGACGCGGCTGCGCGACATGGGGCGGGCCCTGACCAACGGACCATGCGGCGAGGCCACGCTCCTCGTCCGGCGTGGCGATCGGACCGTACCCGTCACGACATCACGCGTGCCGCTCGCCGCCAATCAGCCGCTGGCTGTGCTCGAACACGATCTGCCCGGAGACACCTTCCGCCTCCTGTCGGCCGACGTGGCCTACCTGAAACTGTCGTCGGTCAGAGCCGCCGATACCGCGAGCTACGTCGAGCGGGCCTCGGGCACCAACGGCCTGATCATCGACATCCGCAATTACCCATCCGAGTTCGTCGTGTTCATGTTGGGATCGCTGCTCGTCGAGTCGGTGACGCCCTTCGTCACGTTCTCGGCTCCCGATCTTGCCAACCCGGGCGCCTTCCGCTGGGGCACGACGCTCAGCCTCAGCCCGGGCAAGCCCCGCTACGCGGGGAAGGTCGTGATACTCGTCGACGAAATCACGCTCAGCCAGGCCGAGTACACGACCATGGCGTTCCGCACGGCACCTGGGGCGCTGGTGGTCGGCAGCACGACGTCGGGCGCGGACGGCAACGTCTCGCCGATTCCCCTGCCCGGCGGCCTGCGGGCCATGATCAGCGGCATCGGCGTCTTCTATCCCGACAAGCGCCCGACGCAGCGCGTCGGGATCATCCCGGACGTCGAGGTCCGGCCGACCATCGCCGGCATCCGAGCAGGCAGAGACGAGGTGCTCGAAGAAGGGCTGCGCCGCATCCTCGGACCGGGCACGTCCCAGGCCGAGCTCGAGGCCATCGTCAGCAAGGCCCGCGCGGCCGCACCCGCGCGCTGACGCTGGCCCAGCCCAACCAGACCGTGGAAGATCACGGGTGGCGGGCCGCCGGCGCGCAGCCCCCCGCTGCGTGTCTGAACGCGTCGCGGACCGCCGGGTTCATCTGCAGGGTGTAGAAGAGCCACGACCAGAACGCGAGATCGATCGCCTTGGTCACCACCGTCCCCGCCTGGACTGCCGCCCAGTCCGACGAGCTGAGGTCGAGGACCGAGTCCGCGAGGGCGGCACTGCCAGACAGGCCGAGCAGACTGAGCAGGGCGCCGGCCGCGGTAATCCACCCGACGACGAGCAGGAGCAGCCGGGCCCACCGCTTCAGGTCAAGCAGGGCCACGAACACCAGCATCGCCAGCGCGAACAGCAGAACGGAGGCGACGAAGCCGGACGTGACGGTGATCTCCCAGGTGGCCCCTCTCATCGCAGCGCCAAGCATCGGGTGGCGGCGGAGTCCCTCGATCACCAGAACAGCCACGGCGGTGCCGAGAACCGCCTGTACGCCGAACCAGACGACGAAACCGGTCCGCAGCCTGCGGAGCGCGACGTGAACGGCGTCCATGTTTCCTCCAGCGCGGGGGCTCCGTGTTCCTTACGGTTCCATCTCCGCTGCGTCGGGTCCGCCCGGGCGGTCGACGCCGGGCCCGTCCGCCTGGTACTCGAGCAACTCGCCGGGCTGGCAGCCCAGCTCACGGCAGAGCGCCTCGAGGGTCGAGAAGCGCACGGCCCTGGCTTTGTTCTGTTTGAGAATCGAGAGGTTGGCCAGCGTGATCCCCACCCGCGCGGCGAGGTCCGTCAGTTTCATCTTCCGCTTGACCAGCAGGAGATCCAGATTGACGACGATTGGCATGGCCGCGCCTCAGACCGTCAACGCCTGATCGTCCTCGAGATCGGCGCCGGCCTTGAAGATCTCGGCCAGCACCAGAACCGCGAGCCCGGCGAAGATGGTCCCGCACGGAATCTCGTACAGCAGCAGGCTGCCCGGCACCGTGGCTGGTTCCCCCCCCACGGTCACCCGGCTGGCCAGATACACCAGAGCGACCGCGTCGATCAGCAGATCGATCGCGGCGGTGCCGAGCACGGCCCAGCCCAGCATCCGGATCCGGCGCACGTTGTCCCAGGCGAACGGCCGGCCGGCCGACATCGTCGAGCACACCTCGCGGAGTTTGAGCAGCACGATGAGGTAGCATGCCCACCGGAGCAGCGCGGCGGCTGATGCCAGCAGGACGAATCGTCGGCTGGCGGGCACCAGGTTGACGCGGGCCCAGAGGCTCGCCTCGGGCGTCGCCGCCCCTCCTTGAATCTGAATCAGGCCGTCGGCCGACACGACGCGCTCGGGCACTTCGAGGATGCTGGTCACCTGGAACTGGTCGCGGAGCCAGCTGGTCGGGTCGGCCAGGAGGACCGTGATGAGGACAAGCTGCAGGACCAGCGTCACCCCCAGTAGCACGAGCAGCACGTCGACCAGGACCACCAGCCATCGCGAGAGCGGCCGGGTTCGCTTTCTGTTCATGTCGCCACCTCACGCAGGAATCGCGTCTGCGTGTCCGATCCCAGGGTCTAGCGAGGCTGCGCCTCAGACCGCCGAGGCATGTGGAAGCGGCTCCGCCTCGCTAGGTCACAGTGTTGGCTTTGCCCCGCCTACGGCGGGGCGTAGACGTCTTGAAGGCCGTCGCGAAACTTGACTGATCTGCAACAGATTTGGGCCTTCAAGACGTCTAGTCACAATATGAGAACGAATTTATTGTTTGTCAATATGTATATATTGACAAACGGATCATATTTCTCGTTGTTCGATACTTTATGAGGGTCCATTCATGGCCGACCTTCTCGAGTGTCTTCTCCAGATCAAGGGTTTGCGCCACTCGGTCGCACGGCTGCTCGCGCTGGCTGAGGTGGCCGGCGAGGGCCCCGATCCGATCCGCACCGCGCTGGCGCGGACTGCCGCCGAACTGGTGACCGCCGAACAGCGGTGGCAATCGGTGCTCGCGCGCGCGCTGCCGGACCGGGCATGGAGTGGCGGACCGGCCACGCCTGCTGATCCCGCGGAACCGGTGGAGGCGTTCACGCGCTCCCGCCAACTCACGCTGGAGGTTCTCGACTCGTGCTCTGCCGAGGATCTCGCGGCCTCGACGACGGCCCCTGGTCTAGGACGCGTCACCGTCGCCGACATCGTCGCGCACATGCTGGCGCACGATACAGAACGACTGGGCGCGCTCACAGTCATCGTCCGGCCGGGCTGAGACCGGCACGATTCGGCGAGTCGCATCGCTCGTCTGGAATCCTCGGGCCACGCGCACGGCCGGAAGCCCTGGCGTGTCCCTCCCTGTGCGTGTCTGCGGTGCGGCACCCGGGTCCCGGGCCCCGCCCTTCGACTGGGCTCAGGGCGGCCTGAGCGAGCGAACGCGAGTCGAACGGCCGGGCCCCGACGAGGATCACGGTCCGTCTACTCCAGCCGCAGGCTGCGGCCCCGCTCATCTGCGATCCTTCGCTCCGGCGGCACACGGCGCGGTCGGCGACCGCGCCCTACCATACCGGGTAGGGTCGGGCGGGCTCGCTTGTCCTGAGCGGAGTCGAAGGGCCGAGCCCGCCGGACGCCTGAACCGCAGGCAACCCGGCTCCGTCTAACCGACATATTACGACAGGCGAAGTATCGCCTGACGCAGTAACTGGCCTCGGCCGGCCGTCAGGAGCCTCGCATGTTCAGTTCCGACCTCAAGCGCGGCAGCATGGAGCTCTTCATCCTCTCCGCCCTCGATGGGCATGCGCGCCACGGGTACGACATCGGCAAGGTGCTGGAACTCCGGTCCGGAGGCCAGCTTCAGCTTCCCGTCTCCACCCTCTACTCGACCCTCTACCGGATGGAGGACCGCGGCCTGATCAAGGGCCGCTGGGTCGAGCGGAGCGGCGAGCGGCGGCGCTGCTACTACACCCTCACCCCCAGAGGCCAGACCGCGCTGCAGTCGCAACGCCAGGAATGGGCGGCCTTCGCCGCGATGGTGACTCTCGTGATTGGAGCGGACCATGCGGAACTGGGAAACGTGGCTTCGTGAGTATCTGGACCTCCCGGTGATGACCGGCTTCCGCGACCGGCGGATCGTCGCGGAACTGGCCTCGCACCTCGAGCAGGTCTGGCAGGAGGCCAAGGCCGTCGGCGCGAGCGACGAGGAGGCTGACGCGCTCGTGCTCGCGAGGCTTGGCGACCGGGAGTCAGCCGTACGGGAGTTGCTGCGCGCCGAACGCCGCCACTCCTCAGCCGAGGCGGCCCGGCGGATCGAACGCGCCGAGAACCACTGGCGGGTCAGAGGCCGCTGGTGGTCCCGGCTGGCGGATGTGGTGCGCGAGCTTCGCCAGACGATCCGCTCGCTCGCCAAGCGTCCCTTCTTCGCCGCCGTGGTCGTGCTGGTCCTCTCGCTGGGCATCGGCGCCACGACCGCCATCTTCACACTCGTCGATGCCATCCTCCTCTCTCCCCTGCCGTTTCCGGAATCCGATCGCCTCGTGTCGCTGTCGCACTCGGCGCCCAACGTCGGCCGCGGCGACGTCGGTCACTGCGCGGCATGGCACGTGACGTACCAGGAGGAGAATCGGGTCTTCGACGACCTGGGGATGTTCTCCTTTGGGCGCGTCGACATCACCGGCGATGGCGAGCCCGAGGCGCCCCGCTCGATGGTGGCAACGTCGGGAGTCTTCCGGACGCTGCGCATGCAGCCGGTCGTCGGTCGTCTGTTTACGCCTGCGGACGAGGACCCGGATGGCCCAGCGGTCATCCTGCTGACGCACGGCTACTGGCAGACCCGATTCGGGGCCGACCCGAAAGTCATCGGCAGGCCCCTGCGCGTGAACGGCCAGAGCGCGGAGATTGTCGGCGTTCTCCCTCCCACACTGGCCGTGCTGGGCCAGGACCCCTCGGTCGTGGTCCCGTTCCGCTACCGACGCGCCGAGCTCTTCGTCGGGAACGTCGGGTACGGTTCGGTGGCCCGTCTGAAGCCTGGTGTGACGAGGGAACAGGCCATCGCCGACATGGCGCGGATGCTCCCACTGGCGTTCGAGAAGTTCCCGGGCGGGCCTGTGGTCGCCGCCGCGCGCCAAGCCCAGTACCTGCCGGATGCCGTGTTCCTGACCGAGCGGCTCGTCGGGGGCGTCGCCCGTGTTCTGTGGGTGCTGCTGGCTGGCGTGGCCATCGTGCTGTTGATCGCCTGCGCGAACATCGGGAACCTGTTCCTCGTGCGGGCCGAGAGCCGGCGTACGGAAGTGGCGGTCCGGACGGCGCTCGGTGCCAGCCGAGGTCGGCTGGCCTGGGAATACCTGCGTGAAAGCGTGGCGCTCGGGCTTCTCGGCGGCGCCGCTGGCCTCGCGGTGGCCTACGCGGGGCTGCGCGTGCTCGCAGCCGCGGCCCCGACCCAGCTTCCGCGCTTCGGCGAGGTCACCATCGACGCGTCGGCGTGGCTCTTCACGCTCGCAGTCGCCGTGGGCGCGGGCCTCGCATTCGGTCTCCTGCCGATGCTGAAGACGGATCCCCAGGGGGTGTCCGAGACGCTCAAGGCGGGAAGCCACTGGGGCGTGGGCGGCCGCGGGCGCCATCGGCTCCAGAACATCCTGGCGGTGAGTCAGATCGCGCTCGTCTTCGTGCTGGTCGTGGCGGCCGGTCTCGTGCTTCGGAGCGCGAATGCGTTGTGGAAGACGGATCCGGGCTTCCGGGATCCCGCGCACCTGCTGGCTGTCAGCGTCCGGATCAACAACCGCGGCGTCCCGGATGCGGCCGAGGCCGCGCTGCGCCAGGAGACCATCGCGCGGCAGCTGGCCATGATCCCGGGCGTGGAGGGTGTCGCCATGGCCACGGCCCTTCCCGCGTATCCGGGCGGCAACATCAATCCGCTGTACGTCGAGGGCATCACGGCCGCAGGGACGGCGCCGCCGATTACGCGGCGCCACAAATGGATCGGGGAAGGCTACTTCGACACGCTCGGTATCCCGGTGCTCAGGGGGCGTTCGCTGACCTGGCAGGACGCCCACGACCGCGCGCCGGTCGTCATGGTCTCTCGCAGCATCGCGCTCGCCTATTGGGGCTCGGTGGACGAGGCCCTTGGCAAGCGCGTGTCCGTCCGGCCGAATCCGGTCCGATGGGCTGAGATCGTGGGGGTCGTCGAAGACGTGCGGGATGATGGGGTCAGTGACGATCCGCCGCCGATGGTGTACTGGCCACAGGTCACAGCGGCGTTCTGGGAAGGGGACGCGGCCGACGACCTGCTCGTGTGGCGGTCCGCCTCCTACGCCATCCGCAGCAGCCGTGTGGGCACGCCCGGCTTGCTGGAGGACGTGCGGCGCGCCATCTGGTCGGTGGACCCGAACCTCCCGCTGTCGAACGTCGGGCCGCTGGACGACTACGTGGCGCGCTCGTTCTCTCGTACCACGTTCGCGTTGGTGCTGTTGAGCGTGGCCGCCGGCATCGCGCTGGTCTTGGGCCTGGTCGGCGTCTACGGCGTCATCTCGTACGCGGTGAGCCAGCGGACGCGCGAACTCGGGATGCGGATGGCCCTGGGTGCGGATGCGCGACGCGTCAGGGGCATGGTTTTGCGCCAGGGTCTGGGCCTCGCCGTCGCAGGCACGCTGGCCGGGCTCGCCTTGGCGCTCGGGGGCACGCGGGTCATGGCGGGACTTCTCGTCGGTGTGACCCCGACGGACCCGCTCACGTTCGCCGCGGTGGCGGCTGGGCTTTCCGTCGTGGCGGTGGCAGCCGCCTGTGTCCCGGCCTGCCGCGCCTCGCGGGTAGACCCGCTGGTGGTGCTGAGGGCCGAGTAGGGGGCGGATCCAACGACGGCGGCCCTTCGTCATAGGTCTATGGCCCCCAAGACCTCCCGATCCTGGCTGGACCGCGGACTGACCCTGGTCGAGCGCGTCGGCAACGCCCTGCCGCACCCGGCCACGCTCTTCCTCGTCGCCACGCTCGTCGTGGTCGCGGTCTCGGCGGTGATCGCAGGGTTCGGCCTCACGGTCACCCACCCGGCGACGGGCAAGCCCGTCACGGCCGTCAACCTGCTCTCGGTCGAGGGCCTGCACCGGATCCTGAACGGACTGGTCACGAACTTCACGAGCTTCGCGCCGCTGGGCACCGTGCTGGTCGCCATGCTCGGCATCGCCGTGGCCGAGGGAGCGGGCCTGATCGCGGCAGCGCTGAAGCTCCTGGTGCTCTCGGCGCCGAGACGGCTGCTGACCTTCACCATCGTCTTCGCCGGCGTGATGTCGAATACCGGAGGCGAAGTCGGCTACGTGCTGCTGCTGCCGCTGTCGGCGTTGGTCTTCCTGGCGGTCGGACGCCATCCGCTTGCCGGGCTGGCGGCCGCCTTCGCCGGCGTGTCGGGCGGGTACAGCGCGAACCTGCTGCTCGGCACGATCGATCCCCTGCTCGCGGGACTGACGCAGGAGGCCGCCCATCTCGTCGATCCGGCGTACCGTGTGAATCCCGCAGCCAACTACTACTTCATGGCCGCGTCGACGGTCTTCGTCGCCCTCGCGGGCACCTTCGTCACCGAGCGAATCGTCGTGCCCCGCCTCGGGGCCTGGAAGGGCTCGTCGGAATCCGACACCATCGCGCCGCTCACGCCAGCCGAGCGCCGCGGGCTGTGGTTCGCCCTTGCCGCGACGGCGCTGCTGGCCGTCATCGTGCTCGCGGGCGTCCTTCCGGAGGCGGGGTTCCTGCGCGATCTCAAGACCGGCGACGTCCTGCACTCGCCGCTGCTCACGGGCATCGTGGCCTTCATCTTCGCCGGCGGCGTGTTCGTCGGCGTGGCGTACGGGATTGGCGCCGGGACGGTCCGGCGCGACACCGACGTGCTCAAGTCCATGAGCACGTCGATGGAGACGATGGGCTCGTATCTGGTGCTGGTGTTCTTCGCAGCCCAGTTCGTCGCGCTGTTCAACTGGACCAATCTCGGGCTGATCGTGGCCGTCGAAGGCGCGGCGTTGCTCAAGGCCCTCGGCCTGGGCACGGTGCCGCTGATGGTCTCGTTCGTGGCGCTCTCCGCGGCCATCAACCTCGCCATGGGCAGCGCGTCGGCGAAGTGGGCCATCCTGGCGCCGGTCTTCGTCCCGATGTTCATGCTCCTCGGCTACACGCCCGAGTTCACCCAGGCGGCCTATCGCGTGGGCGACAGTGTCACGAACGTGATCTCGCCGATGATGTCTTACTTCGCGCTGATCATCGCGTTCGTGCAGAAGTACGACGCGAAAGCCGGGCTGGGAACGGTGGTGGCGCTGATGCTGCCCTACTCGGTCACGTTCTTCGTCGGCTGGACCATCTTCCTCATCGCCTGGGCCCTGCTCGGGATTCCGGTGGGCCCCGGCGCACCGCTGCTGATGGACTCGCCGGCGCACGTCCAGTAGGAGAACGGGGACCGGGGACCGGGGGCCAGTTGTGGCAGTGCCCACTGGCTGGCCAATGGTGGCCACGGACCGCTTCACGACCGAGCGGGTGGCGCCGGACGGGCGCCCGCCGCGGCGGAAGGCCCTCAGCCGTGGTCTCGGTTTTGGGCCTGAGCGGCGGTGGGCTGTCCGGCGACAGGACCCTCGACGGTTGTGAAGCGCCACACGGGCTGTCCGAGCGCGGCGAGCTCGTGCTCGTCCAGCGTTTCCTTCTCGAGCAGGAGCCTGGCGCTGCGCTCCAGCAAATCCCGGTTCGTCTGCAGCACCCCGACGGCCGTCGCGAAGGCCTCCTCCACGAGCGTGCGGACGGCCGTGTCGATGGCCTGGGCCGTCTGCTCGCTGTACGCGCGCTCACCGGGCGTCATGCCCGGCTGGCCGAGGAACCCCTGCCGGTCACGGTCGTACGCGATATGCCCGAGTTCCGGCACCATCCCGTAGCGGGCGACCATACTGCGGGCGATATCCGTCGTCCGCGCCAGATCGTCGGATGCGCCGGTGGACCAGTGGCCCCAGACGACCTGTTCGGCCGCGCGTCCGCCGAGCAGCACTGACATCTTGCGGAGCAGCTCCTCCTTCGTCATGAGGAACCGGTCTTCGGTCGGCCGCTGAATCGTATAGCCGAGCGCCCCGATGCCCCGCGGAATGATCGACACCTTGTGGACCGGGTCGCAGCCCGGCAGTGCGGCCGCAACCAGCGCGTGGCCCATCTCGTGGTAGGCCACGATCTCCCGCTCCCGCAGATTCAGCAGGCGGTTCTTCTTCTCGAGGCCCGCGACGATGCGCTCGATCGCGGCCGAGAAGTCCGCCATCGTAACCTGTTCCGCCCCGCGGCGCGTCGCCACGAGCGCCGCCACGTTGACCAGGTTGGCGAGGTCGGCTCCGGCGAAGCCCGGCGTGAGCCCGGCGACCGCATCGGGATCGACGTCCTCGGCCGCCCGAATCTTGGGCAGATATACCTTGAGGATTTGAGCGCGGCCAATGCGGTCCGGCCGGTCCACGAGCACCTGGCGATCGAACCGTCCCGCGCGCAGGAGCGCCGGGTCGAGGATCTCGGGTCGATTGGTCGCGCCGAGCAGGACGATCCCGCTGGTCGGATCGAAGCCGTCCAGTTCGACGAGCAGCTGATTGAGCGTCTGTTCCTTCTCGTCGTGACCGCCCATGCCCGGCATGGCGTTGCGCGCCCGGCCCATGGCATCCAGTTCGTCGATGAAGATGATCGCCGGCGCTTTCGCCCGGGCCTGTTCGAACAGGTCGCGCACGCGCGCCGCGCCAACGCCGACGAACATCTCGACGAACTCAGACCCGCTGATCGAGAAGAAGGGCACGGCCGCCTCACCGGCGACGGCTCTCGCGAGCAGCGTCTTGCCGGTTCCCGGCGGGCCGACGAGGAGGATGCCCTTGGGCATCCGCGCGCCGAGACGGGCCTTGCTCTTCGGGTCTTTCAGGAACTCGACGACCTCCTCGAGTTCCGCCTTCGCCTCGTCGACGCCCGCGACATCCGTGAACTTTGTCTTGGTGTCCGCCTCGACGTAGATCTTCGCCTTGCTCTTGCCGATGGAGAGCATGCCGCCCGGACCGCCCATCCGCTCGGCCATCCGCCTGGCGAAGAAGGCCCAGATGGCGAAGAAGAGCAGGATGGGCAAGACCCAGGACAGCAGCGTGGCGAGGAATGGGCTCTCGATCTGCCCGGAATACGCCACCTTGTGCTCTTCGAGGAGTGCCGCCACGTCGCTGTCCACGCGGGTCGTGATGAAACGGCTCTTGCCGTCGATGGGCTCGGTGAACTCGCCCCGGACGTCCGTCGCGGACACGACGACTTCCTTGATCTTCTTTTCTTTCAGGTACTTCTGGAAGTCGCTGTAGGGAATGGGCGCGACCATCTGGGTGGCGACCCACGCGTTGTGCAGGAGCACGACACCGATGGCCGCGAACACCACGTACGCCAGGTTGAATCTCGTCGTCTTGTTCATGTCCGTCTCTTCCAATCGACGCGCCGACGCGCCGATTCGTGACAGGGGGCGAGGCTGGCTGGAAGCCGGAACCAGGGGGCGAGCGATCGTCGTCATATTCTTATGGGCTGGGCCCCGACCGTTCAAGCCCCGGGAGTTCGACATGACCAACCAGGAACAGCAGGCAGTTCTCACCGTCGTCTTGATGGCCGCGTTCGCCGACGGCAACAACGATCCGACCGAGCGCGCCGAGGTGAAGCGCATTGCCGACTCGCTCGCCCAGGGCAGCGAGATCAACGTGGCGGCGATCTACCAGGACGTCCTGCTCAAACGGGCGTCGCTGGAAGGATCGGTGCAGGCACTCGGCTCTCCCGAGACGCGCCGACTCGCCTACGAGCTGGCCGTGGGCGTGTGTGACGCCGACGGCGCCATGGGCGCGGCGGAGCGCGAGTTCCTGACGAGGCTGCAGGGCGTCCTCGGGTTCGACGCGCCGGCGGCGGCCGAGGCGCGGGCGTTCACGGAGCAGGCCGAGGCTCTGGCCGTGGCGCCCCTGGCCACGGTGTCTCCGGCGGAGCCGGCGATGCTGTCGAGCACGATGCCGGCCGAGGAGCAGGACCGCGTCATCCTGAACTACGCGATCCTGAACGGCGCCCTGGAGCTGCTGCCGGACACGCTGGCGTCGATGGCCATCATCCCGCTCCAGATGAAGATGGTCTACCGGATCGGCAAGTCGTACGGCTTCGAGCTGGATCGCGGCCACATCAAGGACTTCCTCGCCACGGCGGGCATCGGCGTCGCCTCGCAGTACGTCGAACAGATCGGCGTCAAGCTGGTCGGCAGCCTCTTCGGCCGCGGCTTGGTGGGCGGGCTGCTCGGCGGGGTGGCCAAGCAGGCTGTCAGCTCGGGATTCTCGTTCGCGACGACCTACGCGCTCGGCAAACTCGCGGTGCGCTACTACGCCGGCGGGCGGACGTTCTCGACGCAGGTGCTGAAGGACACGTACGCCAGCCTGCTGGGCGAGGCCAAGGGGATGCAGGGGCAGTACATGCCGGCCATCCGCGAGAAGGCTCGGACGGTCAACGTCGCCCAGATCCTGCAGGACGTGCGGCAGTAGGCGCCGCAGCCCGGTTCCTTGACGACGGCCGACGCACCACCGATGATCGTCTTACTGGATATCGACCGGCCGGCGTCGGCGGCCGCGCAAGGGAGCACCATGACTGTTCGGGTCCGGATCGGCGTCGCATTCCTCCTGCTCGTGCTAATCGCCGGCCTCGCGCCGGCCTACGCCGCCGGTGCTGCCGGGCCGGTGCCCCGGGAGGAGATCGGGGCCGCGCTCCAGTCGTCCCCCCAGGGGCCACCTGCCGACAATCCCGCTCTCAACGCGCAACTGGATCAGCCCGTCCCCGTCGATCCCCGGATCAAGATCGGCTACCTGCCCAATGGCCTGCGCTACTACGTCAGGGTGAACGGCCGCCCGTTCCGGCGCGCCGAGCTGAGGCTGGCCCTGAACGTCGGCTCGGTCGTGGAGGACCAGGACCAGCTCGGGCTGGCGCACTTCCTCGAGCACATGGCGTTCAACGGCAGCGAGAACTTTCCCAAGCAGGATCTGGTGAAGTTCATGGAGTCGATCGGGATGCGGCTCGGGCCCGGCGTGAACGCGCACACGGGCTTCGACGAGACCGTCTACGCCCTGCACGTGCCGACCGACAACGCCGAGGCCATGCGCAAGGCGTTCCTCTTCCTGGCGGACGTGGCGCATCGGCTTTCGTTCGACCCGGATGCCATCGACAAGGAGCGCGGCGTCATCATCGAGGAATGGCGTCAGGGACGCGGTGCCGACGCGCGTATGCAGGACGCGCAGTCGCCGATCCTCCTGAAGGGGTCCCGTTACGGAGAACGGCTGCCGATCGGCACGAAGGAATCGATCGAGACGTTCTCGCCGGACGCGCTGAAGCGCTTCTACAAGGATTGGTACCGCCCGGACCTGATGGCCGTCATCGCCGTCGGCGACTTCAACCCGTCGGATGTCGAGGCGCTTATCAAGAGCACGTTCGGGAGCATTCCCGTGCCGGCCACGCTGCGGCCCCGGCCTGAGTTCGAGGTGCCGGATCACCCGGAGACCGCCTTCGCCATCGCGACGGACCCGGAGGCCACGGCGACGACCATCGGCATCTACAACATGCTCCCGCTCCGCGATCAGACGACGATCGGCGCCTACCGGCAGATGCACGTCGAGCGCCTCTACACGACCATGATGAACGCTCGTCTGGTCGAGCTGACGCTCAGGGCCGACCCCCCGTTCCTCCGGGCCGGCACGTCCCGCGGCATCTTCGTCCGGACCAAGGAAGCCGCCGCGCTCATGGCGCTCGTCAACGAGAACGGGATCGAGCGGGGCCTCGAGGCGCTCGTGACCGAGTCGGCACGCGCGGCCCGCTTCGGCTTCACGGCCGCCGAGCTCGATCGGGCCAAGGTCGAAACGCTCCGCCTCTACGAAAGCGCCTACGCCGAGCGCGACAAGGAGGAGTCAACGGATCTCGCGGCGGAGTTCATCCGAAACTTCACTCAGAAGGAGCCGCTGCCGGGCATCACGTACGAGTACGGCATGGTGCGGCGGTTCGTTCCCGAGATCACGCTCGCCGAGATCAACAAGGTCGCGAAGGAATGGGCCGGCGGCAGCCGCGTGGTCCTCGTGAACGCGCCGTCCAGACCCAACGTACAGGCGCCGTCCGAAGCGAAGCTCGCCGCCGTCATCAAGAGCGCCACCGAAGGCGACATCCGGCCGTACGTCGACGCTTCGACTGACGCGCCGCTCCTGGACCCGTTGCCGGAGCCGGGCACGGTCGTCAACGCCGCGAGCCGAGGCGCGTACGGGCTGACGGAGTGGCGGCTCTCGAACGGCGTCCGCGTCGTGCTGCAGCCGACCGACTTCAAGCAGGACGAGGTCATCTTCCGGGCGACGAGCCCGGGCGGCACGTCCCTGGCCAGTGACGCGGACTACATCGCGGCGCTGACCGCCAGCCGCGTCATCGGCGCCGGCGGGCTGGGCTCGTTTGACGCCATTCAGCTCCGGAACGCGCTGGCGGGCAAGGCCGGCGTGGTGGAACCGTACATCGACGAGTCCGAGGAGGGTCTGGCCGGTGGCGCGTCACCGAAGGATCTCGAGACGCTGTTCCAGCTGATCTACCTGACGTTTACTCAGCCTCGCGCCGATGCGACGATCTTCAAAGTCCTCACCGACCAGATGAAGACGATGCTCGCGAGCCAGCAGGCCAGCCCGGAGTACCTCTTCGAACAGACGCTGCGGACCACGCTCGCGCAGAACCACTTCCGCGCCCGGCCGCTGACCCCGGAACTGGTCGGCGAGATGAGCCTGGAGAAGTCCTTCTCGTTCTACAAGGATCGGTTCGCCGACGCCAGCGACTTCACCTTCGTCTTCTCGGGGAACTTCGATCTCGCGGCCATCAGGCCGCTGGTCGAACGTTACCTCGCGTCGCTGCCGTCGATCCGGCGCAAGGAGACGTGGAAGGACGTCGGCATCACACCGCCGTCGGGTGTTGTCGAGCGCGTCGTGCGCAAGGGCATCGAACCCAAGAGCCAGGTGGGCATCGTGTTCACGGGCCCGATGACCTGGGACGTCCCGAACCGCGTGGCGCTCGACGCCCTCGGCATCGTTATCGAAACCCGGCTCCGCGAGACGCTGCGCGAGGCGCTCGGCGGCACCTACGGCGTGGTGGTCGAGGCCAGCGCCAGCAAGATCCCCGAGCCCCGCTACAGTGTCACACTGCAGTTCGGGTGCGCGCCGGATCGCGTGGATGAGCTGGTCAAGGCCCTCTTCCGGGAAATCGAGTCGCTCAAGACCGGAAGCGTCACCGATCGCGAGGTGGATGACACCCGCCAAGCGCTCTTCCGCGGGCACGAGACGACCCTGGCGCAGAACGGTCGCCTCGTCGCCGCCCTGACGGAGATCTACCAGAACGGCGAGGACGTCAGCGTCTTCTACGGCATGCCGATGCAGTACAACAAGCTGACCGGCCAGATGATCAAGGACGCGGCCGGCCGCTTCCTGGACACGGCGAATTACGTCAGGGTGACGCTGCTGCCGGAGAAGTGATCGTGGGAGTGCCTGCCGCCGCAGGCACCCGCATTCAGAACTCCTGCTCTGCCGTCCAGTCAAGCCACTGAGCTCGCCTGAGGGCGAGGGCCTGCGCTTCGTCGACGCCGTAGGTCTGGCGGTAGAAGCCCAGTATCCGCTCGTGCACCGCGGTGTCGCGAAAGCGATCCGGATAGGCGCCCTTGGCCATGATCAGAAGGTCGATGGGGTACTCGAGCCGGCGGGCGCAGTTCATCGGAGTCCAGGGCAGCGCGTACACGCGGCCCTCGCGGACCGCACGCAGCCGTTGGAGTTCGCGGAAGTAGGGCGACTCGGCCAACTCGCGAGGCGGGTGATATCCGGCTGACGTCGGCAGGAAGATCACGTCCGGATCGAGGGCGAGAATCTGTTCGGCGTTGAGCAGGACACGGGAGCCCGCGCCTCGATAGGCGTTCTCCGCGCCGACGATCCGCTCGATCATCCAGGACTCGGCGGACTCGGTGCCCCACACGTACGCGGCGCCGCCCGCCTCACGCGCAGTCGGGGCGAGGCCCAGGTAGAGGACGCGCGGGCGTCGGCCGGCCGTGCCGGCCAGCCGTGATCGGATCTCCGCTTCGACCCCCTCGAGCTCATCGGCCAGGCGCGCGGCCTCCGCTTCGCTCCCGAACAGCGCGCCCAGCACGCCGATCTCGTGACGCAGGGTCTCGAGTCCCCGTCCGCGATAGTCGGCGGGTGAGCGCAGCACCACCACGGGAAGCCCCATCGCGTCGAAGACGCTCACGAGCCGCTCCGCGGTCTCCGGCGACGTCCCGACGGTACAGTCGCCAACGCGCAGGATCACCACCTGCGGCTTCGCCGCAGCGATGGTCTCGATGTTGATCGCGTCACCGCTGGTCCAGGCCGCGCACGGCAGTTCGGTCAGCCATGGATGCAGGGCCCGCATCGTACCTGCACCGTCGGTCAGGCCGAACTCACCGCCGTCCGGAGCGGGATACGTGTAGGCCCACGTCCGCTGCTGGGCGGAGGACCCAACGGCGACCACCGTACGAATTGTGCCTAGACGAGTCATGACGGACTCGACGAATCCGTCGCTAATCGTCGCGACGCGCGTCAACTGCGCGGGCACGCGCACGACGGATCCGCGCATGTCGGTCACAAGGCGAACCGCGGTCTGCGGCTGGGACGGCTGGGAACGCGAGTCTCCGACGTCAGTCCCGCGGAAGCGGGGATCCAGGGCTGGATTCCGGGCTCCGCTTCGCCCCTCGCCTTCGGGGGTGTCGGACTGATCCCGACATGCCGCCAGGTTCAGGACAGCGAGAGCCAGCACCGTAAGCGAGACGCAGAGTCGCCCCATCATGCGCCGACGCTCCGATCCCGCTCCGAGACTTCCCTCGGCAGCACGAGCGGCAGTCCGCCCACGTCAGTCACGTCGCATTCCTCCGGGTAGAGACGTTCGAGCGTGGGGCCGGAGAGCGCCGTCGCCGGCGGTCCTTCGGCGATCACGTGCCCCGCCTGCATCACGACCACCCGGTCGCAGAACCACGCCACGTGATTCGGATCGTGGGTGCAGCAGACGACGGCGGTGCCCGCGACCGCCAGTTCCCGCAGGACCCGCCAGATGCGGAGTTGGTTGTGGAAATCGAGGCCGGACGCCGGCTCGTCGAGCAGGATCACGGGCGTCTTCTGTGCGACGGCCCGCGCGATCAGCACGAGTTGACGCTGGCCGCCCGACAGCTGGTCGTACGCCCGGCCTGCCAGGTCGCTCAGCCCGATCCACGTCAGCGTGTCCTCGACGATCCGCCGGTCGGCGCGACCGGCCCGGCCGAGCAGCCCGAGGTGGGGTGTCCGTCCGAGCATCACCACGTCGCGCACGAGGAGTGGAAACGGCGGCTTGTGCTCCTGGGGCACGTACGCCATCAGCCTGGCCCGCTGCGCCGGCGGCAGGCGATCGATCCGGTGGCCGTCGATCGACAGGGTGTCCGCACGCGCACGGACGAGCCCGAGACAGCAGCGGAACAGTGTCGTCTTCCCGCAGCCGTTCGGACCGAAGAGGCCGCACACCTGTCCCGCGCGCGCCTCGAGCGACACGCCATGCAGAACCGGTGTCGCGCCGTACGAGAAGTGCAGGCCGCGGACGGTCAGCATGGCGCTACCCGAACAGCCCGGCCGTGCGCTGGCGCACCAGGTAGGCCAGAAACGGTCCTCCCGCGAGGGCCGTGATGATTCCGACGGGGATTTCTGACGCCGCGATCGTCCGCGCCGCCGTGTCGCAGGCCAGGAGCAGCAGCGCCCCGAGCAGCGCGGCGCCCGGCACGACGACGCGGTTGTCCGGTCCGACGATCAGGCGGATCGCATGCGGCGTCATCAGCCCGACCCACGGGACGATGCCGACGGACGACACCGAGACGGCCGTGACCAGCGTGGCCGTCGCGAGCAGGAGGCGGCGCGTCCGTCGCGGATCGATGCCCAGCGTCTCGGCCTCGTGGTCACCCATGGACAGCACGTTCAGCCGCCAGCCGCCGGCGCACATCACGACGGCGCCCACGACGACGACCGGCCCGACCACCGCAACGTCGCGCCAGGTGGCGAAGTAGAATCCTCCCATCAGCCAGAAGACGATGTCCCTGAGGGCGGTCTCATCGGCGAGGTACTTCAGCAGCGAGACGCCGGCGGCGAACATCGATCCCACGATCACGCCCGACAGCACCAGCGTGACGATCGGAGCGTCTCCTCGCGAACGGGCGAGGAGGTACACGAGCCCCACGGCGGCCAGGGCACCGACGAACGCCGCGAGCGGAACCGACAGCGGAAACCGGGGAACGATCATGCCGACGGCGGCCCCGAACGCCGCGCCCGACGACACGCCGAGGATGTACGGCTCGACCAGCGGGTTGCGGAACGAGGCCTGGAACACGGCGCCGGACGAGGCCAGGGCCGCGCCAACGGCCACCGCCAGGACGATGCGCGGCGCGCGGAGGTTCCAGACGACGGCTGCGGCCACGCCCGGATCCGGGGTGTCGGCCAGGCCCGTGCGGCCCAGCAGTACTGCCAGCACGTCGGCCAACGGCACGTGGTACGCGCCGGCCGTGAGGGCCACCAGACTGCCCGCCGCCACGGCCCCTGCCATCGCGAGCACCCACGCCACGACCCGGCGTCGCGCCGTACGGGCCTCAGCGGCGGGCAACTGAGCCTGCGTCGGCCCGGTCGGGCGACGCGGCGGCAGGGTCGGGTCGGGCATGGCTGGCCAGGGATGCCTCGGCGGTGGGGGGTCCGACAGTGGGCTCAGGCCGGATGGTAGCACGAGTCCCACATTCGTGCTACGCTCGCGGCCTGACGCCGCCCCGACGCCGGAGGGCACCCGTACGAACGCCATGAGCCTCTTGGACATCGATTTCGCCGGACGGTACCGGCTCCAGGTTTCCCAATCCAACCGCCCCCAGCGTGAGCCCGACTACTGGGATCGCCGGGCCCGGCGCATGAGCGACGGGGCGTTCGGCTCGGCCTACACCGAGCAGTTCGTCGCCCGCCTCGATCTCTCCGGCTGCGCCACGCTGCTGGACGTCGGCTGCGGTCCCGGCAC
This sequence comes from uncultured Vicinamibacterales bacterium, assembly GCA_964481395.1. Taxonomy (GTDB): domain Bacteria; phylum Acidobacteriota; class Vicinamibacteria; order Vicinamibacterales; family JAKQTR01; genus JBFMFH01. The sequence continues at coordinate 29,042 of CAYZYG010000010.1, forward strand.
GATCGCCCTGTCCGTGGCCACGAGGCTCGACCACGTCTACGGCCTCGACTACAGCGAGGGCATGCTCGCGGCGTTTCGCGAGCAGGCCGCGGGCCGGGGGCTGACGAACGCCACGGCGGTCCGTTGCGCCTGGGAAGACGACTGGAGCGGCGTGCCGGTCTGCGACATCGTCGTGGCCTCACGGGCCACCGCCGTGCGCGATTTCGAGGCTGCCGCGGTGAAGCTGGCCGCCAAAGCGCGACGGCGCGTCTACCTCACCTACCCCGCCCGGGGCAGCTTCGTGGGCGACGAGGTGTGCCGGGCGCTGGGCCGTCAGTACGAGCCGCTGCCCGATTACCTCTGCGTGATCGGCATCCTGCACCACCTCGGCATCCATCCGCGCCTCGACTACATCGACGACACGAACCGGTTCGTGTCGTGTGCCGACGTCGAGGCGTTCATCCGGAAGATGCGTGAGTACGTCGGTGAGCTCTCCGAGGCGGATGTCGGGATTCTGCGCGGCTACTTCGAGACGCACTATCCCCGGATCGCCGCCGAGCTGATGCGCTGGGCATTCATCTGGTGGGACGCCGGCGCGACCGCATGAAGGGCCTGACGGGCGCCGTTGAGGAGTGCACATCATGGGTGATCTGACGCGCATCGGCGTGGCGATCGACGAAAACCTGCTCGGGGAGTTCGATGCGCTGATCGCACGGCGGGGGTACGGAAGCCGATCCGAGGCCTTCCGGGACCTCATCCGCGACGCGCTCGTGCAGCACCGGTGGTCGTCGGGCTCGGGAACGGTCGTGGGTACCATCACCCTGATCTACGACCATCACGTCAGGCTGCTCAACGAGCGCCTGACGTCCGTCCAGCATGACTTCCACGGATCGATGCTGTCGACGCTGCACGTGCATCTCGACCACGATCACTGTCTCGAAGTGATCGTCGTCCGCGGCGCCGCCCGGCGCGTGCGGCAGATCGCCGATGCGCTCATCAGCATGAAAGGCGTGAAGCACGGGCGCCTGACCGTCACGACCGCGGGGGCGAACACCCGCGCGTGACCGGCCCCGCCGCGGGCGCCCGGCCGGAAACGCGAGTGCAGCCGACGCGGGAGCGTCGCTACGACTTCGGTGCTGGCGCCGGGCCGCACGTGTCGGACGTGCAGCGTCCGAACAGCCGTCTCCGGTTTCTGGCGAACACCGCGTAGGACCAGTCAAGCGCGTGGCTGACGCCAGGCAGGCGGCTCAGCGCGACCAGTGGCCCGAGGCCGATTGTGGCGTAGAGCCGGCGGAACACCTCGACTCCCTGGATCCAGGTGCCGTCGGGGAGCCTGGCGTGGATGCGGGCCATCAGATTGTCCGCGGCCGGCCCACCGGGCATCGCCTTGAAGTCAGGCGCGTCGATGTCGGTGAAGCGGATGGCGTTTCGCCGGTCCCAGCGCCGCAGGAACCGCACCTCGCGCGCGCAGATCGGGCAGCCGCCGTCGTAGAAGACCTCGATGCCTGGTGCCGGGACGTGCGTCGCCATCATCTGTTGAGATGCGTCGGGCGCACCTCCGGATCCCGGCCGGGAGCGGCCGCGTCCCTACCCACAGGGTGGGACGCGGTCCAGTGGTCGGGCTATCATGGGCTGCCTCCCGGCTCCGACTCCCGATTCCGAGAAGCCAACATGGACGACACCTCCCGGCCGTCGCCTCCCCCCTTCCCCCGCGAGGACCTGGCGGCGTGGCTCGCACTCAAGGACCGTGCGCTGGACGTCGCCGCCGAGGGCATCACGATTGCCGACGCGCGCCTGCCCGATCGCCCGCTGATCTACGTCAACGAGGGATTCCAGCGCATGACCGGGTATCCGGTCGACGAGGTGCTGGGACGGAACTGCCGTTTTCTCCAGGGCACCAGCACCGATCCGGCGGCGACAGCCGAGATTCGCGCGGCGCTCGCTGAGAACCGCGCGTGCGTCGTGGAGATCCTCAACCACCGGAAGGACGGCTCGCCGTTCTGGAACAGGCTGTCGATCACCCCGGTCCGCAGCGCGGCCGGCGAGGTCACGCACTTCATCGGCATCCAGTCGGACGTGACCGCGCGCCGGGAGGCTGAGGAGGGCCTGCGCCGTTCCAAGGCCGCGATGGAGCACGACCTCAGAATGGCGGCACGGGTGCAGCAATCACTGCTCCCGCCGCCCGAGGTCGATGCGGGTCCCGTGCGGCTGGCGCACGCCTTCCACCCCTGCGACGACCTCGCCGGCGACAGCGTGGGCATCGTCCCACTGGGCCACGACCGCATCGGTCTGTACGTCCTCGACGTCAGCGGGCACGGCGTCGGCGCGTCCCTGCTGTCGTTCACCCTGACGCACCTGCTCTCGCCCCACGTCGGCGGGGTGCTGCTCGCCGACCAGGGCTCCTCCGCGCCGACCGTCGTCCCGCCGGCCATCGTCGCGGAACGGCTCAACCGCCAGTTTCCGATGGACCGGACCCGGCAGTACTTCACGCTCGTCTACGGCACGCTCGAGCCCTCGTCCGGGACGTTTCGGTACGTCACCGCCGGCCATCCGTCCCCGGTGCTGCTGCCGGCGGTCGGAGACCCTGTCGCGGTGCAGGGCTCGGGCCTGCCTATCGGAATGATCGACGGCGCGGCCTACGATGAGGAAACGCTGGTGCTCCAGCCTGGCGACCGGCTGTACTTCTACACCGACGGGGCGATCGAGGCGCTCGACCGGAACGAGGAGGAGTTCGGCATCGACCGGCTGGTCTCGGAGCTCACACGCTGGCGCGATCTGCCCCTGCAGCCGGGCCTCGAACGCGCGGCAGCCGCCGTGCGCGGGTGGTGCGAGGGCCGGCTCAGAGACGACATCTCGCTCCTGGCCGTGGAGCGCCTGGCCTGAGCCCCGCGGCGACGCGTCGGGAACGCCACACCTCATCGCGTCCGGCAACGCCCTGCAGCCGGCTGGCGTCTTACAGGCATGACGACCTTCGTGCGGCAGGGCGTCGTGCCGCTGGTGGTGGTGGTGGTGACGATGGCGACGACACTCCGTGCCGGGGCCGGCTCCGTGCGGCTGTTTGACTTCACCTCGCCGTCCGCCGCTCGCGAGTGGCAGTCGGTCAACGACGGCGTCATGGGCGGAATCTCCGACGGCCGTTTCCGGATCACGGCGGAGCGGACGCTGGAGTTCTTCGGCACGCTGTCGCTCGAGAACAACGGCGGCTTCACGTCCGTACGCTCCGTGCCGCGGTCGCTGGGCCTCATGCCCGGCGACACGCTGATCGCCAGAGTCCGGGGAGACGGCCGGGAGTATCAGCTGAATCTGTACACGCCCGTGAGGGCCAGGGCCTTTTCGTACCGGTCGTCTTTCCGCACGGTGCAGGACCAGTGGGTCGACGTGCGTATTCCGCTCGACAGTTTCGTCGCCACCTCGTTCGGGCAGCCGGTCGGAGGCGTTGGGCCTGTCGATCCGTCCAGGGTGACGTCGCTTGGCTTCCTGCTCTCCGACAAGGCGCCCGGCCCGTTCCGTCTCGAGGTGGCCTCGATCGAGGTCGTCCGCGAACCGCAGTCGTCGTCGACCCCTGACTCGGAGAACCGTCGATGAGTTCCCACGTGTCATCTGCGCCACTCGCCGATGCGGGCGCGTTCATCGTGGTGGGTGGCGCGGGCGGCATCGGGAGCGCCGTCGTTCGCCGGCTGCGATCGCGGGACGCCGTCGTGCTCATCGCCGGACGCACCGAGGACCGTCTCGAGCAGGCAGCGTCCTCACTCGGAGCCGAGTGGGCAGTGCTGGACGCCACGGAGTTCGGTGCGGTCGAAGCGCTCGTGCAGGATGCCGGCGCGCGCCACGGCCGTGTCGCCGGCATCGTAAACGCCGCCGGATCGATCCTCTTCAAGCCCGCGCATCTGACGTCTGCCGACGAGTGGCAGGAGGTGCTGGCGCGGAACCTCACGACCGCGTTCGCCGTGGTCCGCGCGGCGGGGCGCGTCATGACGACCGGCGGTTCGGTGGTCCTCGTGTCGACGGTCGCCGCCTCGCTCGGGCTGCCCCAGCACGAGGCCATCGCGGCAGCCAAGGGCGGCGTCGAGGGTCTGGTGCGCGCCGCGGCCGCCTCCTATGCCGGTCGGGGCCTGCGCATCAACGCCGTCGCGCCGGGACTGGTCGACACGCCTCTCGCGGCACGCATCACATCGAACCCCAAGGCGCTGGAGTCATCCAGGGCCCGTCATCCGCTCGGCCGCATCGGGACGCCGGACGACATCGCCGCGCCCATCGAATGGCTGCTCGATCCGGCCACGTCCTGGGTCACAGGCCAGGTCATCGGCGTCGACGGCGGCATGTCCACGGTCCGGGTGTAGCGCGTGCCGACCACCCCCGTTCTAGAGCGGGTCTCACCCCGGAGTTTCCCCGGAGTAGACCCCCTGTAGAGCGGGGGCACTGGTGGGTGGTGGGGATTCCTCCCGAACTGCGTACCTCGTCCGGCTCGACGGGTGCAGAATTCGCCATCCACCCATCGTCTTGGCCTGCGAGCTGGCCGGGACCTGCCGGCGCTGTGGCCGGACCCGCCGATTGACCCGCACCCGGCGAAGATCCTAATGTTCCTCTGGCGCCGGGCGGGTCCCGGCGCCGCCCGTGCCCCGTGTTCGGCCATCCCCCGGGAGAGTCATTTCATGCGTCCCACGTTCACGCTGCTCGACTCCGACCTTCGCACGCGCATCCTCGACGAAGCGCGGGATCTGCTGGACACGCTCGGGCTCGAGATCCACAACCCCGGCGTGCAGGACATGCTCCTGGCCGCAGGCGCGCGCCTCGACCCAGCCTCGTCGCGCGTGTGCCTGGGAGCCGAACTGATCGACCGGGCGATTGCCGCCACGCCCCGTGAGTTCCGTCTCTACGACGTGTACGGGAACGAGACGCATCACTTCGGCAGCGGCGCGGTGTCGTTCACGCCGGGGTCGGCAGCCATCAATGTCCTGGACGGCGACACCGGCGAGATTCGGAAGCCGCACACGCGCGACTACATCCGCTACGTGAAGGTCGTGAGCGGCCTGCGCCACATCGCCTCGCAGAGCACCGCGTTCATCCCGGCGGACGTACCGGCGGGAATCTCCGACTCGTACCGCCTCTTCCTCGGGCTTCTGTACGGTGAGAAGCCCGTGGTCACCGGCGCCTTCACGATCGGCGCGTTCGAGATCATGCGGGACCTCCAGCTCGCGGTGCGCGGCAGCGGGACCGCGCTGCGGGAGAAGCCGCTGGCCATCTTCTCGTGCTGTCCGACGGCGCCGTTGAAGTGGAGCGACGTGACGAGCCAGAACGTCGTGGACTGCGCGCGCGCGGGCATCCCGGTCGAGTACATCTCGATGCCGCTCTCGGGCTTCATGTCGCCCGTCACCCTGGTGGGCTCGCTCGTGCAGCAGACGGCCGAGACGCTCAGCGGCCTCGTCATCTCGCAGCTCGCGAGTCCGGGCGCCCCGGTGCTCTGGGGCGGCTCGCCGGCCATCTTCGACATCCGTTACGAGACCACGCCCATGGGTGCGGTCGAGACGATGATGATCGACTGCGCGTTCACGGAGATCGGCCACGCGCTCGGCCTGCCCACGCAGGCGTACATGGGCCTGAGCGACGCCAAGGCGCTCGACGCGCAGGCGGGCCTCGAAAGCGGCATCGGCGCCACGCTCGCCGCGCTCTCGGGTGTCGACAACGTCTCGGGCCCGGGCATGCTCGACTTCGAGTCGTGCCAGAGCCTCGAGAAGCTGGTGGCCGACAACGAGATCTGCGGCATGGTCCAGCGTCTCGTCCGCGGCATCGTTCCCCGGGAGGACTTCCCGTCGCGGCCTATTTTCGAGGAACTGCTGCGCGAGAAACACCTGCTCATCGCGAAGCATACGCGTCGTCACCTGCGGGATGAGATCACGTTCCCCGGCCCTGTCATCGACCGGGCCAATCAGGCGCGATGGGCGGAGGAGGGCAGCCTGACACTGGGTCAGCGGGCACGGAGCGAGGTCGCCCGGCTCATCGACGCATGGCAGCCGTCGCGCCTCGCTGGCGAGGTGAAGGCGGAACTCGTGCGGCGCATGGAAGCCGAGGCCCGGCGGTTCGGCATGGACAGACTCCCGGAGCGCGAAGGATGAGCGACCGGATCGACTGGGTCCCGTCCGTCACACTGCCGGACCGGCAAGAAGTGTTGCACCTGCAGGGTATTCCGCCGGGCGTCGAGTTGCCGCCGCGCATCGCCGCCATCGTTGACAGCGCGATGAACGCCTATCTGGAGACCGCGGAGCCGCGCGCGCTCGTGGCCGGTCTCTCACGCGAGACGTTCGCCGGCATTCTGAAAGGCGAGGGGAAGAACGCCCCGGAGACTCCGGTCGAGGCCGTTGCGCTGCGCGCCGACGCGCTGTCGCTGTTCGTCGCCACCGTCGGAGGCCGCGTCACCGAACGGATCCAGGCACTGTTCTCGGAGAACGAGCCCGCGCTTGCCGCCATGCTCGACTCGGTCGCGTCCGCTGCCGCGGATCGACTGACGCAGTTGCTGGCCGAGCGTTATCCCGCCGTGACGGCAGCCGACACCGGCCAGACGGCGCGTTCGGCCCCTCGACTGCGCACGGGACACGCGACCACGCCGGACCGCCGGGTGACGCTCGGCTACAGCCCTGGATACTGCGGCTGGCACGTCAGCGGCCAGCGGGCGTTGTTCGCGTTCCTCCAGCCCGCAACGATCGGCGTCACGCTGAACGACAGCTGCCTGATGGACCCGCTCAAGTCCGTGTCGGGCGTGCTCGCGTCGGGTGCGTCGGACATTCACCGATTCTCCCCCGGATACCCCTTTTGTGCGGACTGCCGCGACAAGCCGTGCGTGGGACGCATCAAACCGGAGAGGGCGCACGCCGGAAACGTATGACACGAGGTGGAGTGGAGGCAGCATGAGCATCCTGTCCGATATCGCCGTTGGACTGCAGAAGGGTGAGGACGATCGCGTGGGCGACCTCGTCCGCCAGGCGCTCGCCGACGGCCTCGAAGCCGTCACCATCCTGAATGAAGGCCTGATCGCCGGCATGAGGGTGGTCGGCGAGCAGTTCCGGGTACGTGAGATCTTCCTGCCCGACGTCCTGCTCGCGGCCAGGGCCATGTACGCCGGGCTCGGACTGCTGAAGCCGCTCCTGGCGAAGGATGGCGTTCCGACTGCGGGCAAGGTCGTGATCGGATCCGTGCATGGCGATCTGCACGACATCGGCAAGAACCTGGTCGGCATCATGCTGGCCGGTGCGGGGTTCGAGGTCATCGATCTGGGCAACGACGTGCCTGCGCGCCGCTTCGTGGACGTCGCCCGCGATCGGGGCGCGTCGGTGATCGGGCTCTCGGCCCTGCTGACCACGACGATGCCGGTCATGAAGGACGTGGTGGACCTGGTGAGAGCTGAGGGTCTGGCTGGCCGCATCAAGGTCATCGTCGGCGGTGCGCCCGTCTCCGATGCGTGGGCCCGCCAGATCGGCGCCGACGCGTACGGCTACGATGCGGCCAGTGCCGTCGATCGCGTCAGAGCGCTCGCGGGCGCGACGGCGACATAGAAGAGCGCGTGCGATGAAACCACTGCTCGATCGCCTGCGAGACGGTGAGGTGCTCATCGGCGACGGCGCCTGGGGCACGATGCTGATGGCGCGGGGCCTGCGGCCCGGCGAGTCGCCGGAGGGTTTGAACCTGACGCGCCCCGAAGTCCTCGAAGAGATCGCCGCCCAGTACCTCGACGCCGGCGCGGATCTCATCACGACCAATACCTTCGGCGGATCGCCCGCGCGGCTCCGGCAGTTTGGTTTGGATGACCGGATCGAGGCGGTAAACCGGGCGGCCGTCGAGGCCGTGCGCCAGGTGGCCGCCGGGCGGGCGTACGTGTCGGCGTCCATCGGGCCCTGCGGTCACGTGCTCAAGCCGTACGGCGACGCCGACCCCGTGGAGATAGGGGCCGGCTACGAACGCCAGGCCCGCGCGCTGGCCGAAGCCGGTGCCGATCTGTTCTGCATCGAAACGATGACCGATCTCGCCGAGGCGCTGCTCGCCGTGCGCGCGGCCCGTACCGTGGCACCAGACCTACCGATCATCGCCACCATGACGTTCGAGCGCACGCGACGCGGGTTCTTCACCGTCATGGGCACGAGCATCGAGCAGGCGGTGCGGAGCCTCACCGAAGGCGGCGCTCACATCCTCGGCTCGAACTGCGGGAACGGCAGCGATGAGATGATGGCGATCGCGCGGGAATTCAGGGCGTTCACGTCTCTGCCGATCGCGATCCAACCGAACGCCGGCCTCCCAGAGCATCGCGACGGCGCGCTGGTCTACACGGAATCACCCGAGTTCATGGCTGTACGCGCGCGCGATCTCATCGACGCGGGCGTGTCCATCATCGGCGGCTGTTGCGGCACCACCCCGGCCCACGTCCGGGCCCTGCGGGCGCTCGTGAGGTGACCGGCCGTAGGCCGCGGCGCCACTCATCTGTGTTCCTCAACAGGATCGTCATTCCGGGGCCGCGAAGCGGAACCCGGAATCCAGCCTGGATTCCCGCTTTCGCGGGAACGACGTTACCGGAACCGCTTCCGCGGGAACGACGCCATCAGATCACACCCTCGCCCACTCCGGCCGCAGGCCGCGGCGCGGCTCATCTGTGAACCTCGAGTCGGGGATTAGCGATTGGGGATTGGTTGGGCCGGAGCTGAAACACGAATGGGGACTGGGGACATCCACAACTGATCCCCGGTCCCCGGACCCCGGTCCCCGTCTTCTCACCGCTGAATGTAGCCCAGGCTTCGCAGCCGCTCGAGCGCGGCATCGTCGAGCGGCACCGCGCCGGGTCGCGCAGGGGGCGGCTGACGTCGGCCGTACGTCGGTGTGCTCCTGACCGGATGCGCGGTGACGAAAGCGGGCGCGAGCAGGTCGATCAGCACTCGCCCTTCAAGTTCCTCGCTGACTGGCAGGCCCAGGACGTGCAGGAGCGTGGGTGCGACGTCGGCAAGCGACGCCTGCGCGCGCGCACCCGGGCGCGCTGCGTCCCCCGTGAGCGCCATCACGCTCGGGCCGCGCGTCCGCGACCGGCCGGGATCCGTCAGCAGCACGCGCAGCCGGCGTGTTCCATGGGCGGACAGGAACTCGCCGAGCACACGGTCGATGACGATGTAGTAGCGCTCGAGGGCCGCCACGCGGGCCTCCATGGCCGAGGCCGGCAGGCCGGCTGCGGTCGGTCCGCTCACGAGAGCGTACTGCACGATATCGAGACCGGGAAGGTAGATGGCGAGCAGGTCACCCGCGCGGTCGGCTATCCGTACGGCGAGGGCGAGTTGAATCAGGTCCTGTTCGACCCCGCGCCGGAGAGCCGATCCGGCTGGCTCCGGCACATCCCGAAAGGCCTCGGTTGCGCGTTTCCGCGCCTCGTCCTGTATCGACGGCCATGCCGCCCGGAGTTCCTCCCACACGGCAGGCGGCGCGATCTCCGCATCGAGGGCGCCCCCGCGTTCGAGGCGCAGCGTGGCGCGGTCGCTGATGATGATGCCGCCGTGGTCCGGTGCGGGCCAACTCGCCCACCAGTTGACCACGCCCGAGCGGACGCCCTGTTCTCCGGCAACTTCCCAGATTGTCTTTGCGCGGCGCTGCAGCCCGCTGGACGCCGCCGGTCTCGTCAGGCGAAGCCGGTCCGTAGCCACCGCGAGCACCGACCACCAGCTTCCGCCGCCGGCTGGCATCTCGCCCCCGAGACCACTGACCCTCCGCGCCTCCAGGCCCTGAACGCCGTGGACGGCCACGGGCTGACCAGTGGCGACGGTGGTCCAGACCGTGGCCGGGTCCGCGTCGGCGTCGGCATCGGCGACCGCCTGCGCGCCGTCGAGGAGCGCGCCGAATGTCGGAAGCCGGCCCGAGCGCACCAGCCCCTCCGCGAAGGCCAGGTCGAAGCCGTCGACGCCCAGCACGAGGACCGACACGCCGGTCGCGCGGACGTCGAGACGAGGCGAAGCGGACGGTGCGACCGCCGCCTCCCGGCCCGTGAACTGGAGGAGGCCGGCAGCCCCGCCGAAGGCGAGAGCCCAGACGAAGACCAGGGCGAGCCGTGAACCCGCCCGCCGGCCGGTCAGGGAACCTGACGCATCCAGGCGCTGCGCCATCACGCCCTGCGCCGCGAGAGAGACGGTGTGTCCGAAGAGCACGCTCAGGCCGGCTGCGCCCACGAGGGCGGCCAGCGTCCACCCGGGCTGATGCCAGGCTTGCGGGCCCTCTGCCGTAGCCCGCCACCACGAGACGAGATAAACCAGGCAGGCCGTGCCGACGAAGAGGCCGGCTGCGCGACCCAGTCCCCGCGCGCGAGCTGCGAACGCCCGCGCGCCTGCGAACCGGCCGACAAGCAGGCTGGTCCCTCCGATGGCGACCAGGGAGGCCGCTGCCAGCGCTGCGAAGAACACGACGCTGAAGTAGATCGCCAGCACGACGCCGTCGCGCGGGTCGCGCACCAGGCCGGGCATGCGGGCCGCGAGTCCCACGGCCGTCGCCGGGCCGAGCGCGAGCGCACCCAGCAACCCGATTCTCAGGCTGGCGCGAATGGCGGCGGACACTATCGACCGGCCCTGTCGGACCGGCGCGAGCACGAACCGATCGATGCCCGCATCGAGATAGCCGAGCTCTCGCAGGCGCTGGCGCAGCTCGTCGATGGGTTGGCGGACATCAGGCATCAACCGTGACCTCGGATACGCTACATCTCACGACTGGCGACGAACGCCGCCAGATCGCGCAGCCGATCCGCACGGGAACCGAAGAGGTCCAACGCCGCGGTCGCCGTCTGGCACAGCTCCCGCGCGAGATCGTGGGCGCCGGCCACTCCCGAGAAGGATACGAAGGTCGTGCGCTTCGCGTCGGCGAGGCGCGGCTTGCCGGTGACCTCCGGATCTCCTTCGACATCGAGCAAGTCGTCCACGATCTGGAAGGCCAGGCCGAGGTTCTTCGCATAGGCGGCAAGCGCGTGTATCTGATCAGGCGAGGCGCCAGCCGTCACGGCTCCGGCGCTGGCGGCCGCCACGAAGAGCGCACCGGTCTTGCAGCGGTGGATTAGTTCCAGCGTGTCGAACGAAACGTCCCGGTCCACCGCGAGCAGGTCTTCGACCTCACCGCCGATGAGCCCGTCCGATCCGACGGACTCGGCCAGGAGCGTGGTGATACGCCGAGCCACCGGCGGATCGTAGACGCGGGCGACGGTGCCGAACGCCAGATTGAAGAGGGCGAACGCCGCCATGAGCGCCATCGCCTCGCCGTGCGCCACGTGATTCGACGGGCGGCCTCGCCGGAGTGGTGCGTTGTCGAGAGCTGGCAGGTCGTCGAGGATGAGCGACGACGCATGAACCAGCTCAACGGCCGCGGCCGCGGGCAGTGCGCGCTCGTCGGAGCCGCAGACACGCGCCGCCTGAAGAACGAGCACGGCCCGCACGCGTTTCGACGGCGCCAGCAGCGTGTACCGCATGGCCCGGTGGAGCACCGCCGGACGGGTGTCCTCCGGGGGCACCAGACGGTCCAGTTCGCGCTCCACGAGGGCCACGTCGGCGGCGATGAATGATGGCAGCTTCACGGGCAGGCTCTCGTTCCATCCTACCCCGCCGGTCGGCACCTTGTCCCCGGCAGATCCCGAGGCGTCGACGGGAGCCGCCTCGCTCGGATCACCAGTGGAACGACTCGACCCGTTACCGCCCGATCGCCGGCAGTCCCGCCGCCTTGAGCGTCGCGTTCAGCGCGGGCAGGTCCGTGGCCTTCAGCGCTCCCCACCGCGCCATCACGTCATCCGCGGCCGCGAGCGCGCTCGTGACCGCCGCCAGCGTGTTCGCAGTGGGCGCCACGTCGGCCGCCTGCATCGCGTTCATCTGCCCGCCGAGCAGCGACGCGGTGCCCCAGAGCGTATCTGCAGCTGGCGCAGCCCCCGCGCCTCCCCGCCCTCCGCCGGCGCCTCCCCGCCCACCACCGCCACCGGACGCCGGGCGCTGCCCCTCGAGCGCCGTCACCTTCTTCACGAACGCCGCCAGCGCCTGCGCCGGCGGTCCCTGCGCCTGGATCTTCGCCGCCTGCTCTCGCATCGCCGCCGCCTCCACAGCCGCCTCCTGCGCATCGAGCGCGCCGAAGTACATCGCGTCGGTCAATGCGTAGACCTGCTGTATGACCGCGACCGGCGTCTGGACGCGCGGATCCTGCCGGACGGTAATGGGCTGCGTGTAGCTCTTTCCGCCGACCGTCAGCACGACCGCATACGTGCCTGGCGACACCCACGGCGTGGTGGCGCTCGACGGCGAGTTGTACGGAATCCCCTGAATCGGCAGTCCGCCGCGGCCACCGCCACCGCCGCCCGCGAGGGGTTGGTAGTGCACGTCCCAGAGGAAGGGATGCATGCCGGCGGCCGTCGAGAGCGTCTGCGGCTGCCGGTACCAGTAAAGGGGCACGGGCGCGCTTGCCAGATCCGGGATGGGCGTCACCGGATCATCGCTCGAGTAGCGCCGGACGAGCCGTCCGTCCGCGCGGCGGATCTCGAGCGTCACGGGGCCGCTCGCGGCGGACTTCAGGTAGTAGTTGACGATCGCGCCGTCGGGCGGATTCTGCCCCGTCGGCTCCTCCTTGGGCCACGGCATGTCGGTGCTGGTATTCCACCGCACGCGCCACGCGATCGTCGGCTTGAACAGGATGGCGTCCGCCGCCGCCGAGGCCGCGTCGATCTGCCGCAGCGGCGTGATGTCGTCGAGAATCCAGAAGCCGCGCCCGTGCGTGGCCGCCACGAGATCGTCCTCTTTGACGATCAAATCGCGCACCGACGAAGCCGCCATGTTCAGGCGCAGCGACTGCCAGCGGGCACCGTCGTCGAAGGACACGTAGACGGCGCGCTCGGTCCCGGCGAAGAGCAGCCCTTTGCGTTGGGGGTCCTCGCGCACGGCATTCACCGTCTCGCCCGGCGGGATGCCGGAGGCAATTTCCGCCCACGTGGCGCCGCCGTCGTGCGTCCGGTAGATGTGCGGCCGCATGTCGTCGAGGCGAATCGTGTTGACCGCCGCGTACGCCGTGAGGGGATCGTGCCGCCCGGCATCGATGATCGAGATCTTCGCCCACGCGCCGACGCCCGGCGGCGTCACGTTCTTCCAGGTCGCGCCGCCGTCGGCGGTCACGTGGATCAGCCCGTCATCCGTTCCCACCCAGATGCGCCGGATGTCCTGGTAGGACGGTGCGATGGTGTAGATGACCCCCCGCGGCTGGGGCTGGGCGGCCGGATCCTCCCGGTATTTCCCGACGCTCGCCGGAATCTCCCACGTCGGCCGCGTCAGGTCGGGGCTGATGCGCGTCCAGTGCGCGCCTCCGTCCACGGTCTTCCACAGGTAGTTGTTCGCGAAGAAGAGCGAGACCTTGTCCACTTCGGAAAAGACGACTGGCATCGTGCGGACCGTGCGCACGGGGCCGGGTGTCGGCGCCGACACGCCGCCGCCCCGGCCGGCCATGGGTCCCACGGTCGAGACCTGTCCGGTGCGGCGATCGAACCTCGACACGCTCCGGCCTCCATAGACGATGTCCGGATCCAGCGGATCGGGAGCGACGTAGCCGTACTCGTCGACACCGACCGGCAGCCAGTCCCGCAGGGAGATCGCGCCGTAGTTACCGCGGCTCGACACGCAGGCCGACCCGCTCTCCTGCTGGCCGCTGCACACGCGATACGGAAACGCGTTGTCGGCCGCGACGTGATAGAGCTGCGCCGTGGACTGGTTGTACCAGGAGCTCCACGTCTCGCCGCCGTTCAGCGTCACGACGGCGCCCTGATCGGCCGCGAGCAGGATGATGTCGGGGTTGTCCGGGTTGATCCAGCCGTTCTGGTAGTCCTCGCCGCCGGGCGCGCCCTTGTACACGGCCCACGTCTTCCCGCCGTCGGTGGTCTTCCAGGAGACCGTCGCTGCCATGATCACCGTGTCCACGAGCTTCGGGTGCGGGAGCGGCATGGGCAGGTCGCCGCCGCCAATCCGCCCGGTCGGCCGCGTATCCATCGTGATGCGCGTCCATGTCTGTCCCGCATCGTCGCTGCGAAACACGCCGGTCGTGCCCCGGTTTCCGCTCGTGCCCGGCTTGTCGTAGAAGGCCACGGTCGCGTAGAGACGCCGGTGGTCCGCCGGCGAGATGGCCAGGTTCGCCTGGACGACCGCGGGCAGGCCGTTGGTCAGCGGCTTCCAGGTGTCGCCGCCGTCGGTCGACTTGAAGATGCCGCCGTTGGTCCCTGCCCAGACGGCGTTCTCCCACGGCCCCTGCCGCTCTTCCCACAGCGTCGCGTAGACAACATTCGGGTTGACCGGATCGATGTCGACGTCGTTCCCGCCTGTGTTCTCGTCCTTGTAGAGCACCTTCTTGAAGGTCCGGCCCCCGTCCAGCGAACGGAAGATGCCGCGCTCTTCGTTTGGCCCGTAGGGATGACCGAGCGCCGCGACGAACACGCGGCTCGGGTTCCGGGGATCGACGTCGATCCGCGGAATCTGCTGCGCGTCGTTCAGACCCAGGCGCGCCCACGTGCGACCGGCGTCCGTCGACTTGTACACGCCGTCCCCGGTCGAGAGGTCCGGCCGGTGCAGGCCCTCGCCGCTGCCAACGTAGACGATGTTCGGATCGGAGGGCGCGACCACGATCGCTCCGATGGATCCGGTGGGCTGGTCGTCGAAGATCGGCGCCCAGGTGCGTCCCGCGTCCGTCGTCTTCCACACGCCGCCGTTCACGGCAGCCATGTAGAAGGTGTGGGGCTGGCGCCGGTGGCCGGCCGCGGCGACCGTGCGGCTGGCCCGGTGCGGCCCGATGTTTCGCCACGTCATCCCGGCGAAGAGCGACGGGCTTACCCGCGGCGCGTCCTGCGCGGACAGGGACACCATCAGGGCGACGAAGGCGAAAGCGAGAGCGACAGTGGTGCGGCGGCACGACATGGCAGGTTCTCCGTTGCTGGCGACCGGCGCAGTATAGCGCGTCCCGTCCAGGCGGGGCTTTACGCGCGCGGGAGAGATGAGGTATGCCTTTCCACGCAAAGGACGGTCCCATGAAACCAGCCGCGATCGCACTCATCCCCGCCCTGGCCGCCGGTACGGCCTGTTCGGACACGAAGGCGCCCTCGTCGACGCGCCCCACCGTCACCGTGGTCCAGTCGTCCGTGGCCTTGGGCGATCCGCACATCGTCAGCGACTCGACGGCCCGCCGGAACATCCTGTTCTCGATCTACGAATCGCTCGTCGCGGTCGACAGTGAGGGATCGTTTCAGCCATCGCTGGCCGAGCGCTGGACCACCTCCGGCGACGCCCGCACCTGGACCTTCACGCTCCGGAGGAGCGTGGCCTTTCATGACGGCGCGCCCCTTCGGGCCCGTGACGTCGTCGCCAGCATCAGGCGGGCCCTCGATCCGGCGATCGGCGGCGCCTTCGGGACGCAGGGAGTCCTCGCCAGCTATCTGGGCTCCGCCGAGGTCCGCGCGCTCGATGACGCGACGGTCAGGATTGTGACGCCGGAGCCGATGGCCGATCTGCTCGACCTCGTGTCGGCCATCGTCATCGGCCCGGAGACCGCGCTGGGAAAGCTCCCCGGCGCCTACGTCGGGACGGGCCCGTACCGGCCCACCGAACAGACTGAGGCGCGGATGGTACTCGACGCTCACGAGAAGTACTGGGGGCCGGCGCCTTCGTACGGCCAGGTCCGATTCGTCGCGGAGCCAGATGCGGCGAAGCGCGCAGACGCGCTGCTGGGTGGCAGCGCGGATCTCGCCGTCGATGTCGGCATCGACGGCAAGTCACGCCTCGCGTCCGGGTCCGGCGTGTCGGTGCGTGAACTCGAGAGCGGCCTCTGCATCATCTTCATGCTGAACGCGCAGCAGGGGCCGTGCCGGGACCGCCGCGTCCGCCAGGCGCTGAACTACGCGCTCGATGTGGATGCGATCATCGCGCGCGTCATGAACGGGGCGGCCACGAGGCTCAACGGCTACCTGACGGCGCACCATTTCGGCTACAATCCGGAGACGCCCGCGTACCCCCACGATCCCGCCATGGCGAAACGACTCCTCGCCGAGGCCGGATACCCCAACGGGCTCACCCTCACCTTCGACATCCCGACGTCCATGCCCGACGAGGCCCAGGAACTGGCAGCCATCATGGCCGAACAGTACCGGGAGGTGGGCGTCACGCTGAAGATCGTCGAACACGCCGACCGGGCGGCGTACTCGGAGATGGTCCGCGAGAAGAAGATCCAGGACGGCTGCTGTTTCGACTCGAGCCCGCGCAGCACGTTCCGTGTCCTGCGCGAGAAGCTGCACTCGGGTCTGCGTGGCCCGTGGTGGGAGGGCTATGCGAACCCGCAGGTGGACGCGCTCATCGCCAAGGCCCAAACGACCGTACTGAACGATGAACGGCAGCGAATCTACCGCGAGATCTACACGATCGTGCGCGACGACGCCCCGTGGGTGTTCCTGTATCGGCCGACCAACTACTGGGGCGTACGGGACACGCTCGCGGGCTGGACTCCTCGCGCGGACGGGCTCGTCCTGCTTCGGTGACCGAACGGGGCTTTCGACGTCGGCCCCACGCGTCTCGCCGCGCGCGTGCGCTCCGGTGAAGTCGCGTATACTGGCGCCGCACACAACGTCGCTTCCTGGAGGAAAGCCATGCGCGTCGCTCGTCTCACGCTCATCGCCGCCCTGTGCGCGCTCGTCCTTGGATTGGTCGCCCCGGGGCTGACCGCCCAGACGCCGTCTGCGATCCCGCGGATGCCATGGCCGGCCGCCGGCGGACCGCCTCCCGCCTACCAGCGGTTCCTCAGCCCCGCGTCGCCGCTCGAGATCGTCGCGGCGAAGAAGGCCGACCGCGTGGCGTGGGCGGCATTCGAGGAAGGCAAACGCAACGCCTACACGGCCGCGGCGCCGGCGTTCACGCCCGTGCGTCTGACGAACTTCCTGGACGACAACGGCATCGACCTGTCGGACGTACAGATCTCGGACGACGGGGCGGTCGTGACGTTCGTGCGCGGCACCGCGCCAAACCGGCAGGGATGGGTGGCGAATGCGTCGGCCGATCCGGACGGCCCGGAGCGGGCCGTCTGGGCGGCGCGCACGGCGGGCGGCGCGGCGTTCCGCGTGGCCGAGGTGCCAGCGGGCGGGTACGCACTTGCGCCGGACGGCAGTTCGATCCTCTTCGTGCACGAGGGCCAGATCCACCGGGCGCGCGTGAGATCCGTCAGGCCCGCGAGCGCGCGTGACCGCGGCGAGGAGCCGTTCATCACCGCGTGGGGCGTGCAGAGCGCGCCGACGTGGTCGCCCGACGGCAGGAAGATCGCGTTCGTCAGCACGCGCACCGATCACAGCTTCATCGTCGTGTACGACATGGCCAGCCGGACGATCAGCTACATGGACCCCGGCGTGGACTTCGATTCGAACCCCATGTGGACGGCCGACGGCAAGGGCATCGTCTTCGTGCGCCGGCCCGGCTACTCGTTCATCCAGGCGGAGCAGGCCGCGAGGAACGCGGCGGCGCAGAGCGCAGCGACTGGCCGCGGGGGGCGTGGCGCGGGGGGCGCGACGGGCGCGCAGCCGCAATCGCCGACGGCAGGCGCCATGAAGATCCCAGGGCTGCTGCGGGCGACCTTCAAAGGCGGCTACACGTACTCGTTGTGGAAGGCCGACGTCGCGACAGGCGAGGCGACGGAAGTCTGGCACAACCAGCCCGCCGACACGCAGTTCACGGCGTTCTCCAACATGCTGCTCGCTGGCGACCACCTCGTCTTCCGGGTCAACGTCGGCGGCGGACGCGGCGGCGGTCGCGGCCAGGCGCCGCCCGAGGTGCCAGCAGCCCCGGTGGACGAGTGGGATCGGTACTACTCGCTGAGCCTCGCGTCACCCGGCAGCCGGCCCGTGCTCCTCACGACGACGGACGGTCTCATCGAGGACCAGACGTCCATCGCCCTTTCGCGGGACGGGAAGACGTTCTACTACTGCACGAACGCGCAGGACATCGAGCGGAGGCACATCTGGGCCGTTCCGGTGGCGGGTGGGACGCCGGTGCAGGTCACGACCGGCGCGGGCATCGAGACGTATCCCGCGCCGCTCGCGTCGGGCAAGTACCTGGCGACGCTCAGCGCGGACTGGAAGATGCCGCAGTCGGTGGGCATCTGGACGGTCGGCGGTGCGGTCACGCCGGCGACGGCGCCGCAGAAGGTCGTGTTCCCGACGACGGCATCCCTCAAGAACTTCCCCGCCGACCTGCACGTCGAACCACAACTCGTGATGACGAAGGCCCCCGACGGCCTCGATATCCACAACCAGCTCTTCCTGCCGAAGGACCTGAAGCCCGGCGAGCGGCGGGCGGCCCTGATCTTCGTGCACGGCGGACCGTCGCGCCAGATGCTGCTCGGCTATCACTACATGCAGTTCTACCACTGGGCGTACGCCATCAATCAGTGGCTCGCGGACCAGGGCTACATCGTGCTGTCCGTCAACTACCGGCTGGGCATCGGGTACGGGCGGTCGTTCCAGCGGGCGGCCAACGCCGGAGCGGCGGGCAACTCCGAGTACCAGGACGTGCTCGCCGGCGGGAAGTACCTGCAGTCGAGGCCGGACGTGGATCCGGAGCGCGTGGGAATCTGGGGCCTCTCCTACGGCGGCCTGCTCACCGCGCAGGCGCTCGCCCGCAACTCGGACGTCTTCAAGGCCGGCGTCGATCTCGCCGGAGTACACCTGCGCGGCAGTGCGTACGACCCCGATGCGTTGGCGTTCAAGTCGTCGGCCATCGGCGCGATTGAGGGCTGGAATTCACCTGTCCTGCTCGTGCACGGAGACGATGACCGCAACGTGGCTTTCGAGCAGACCACGGGCCTTGTCCAGTTGCTGCGCCAGCGCGACGTGTACTACGAACTCATCGTGTTCCCGGACGACACGCACGAGTCTATGCTGCACGGCCGGTGGATGTACACGCTCGAGCGGATGGAGGCGTTCCTGAAGAAATTCCTGAAGCCGGAAGCGCGGTAGGCGGGCGGGGCGGCCGCGCTTTACCGCCTCGCCGCGCTCGGCCCGCCTTCGCCCTGCCGGGCGGGCGTTACAAGCGAACGCGCCCGGCCATTCTCGGGCACGGCCCGGCCGGCTCGCCGAGCCGGCCGGGCACCAGACCCGTGAGCATCAGATGTCCGGCTACCCCGGCCGCAGGGCGCGGCGCACCTGGCCTGCGGTATGATGCTGCGTCAGTCGCCCCCAGGCGCTGCCGCGCGGTCTGTGGCAGCCAAGCCCCCCCTGGTCCCCGTGGGCGGAAGCCATGCATTCCACATCGGCGTCAGCGAGATCCGCGTTCATTCCTGCGGTGACCCTGCTGCTGGCCGTGTCCGTGTTCGCCTGGCCTATGGGCGCACGTGCGGCCAATGCCCAGTCGGCGCCGCCGGCCGTCGAGAACGCCGACTGCCTGGCCTGTCACGGCGATCCGGCGTTCGAGACCACGGGTCCGGACGGGCAGCCGCGTTCCCTCCATGTCGGCGAAGAGCAGTTCACGGCGTCGATTCACGGCCGCAACCGGTGCACGAGTTGTCACATCGACATCGTGGAGATTCCCCATCCCGACGGCTTCCATCCGAAGCCCGTCTCGTGCGCCCAGTGCCACCGCGTGGAAACGGGCATCTACCTCGTCAGCGACCACGGGCTGGCGGTACACGCGGGTGTCGCGGAGGCGGCCTCCTGCAAGGATTGCCACGGCGCCACACACTCGCTGCTCGACTCGCGAGATCCCGCGTCCCCGGTGCACCGGACGAACATCACGAAGACCTGCGCCAGGTGCCACGCAAACACCGAGGAGATGCGCAAGTTCCATCTGCGCCAGGACAATCCGGTCGGCACCTACGAGCACAGCGTCCACGGGGTCGCGCTGCTCGAGAAGAACGCCCTGAACGCCGCGGTGTGCACCGACTGCCACGGTTCGCACGATCTGCACAAGTCGACGAATACGACATCGAAGCTCTACTGGCAGAACGTGCCGCAGACCTGCGGCCGCTGCCATGAAAACGTCGAGCGGACCTACATCCACAGCGTGCATGGAAAGGCTCTCTCGGAGGGCGTGCGGGACACGCCTGTGTGCACCGACTGCCACGGCGAACACGGCATCATGGCGGTCGCGTCGCCCGAATCACGGGTCTCGTTCGCCAACGTGCCTGAAACCTGCGCCCAATGCCACGCCGCCCGTCGAATCGTCACACAGTATCAATTGCCTCCGGACGTGATGAGCACGTACGTCCAGAGCTTCCACGGGCTCGCACTGAAGGGCGGCAACGCCACGGTGGCCAATTGTGCCTCGTGCCACGGCGTACACGACATCCTGCCGTCGAGCGACCCGATGTCGTCGGTGAACCCGAAGGACCTGCCGCAGACGTGCGGGCGGTGCCACCCCGGCATCGGCACCCGTCTGGCCGCGGACTTCTTCAAGATCCATGCGCCACCTGGTCGGCACGAGGAGAAGCCCTGGATCGTCAACACGGTCACCCTGATCTACATCGTCGTGATCGTCCTGACCATCGGCGGCATGGCCATGTTCGTCGCACTCGACTACGGCCGGAAGGCACGGGATCACGTCCGCGCGGTCGAGGCCTGCCCGACGGCCGAGGAACGCCTGACGCCGTCGATGGTCCGGCAGCACCTGGTGCTCACCGTCCTCTTCGTCGCGCTGGTGTACACCGGTTTCGTGCACCGGTTCCCTGACGCGTTCTTCAGCTGGCCGTTCAAGGTGATTCCCGACGGCAACGTCATGCGCGGGGCCCTGCACCGTATCTTCGGCTGGGCGTTCGTGGTCTTCTTTACCGTCCATCTCTGGGGGCTCGTGGGCACGGCGCGGGGACGGGCGCACGCGCGCGCGCTATGGATGCGCTGGCAGGACGTGAAGGACACGCTCGCCCAACTCCGCTACAACCTCGGGTTGAAGACGGCCACGCCGCCGCCGCACCGGCGCTGGAACTATGCCGAGAAAGCCGAGTACTGGGCGCTCGTCTGGGGTTCGGTGGTCATGGTCATCACCGGCATCGCTTTGGTCTTCACCGAGGCCATGCTGCGACTCTGGCCGAAGGTATGGCACGACCTGGCGCAGGTAATCCACTTCTACGAGGCCGTGCTGGCGACGCTGGCCATCCTGGTCTGGCACGCGTACTGGGTGATCTTCGATCCGAAGGAGTACCCGATGAACCCGGCCTGGCTCATCGGGACGCGAATGCCGCACGCGGCTCACTCGCCGGAGACGTCTGATCCGCCGGACGCGACCGAACGGCCGGCGGTCGGTACGGACCGGTGACGCGGGAACCTCGCCGCTCCTGCACGGATCCCGTGCCTCAGGCCGGCTGCCGTCCCTGACCGATCAGCAGGTGCACGAACCGGTCGAGCCCGGCGAAGCGGCCGCTGCCCGTCGTCAGGACGACGAGGAGCCCGCCGAGCTCCACGAGGTTCTTGTTCACGATCAGGTAGCTGCCCTCGGTGGGAATCGAATAGAAGTACCCGATGAAGGGCGGGTTGCACAGGTAGAAGAGGAGGATGAACGCGATCCCGCCCAGACTGGCCAGGCGCGTGAACAGGCCCATGATCAGGAGAAGCCCCACCGCCGTGAGCCCCCACATGGTGAGGAGGTCGGCGTTGGCGAGCAGATTGGGATCGGCGGCCAGCCCCTTGAACAGATCGGCGAAGGGCCCGCGTGCCTGTTTGAGATAGCCTGCGGCCGACCACGATGGAGCGGTGAGCTTCGCCACGCCCTCGTAGAGGAAGTGCCAACCGATCGCGACCCTCATGACGGTCAACGCGACCATCGCCCCGCGCGAGAGCCTGCCCTCGTCCATGTCGATGCCCCCTACGCTCGAAAATCCTCTGGCGTGAACGCCAACGGGGACTTGGCCTCGATCGCCTCGTTGACCTTGAGCACGCTGACGGCGCTCTCGTAGCCGATTTCCGCCGGGCAGTTGAGCGTCGCCTTGCCGCGGACGGCGTCGAAGAAGTTCTGCAGGTGCGGCTGGTGGTACGGATCGCTCAGGACCACCGGCACCCGGTGCTCGTCCGGGGATACCGACTCCCGCACGTCCAGGATGGCGCCCCCCGACGGGGCCGTGTCCTGGATCTTCGGCGCGCTCAGATAGCCCTTCTGCACCCACTCGTCCCAGGCAGGCGCGTTCGGGTCTCGGTAGACCTTCGCGGCGTGGACTTCCGACTCCGAGATGAGCAGCGTCCCCTGGTCGCCCATGAAGTTCTCGAAGTAGCCCAGGCTGCCGTTGGTCGTCTGGGTCTGGTAGTAGGCCTTCACCGGGCCGGCCGGCGTGTCGTAGTCGTAGATCACCATCACCGTGTCGTACCACTCGTGCGTCGCCGGGTCGTGGTAGAGCAGGCCGCCGCTCGCCATGACCGACGACGGGTTGGCGCCGAGGAACCAGGCGTAGATGTCGATCTGGTGCGACCCGAGATCGACGATGGGCCCGCCGCCCAGTCCCTTGTACCAGCGCCAGTTCCTGAACTGGTGCATGTCCTTGAACCCGTACTGCTTCAGCCGGGCATCCGGAATCCGGTACCGCTCGGGAGCGCCGAGGTCCGGCGCGACCGCGCGGTTCCACTGTCCGTTGATGGTCACCACCCGACCCAGCAGTTTCGCTTCACCGAGCAGTTTCTGGTAGCAGTGCAGGTACCGCGGATTCGAGCGGCGCTGGTGACCTATCTGCAGGAGCTTGCCGGTGTCGCGCGCCGCCGCAACCATCGCCTGCGCGCCCTCGAGCGTGTTCGACATCTCCTTCTCGCAGTACACGTGTTTGCCGGCCTTGAGGCAGTCCACCGTGTGCTGCTCGTGCCAGAAGTCAGGCGTGGCGATGACGACCGCATCCAGCTCGCTCTCCTTGTCGAGCATCTCGCGGTAGTCTTCGTAGGCGTTGGCGTCCTGATTGAACCGCTTCAGCTGGTTGACGACGCGGCGCTGGTTGTATTCGGTCCAGATGTCACAGACGGCCCGGATGCGCAGGCCGGGGATGCGGAGCATCGAATCCGTCAGCACCTGACCCTGGGCGCCCGCACCGAGGAGGCCGACGTTGATCTCCTGCACGTCGCCCTGAGCTGCCGCAGCCACCACCGTCTGGCTCTGCGCCGCCCGTTCGTACTGACGCTGTTTCTGCCAGGCGTAACCGAAGAGACCGAGCGCCGGCACCGTCGACAGCCCCATCAGGACGTCGCGCCGGCCGATCTTCCCCCGCCCCTTGCTCCCGGGCTGCAGCGGCTTGCCGCGTTCTCCGTCACCCGCCATCGCTCGTCTCCTCACGCGTCATCGGTGATCCCAGAATCGTCATTCCGGGGCCGCGCCCTTCGGCGCAGCTCAGGGCTGCCCCGGGCGAAGCCGAGGGGCGTAGCGGAACCCGGAATCCAGCTCTGGATTCCCGCTTCCGCGGGAATGACGTCACAGGATCACAGCCCTGCCTGCCCGGCCGCGGGTCGCGGCCCAACGCATCGGTGATGCTCGGGCCGAATGCCCCGTGGCGGGCCCTGCCGCGGCCGCCCCGTGCCCATCTGCCGGGCGGAACCGAATCCTGACTCCCGGGTCCCGGGTCCCGACGACGATCGCTCACGGCGACGTCGAAGTATATCCCGGCCGGGACCCTCCGAAGTGCTGGAGGCTGGGCTCCGCCCGCGGGTCGCCGGACGGCTCGACCAGCACCCAGGCCTCCAGCCCGGGGCTGGCTCGGCACAGGGCATCGATGTGGTCCGTTTGCATGATCATGAACGCCGTCGCCAAGGCATCGGCCACGGCCGCCGCGCGTGGCTGAAAGACACCAGGACCGCCGGCAGTCGGCTTCTCCGGAATGGGAACCAGGACCCACGCGGCACGGCGCATCTCGCTGGGCTTTCCGCTTCGGGGATCCACGATGTGGGCGCCCTTGACCAGGCCCGATGCCCCGAGCGCGCACTGCCGCGACGTCACACGGCTCAGCACCCGTGAGGGCGTCGCGGGATCGCTCAGCGTGAGCGGCCAGCCGTCCGACGGCACGAACGGCTCGAGGGTCAGGACGGAGCTGAAGCCGCCGTGAACGAGGGCACGGACGAGCCCCCACTCCTCGAGCACATCTGCCATCAGGTCGATGGCGTAACCTTTGCCGATGCCACCGAGGTCGATCCGCACGCCGTCGGCCTGGGCTCGCACGACGGGGCGATCGGGATCGAGTTCGAGCGACAGCAGGCCCGTCCCGAGTGATACGTCGAACGCGCCGGCCGTGAGGTCGTAGGCGTGGCGCGCGATCGTGAGGCACTCGAACGTCGGTGCGCTCAGGACCATCTCGTGGCCCGCTGTCAGGCCGTTGATTCTCGAGACGTCGCTGTTGGGCAGGAACCGGCTGAGATCCTGTTCGAGCCGGTCGATCACGTCGAACGCCGCGTGCGCGGCCTGGGACGCGTAGCGCTGGTCGGGATGATCGGCGTACACCTCGAACACGGTGGCCATGGCCTCGTGCGAGAAGCGTCGAAGCCCGGGATGAGCCGCCGTGTCCTCGAAGCCCGGCCGGAAGGACGCGTCACCCCCGTCGCTTCGATCCGACCCGGACACGGCTCCGCGTTCTTCGTTGCCCATCACCGGCGCGCGCTCCCTCGTCTGCCCGGCACCGCGTGTGGCCAGTCCGGCGCCGTCCAGCTTCATGGTACACGCGGGCACGCGAGGGCGCGTGCAGAGCCTTCACGAGGCTGGATTCTGGAACAACGGGAGTTCGCTGGGCCGGACCTGTCGGGGAGCCGGCGCCAACGGTACGGCACGGACCGCCGTCAGCGCGTGAACTCCTCCATCCGGACGATCGACAGCTGCACGCGACCGGCCACTCGCCCCGAGAGTCCCAGCGTGGACAGCGCCCGGGGGTCGTAGGCGAACGAGAACCACTGGCAGTTGTGGACGACGTCCGCGATCTCGCTCCCGACGGCGTAGGCGGCCTCACGGGCGTCGGACTTGTGCAGGTGGCTCTCGGCGACCGAGTACACCACGCCCTCGATGTGCACCGGGCCGCCCTTGTTCGTGGCGGACGAGTCGATCTTGATCCGGCCGTTGGCGGCCAGCGCGGGCCAGTTCGAGTACACGACGTCGTACGGCTGACCGGCTTCGGCCTGCTGCAGCGTCGTCGCGACGGTGGAAGTGCCGGCGGCATCCGTGTAGAGGCTCTCACCCAGCGGAACGAATTTCGGTCCTACGCGGTTGTGCCAGGCGAGAATCTCGACCGGCGCGTTGATGCTCACGAGGCCGTTGACGACGAGCGAGCCCTGGAACTGGAGGAGGGTCGTCGACGGGCCCATCAGGTTCAGGCTGCTCGGAACGTAGAGGAGGGTGTCGGCAAGCGGATTGCCGACGAACCGGATCTCGTAGAGATGGGTGCCGGCCGGCGGGCCGTTCGTGCCGTCGGCAGACCCGAGCGGGACCGCCGCGTCGGGGTTCGCCGCGTTCGGCACCGTAATCACCCGGGGCTTCGGATTGGCCGCACTGGTCCGGTAATGAACGACTTCGATGGGGATGGTCGCCGCCGAGACACCCGAGGGATACGCCGCCTGCGGCATGTCGTAGGCGACGCCGTCCGACGGTCGTGCCTGCGCGTAGGCTTGGGCGGCGCTGATCAGCGAACTGAGCGTCCCTGACGTCACGGACCGTCCGGCAGTCGCTGCGGCGACCTGCGCCGCGTAGAAGTCGAACGAAGGGAACGGTATGACCTCGGGCGGCGGCACCACCTGCACCACCGGCGCCGTGGGGACGGAAGTCATGGGGTCGGGATCACCCTGCTCCGCGGCCGGCGCGAGGATCGTCGCCGGCACGGACCCGGCATTCGACGCTGGCCCTGTGTTCGGCTCGACCGTCGTCACGCCTCGGACCGGTCCGTTGATGCTCACGCCCCGGTCGACCAGCACGCTGCTGTTCGAGTGAATGGATGTATTCAGGGTGAGGCCGTAGTTGACCTTGTTGTGGTTGTCGAAGTGAATGCGATTGCCGAAGAGCGCGTACGACAGCGCCGCGACCGGTTCCTCTCGGACCAGCGCGACAACGGTCCTCGTCAGCCTGGTCGTCCTGCCTGTGCCGACCGACGTCAGTGTGAACATGCCGTCGCCGGCCACCGGGTCGGTCATGGTGACGGTATACGGGTTATCGACGACTGTGCCGGTGAACTGGGCCGCTCCCGGCCTTGCGCTGCCGGGCTGGGCCGACCCGAGCGCGGAAGCCAGGTACCCTTCGATGCCGCTGGTGCCGACGCCGGCGGTCGTCGGCGATTCGATCCGGAAGACGGTGGCGGCCACCCCTCCCTCTGCGGCTGCGCGTGCTTCCTCCGCTCCACGGGATCGGCGCGCTCCGCTCATCCCGGTGAGCGTGACGCTGGTCAATGCGCCGGTCAGCAGGGCGCCGACGAGGACGAGCAGCAGGGCCCACACGAGAGCCCCGCCGGTTTCCTCGCGCAGGCAGTGCCGCGAGGTACGGTTCAAGGTCATGTCTTGCCTCTTCATCAGCGCCTCTTTTCAGTCCAGGCGCGCTACTTCTTGGCCTTCTTCACCTTCTTGGCCTTGACCTCCGTGTCGCCGTCACCGTCGACGTATTCGGTCGGCACGATCGGCTTGGTCTTCTTCACCTTCTTCGTGTTGGTCGGGCTGGATCCGTCCGAGTCCTCGCCAGTGGACCCGTCCGTCTCCACATCCAGTGTTCCTCTGATGAACGTCGAGAGCGCAAAGGTGAGATCCGTGCGCGCCACCCGCGCGGCGGCCGTCACAGTGACACGTTTGTAGTCGAGAATCGTGTCGGTGTTGGGATCGACGGCGCCGTCGGCGTCGCCAGACCCGACTCCGTCGGCAGGGTCGTCGACGGCGGTAACGGTCACCGTCCGCGTGATCACCGTGCCGTTCCTCAGCGCGACGGTGTCGCTCAGCAGATCGTCGTCCGCCGGGTCGTAGGTCGGCTGCGCGAAGGGATCGAAGACGAAGTACCCGGGTCCCGAAGGCGTGCCGCTGGCTCGGATTCCCACCTGCTCGTAGGGAATCGACTGGATCTGCTCCAGCTTCGCCCGCGCCGCGGACAACAGTTCGACGTTGGTCGAGTTGACGGCGTTGGACCGCAGCGAGACGCCGTACAGAGACGCGAGCCCTCCGCCGACCACCAGAACGATCACCAGCGCGATCATCGTCTCAACCAGCGTAAACCCCGAACTCGGACACCGACGTCCCGCCAGACTTCCGGTTCTGCTCTCGCGCATTCGCAGCGTCGTCATCGGACCTCCTAACGGATGTTCACGGGCAGCGTCGGATCCGGCAGGCCGATCATCCCGTTCCGTTTGATGAGCATCAGCGCGCGCGGCGTGATGCGGTCGCTGTCGATGGCGCCAACCTCCACGCTGACGCGGCCCTCGCCCTGACGTGCCGCCTGCACGACGGTGAGCGAGACCGAGATCGAATCGACCGACGCCACCTCCACGGCCGTGTTGATGACGCCGTCGCGGGTCTCCATGTTTCCGATTTCGCGCTCGTCGACCGTGCCGTTGCCGTTGCCGCCCCAGTCGGCCGTGTCGTAGGCCTGGGCCAGCGGGTTGTGCGCCGTGAACTGGAACGTGCGGATGTTGGGTGCGGTCAGCGGAGCCGTCGGCGTCTCCCGGGGCAATAACACGTTCGTGCACAGGACCCGGCCGGCCCGCCACAGCTCGGGGCGCGACACGGCGGTCACGTTCTCGAAGTGGACCTGCACGAGACTCCACAGCGGGTCGGCCTGTCCATCACCGTCCACATCATCGGGCTGCCCATCGTTGTTGACGTCCACGAAGTCCTGGACGCCATCGCCGTTCACGTCCTGTCGGACGAGGCCGAGACCGACGACATCCGCCTGGCCGTCGGCGTTGTCGTCGTCGAAACCGGCCGTCTGCGGCTGGCCCGGCGTTGCCCCCGCGAATAGCTCGGCGTTGTGGTTGGCGTCCACGTAGAAAAGGATGCCGTCCCGGACGAGCGGCCCCTGGGCACCGTCCAGATCGAAGTTGACGCCCAGCGGCGTCCCCGGAACCGTGTTGAACTGGACGAAGTCGTTACGCAGCAGGAGGACGACGAGGTCCACGGCGCCCCGGCCGCTCGACGTGAGGTACGACTGGGCGGAATCCCGGACGGTGACGCGCGTGAGCGCCCCGAAGGACTGCATGCTCAGGGCCATGATGACCGTGAGGACTCCCATCACGATCAGCAGTTCCACGAGCGACAGACCCGTTTCGGACGCACGGACTTGTCGCGGTACGCACGAATCCGTGCCGCCGGTTCCCGGCGTGCCCGTCCAGCCGCGTGCAGCCGCGTGCATGATCGGGTCCTCTACTCGCCTCCGGGTCGGATGCTCATGTGTGTCCTATCGGCTTTGCGCCACCGCCGCGACACTCGGTCCGTTCGGCCAGTCGAGCGCGGCCAGTCGAGCGGGTCCGCCCCGAACCTCCAGGCGGGCACGGAATGCGGCCAGCGCGGCCCCCCGGCAGACCGCGCCGGCACGTACGTGAAGCGCCCTGCCGGGGCATTTGCAAGATCGGCGCCGCAAAGCGGATTGTGCGGGGAAACCGCCTAACCGTGCGTTCGCGAGCAGTTGCGGCCGATTCGCGCCCGCTCGCGCGGCAGGCCCGCCGGACACGAGAGTCCCGTTACGTGACGCCACTGTCAGAAAACCGGTCACGCGGACAGTGGCGCCCGGATCGGCGTATGATCGTTCACCGTGACCGAACCTGAAGAAGATTTCGCCGCCCTGTTCGAAGCCTCTGTCAAGGCCGCGCGCGTCGAGCGCGGAGACACCATCGAGGGCACGGTCGTCGCCATCGGGTCGGAAGTGGCGTTCGTCAACGTCGGCGGCAAGGGTGAAGCCGTCATCGGCGTCGACGAGTTTCGTGACGAAGCCGGCGCCCTCGAGGTGGCCGTGGGAGACCGCATTCAGGCCATGGTCGTGTCGACCGACGGAGGCTTGAAGCTGTCGCGGGCGCTGGCCCGCAGTGCCGCAAGCGAGCGTCAGGTCGAGGAAGCCTTCCGATCCGGCCTGCCCGTCGAAGGCAAGGTCGAGCGCGAAATCAAAGGTGGCTACGAGGTCCGCGTGGGCCGCCAGCGCGCGTTCTGTCCGTTCTCGCAGATCGACATCGCCCGCAGCACCACGCCCGCGGACCATCTGGGTCATGTCTACACCTTCCGCATCGTTGAATATCAGGAAGGGGGCCGTAATCTCGTCGTGTCGCGTCGGGCGCTGCTCGAGGAGGAGCAGGAGGCGCGCGCGGCCGAGATCCGGGAGACGATTGTGCCGGGCGCGGTTCTCGCCGGCCGTGTGGTGTCGGTCCCCGGCTACGGCGCCTTCGTCGATCTCGGCGCGGGCGTCCAAGGACTGCTCCACGTGTCGGAGATGAGCTGGGGGCGCGTGTCCGATCCCGCAGAGATCGTCAAACCCGGCGACGAGATCACCGTCAAAGTACTGCGGGTCGATCCCGCCACCAACAAGATCGCACTCGGACTGAAGCAACTTGCCGACGACCCGTGGGCCACCGTGGCGACGAAGTACCAGGCCGGCCAGGTGTGCGCGGGGCGCGTCACCCGCATCGCGGAGTTCGGCGCGTTCGTCGAACTCGAGCCGGGTATCGAAGCCCTGGCTCACGTGTCCACGTTTCCGCCGACCGGCAGGCGCGGCGGCTGGGCTGAGAGCGTGAGCTCCGGTCAGACGGTGGCGTGCGAGATCCTCAGCGTCGAGCCCGACAAGAAGCGGATCGGCGTCGCGCTGGCGCCCGAGGGCTCTTCACGTGAGGCCGCGGCGCTGGCAGGACAGCGTGAGATCGTGCCGGGCGCGCGCCTCACGGGCAAGGTCGAGCGTCACGAACGGTTCGGCGTGTTCGTGTTCCTCGCGCCCGGGCGAACGGGGCTCGTCCCCATGAGCGAAACCGGCCTCGACAAGGAAGCCGACCTCACCAGAGCCTTTCCGCTCGGATCCGACATCGACGTCATCGTCCTCGAGGTCGAGCCAGAGGGCCGCCGCATCCGGCTCAGCCGCAAGGCCGTCATCGAGGCGCAGGAGGCCGCCGAGGTCCAGGACTACCGCTCGCGCGCGGGCGCGCCGCCGTCGGGCGGCCTGGGATCGCTGGCCGACAAACTGCGCGGCGCGCTCGACACGCGGAGGCGCTGACGAGCGTCAGAAGTAGTGCTTGACCCCCACCATCAGCGCGAGACCCGATGGATTGGTGTCGGCGAAATCATCGACGATGTTGAAGCGTCCCTCGGCCTTCAGGACGGTGCGGCGCTCCAGGAAGTATTCGACGCCCGCCAGCAGGGACACGCCGAGCCCATTGCCGGATCGCAGTTTTCTGCCGTTGTCCTTCAGGCTCATCAAGTGCGCGCCGAGTCCGGCGCCCAGGTACGGGTGCCAGACGCCGCGCTCCCAGTTGTAGATCGCGTCGACGCCAATCCGTGTCTGGTTGACCGAGTCGCTCGGCTCCCGGTCGAAGTGCGGACTCATCCAGTACACACTCCCCCGGATGCCGAACCTCGGCGTCGTGTAGAAGTCGACAAAGACGCCGCCGGTGAGTGCGTGCGCGAACTCCTCGGCTGGCACGAGCACGCCGATGTCTCCCCCGACCGCGACCATCGATGTGTCGGGCACGCGCCCTTGCGCCGTCGCCGCCGGGGGTGCGAACAGGAGCATGGCGGAGAGTGCGGCCGCGCTGATGAAACGGATCATGGCTCGCTCCTTCCTGGACGTCCTGAAGGCCCAGCCCTGTCGCGGGTGAGTCAGGATTCGGCGCCCGGAGCGCTCGTCGCACCGCATCAGGACAGCACCTTGATGACGACACGCCGGTTGGCCGCCCGGCCGTCCCTGGTGTCGTTGGGCGCGACGGGCTTCTCCGCACCGAAACTGATCACGTTCATCTTGTGCAGCGGCACCTGGTGCTGCTCGTAGAGGTACCGCTTCACGGCTTCCGCCCGTTCCAGCCCCAGTTGATCGTTGTAGGCCTTGGGGCCGGTCGCATCCGTGTGGCCCTCGATCTCGAAGAACACCGGTTTCGGATCGGCCTTGATCCGGGCGATCAGATCGTCGAGGCTGGCCTTCGCCTCCTCCGGCAGCGCCGCCTTGTCGAAGGCGAAGTTCCCGGCGTCTTCCGAGAGCACCACCGTGTAGATCAGCCGCCGGGAGGAGCGGTCGAGCGCCGTCGCCTGTTCGTCTGCCCTTGACGCCGTGGCGTCGGCCTGCGCCGCCGTTTGCTGAGCCCGCTCCGCCGTCGTCTGGGCCGCGGCGGTTTTCCGGTCGACATCGTTGATGCGCCCCTCGTTCGTTCTGGTCCGTTCCTGCGTCTGCTCGACCGATTCCGTGAGCAAATCCACCTTGGCATTCACATCCGCGATCGACGTCCGGACGTATCCCTTGGTCGCGCATGCGGGCGCCGCCGCAACAATCAACACCAGCGACGCGACAGTCAGTCCGTATGCTCCGTTCATGTCAGCCTCCTTCGTCAGAACGATTCACCGTCGCGGCTACCTGCGTAGCCGCTTCGCGCCCGTACCACCAGGCCTGCCTTCCGCGTACGAATGGAGATCGGGTGCCAGCCAGCCCGATCGCTCGCTTCGAAGCCAATCAGGTAGTGGCTGCGCAACTCGGCGACGATGCGACGGGCGGCCAGGCTGGCGGAAGCCGGCGTGTCTACGACGAACATCTGCCCGCCGGTCCACCGCGCCAGATCATCGAGCGATGTCTGCGTCACGGAGACGGAACCCGCTCCGCGTCCTGCCGGCGACGGCCGCTCCACCGCGAGGATGTAGACGGGCACGTCGCTCGTACTCGCGACTCGTGCCACCGCAGCTGGTTCGAGCCGGCTGCTCGTGTCGATGCCATCGGTCACGACCGCGATCGCCTGCCTGAACGGCCTGGGCCCCGTGATCTCCCGACTCGCCCACGCGACGGCGTCGTAGAGCGAGGTCTGGCCGAACGCGATCAGCCGCCCGAGTTGACGGGTGACGAGCGGAGGCGCGTTCGTGAACGGCTGCACGATGCTGAGGGCTGAGTCGAACCTCAACAGCGCGACCTCGTCCGTGCCAGGCTCAATCCAGCTGAGCAGGTGGTGGACGACGTCCCGGGCGCGTTCCTGCTTCGTCCCGAGACCCATGCTCCCGCTCCCGTCGACCAGGACGGCCACACCGATTGGCGCGGATCCCGCGTGGAACTCGACGATGGCTCGGCGTTCGCCGCCCTCGTCGAGCACGAAGTCTTCGGCCGAGAGGCCGGTCACAGGCCTGCCCTCGCGATCCTGAACGAGTACCGCGACCCGAACGACCGCGACGCCGCTGCGGAACACCGGCCCAGGCGGGTGCTGTCCGAAGGCCGGTCCTGCCAGAGACCACAGCAGGATGCCGGCCACGAGCACGGTCGTTGTTGAGAGGACCCGTCGCGCCATGCCCGTTTGTGGTTTCAAAGACAATGCCAGATGGGCGAGGGGGGGAACCCACTCACGTCATTGGGTTTCTTTGCTGCACAGTCGGTCCGCGTCGGATTCGGGATGTCACTCTTACACGGTGCCCGGCCGCGCGGCGCCCGAATGACACGGTCGGCCCGGGCTCGACGGAGTCGCCCGGCAATCACTCCCGGAGTGATTTGCGATCGACAACCGCCGGCCAATCACTCCGGGAGTGATTGCCGGGGGAGGGATTGTCGGCAGGGAGTGAGTGCCGGCACTGAACCTGCAAGTGTTGCGGTCGGCCCGGGCGCGGGGCCGTTGCAGCCTCGGCGACGCCCGCGTAGAGTGATGCCATGTCACAGGTCCGATGCTGGATCGCCGTGCTCACGCTGGCCACGACGACGGCCGCTGTGCCGCAGGACGCCCTGGTCAAGGCTCGCCAGGCCTACAACCGTCTTGATTTCGAGACGGCCATCGCGGAAGCCGAACGCGCCCGGCAGCAGCCGGAGCATGCGGACGCAGCCGGAGTGGTCATGGCCCGGGCGTTTCTCGAGCGATACCGGCAGACCAGCCTCGAGCCGGACCTGGCAGCAGCCCGGGAGGCGCTCGCGCGCGTCGATCCGGTGCGTCTGACTCCGCGCGAGAGGGGTGAGTGGACGATCGGCCTGGGCGAGTCTCTCTACCTTTCTGGCGCGTACGGTGCCTCGGCAGAGACCTTCGATGCGGCGATGGCGCTCATCCCGGCTCTCGAATCCGGACCGCGCGATCGCCTCGTGAGATGGTGGGCGCTTGCCATCGACCAGGAGGCCAAACAAGCGCAGGGGGCCGACCGGCAGAAGCACTACGCACGGATGCTCGAGCGCATGGAGTCGGTCCTGCGGTCGCATCCCGAGTCCACGGCCGCGGCGTACTGGCTGGTGGTGGCGGCCGTCGGCGTCGGAGACGCCGCGCGCGCGTGGAACGCCGCGGTAGCTGCGTGGGTCAGGGCCCCGCTCGCCGGCGAACGAACCGAGGCGGTGCGCGCCGACCTGGATCACCTCGTCCGGGAACTGGTCATTCCCGAGCGCGCGAAACAGGCGAAACCGTCGGACCGGGCCGGGAGGGCGTCCGCGCTGCAGTCGGAGTGGGACGCGATCAGGCAGGCGTGGTCTCGTCGCTGACCGGCCGATGCGGGGCCTCCCGCGCGACGAGCCGGGCCGCCAGCGTGGCGGCTTTGCGCGCGAGTTGCTCGGCGAACGTGACGTCCTTCTCCTGCAGGGCGGTCATCGCCTGGCGCACGAATCGTGTCGCGGTGTCGAACTCTGCCCGGCCGTCGGCGGTAAGCGACCGGTAGTCGATCCGATCGAGATTGCGGGTGGCCCGCTGCAGGAGCGCGCGCGCCCGTTCCTCCACCTCAGCGACGTTGGCCGAGGTCTGCAGTGGCGGCGGGGACACCGGGTCGGGCTTCTCCGGCATCGCGCGTTCCGGGACGACCGGTTTGGGGGACGCGGGCCGCGCGGCAACCGGCTCACGCGGGGTGTCGGCGCCCTCGGGACGCGCAGGTGCAACAGGCTCGTCTGGCGTCTGCACGACGTGCGGCGGGGGGACAGGCGTGTCGAGTGCGGGTCCCGCTGACCGTCCCCCGGCCTGTGCCGTGGCGCACGCGGTCCCGACGACCGACAGCAGCAGGGCCCCGATGCAGACGAACCGCCTCATGCCTCCATTATGAACCTGCCGGAGGCACGCGTTCATCCTCGGCCGCCGCAGGCAGCACGATGCGAAAGACCGTGCCACGACCGGGCGACGAGTCCACTTCGATTTCACCGTCGTGCAACTGGACCGTACGGTAGACGAGCGACAGCCCCACGCCGCTCCCTCCCGATCGGGTCGTGAAGTAGAGGTCGAACACCTTGTTCAGGTGCTCGGGCGGAATGCCGGGCCCCGTGTCCTCCACGCTGATTTCGATCCGTCCGCTCCCGGCAGGCCTGGCCGCGAGACCGAGCCGGCCGCCATCCGGCATCGCCTGGCAGGCGTTCAGCGCCAGGTTGAGGAGCGCCTGGTGGAGCATGGCCCGGTCGGCGAACAGGGGTGCGACGCCCTTCGCGCACGCACTGACGACATCGATGCCGGACCGCCGCGCTTCGGCGCGGATGATGGGCAGGAGGTCGTCGAACAGGGACGCGACCGGCACGATGTCGAGATCGAGCGTCTCGGGTCGGATGAACTTCAAGTACCCCTGGAGCGCCTCGTCCAGTCGCTGGAGCGCCGTCCCAATGACGTTGAGGTGATCCAGCGCCGGCGGCGCTCCGCTCGAATCCGTCGAGTCCGCGCGTGTCGGACTCCCCTCCCCGGCGACGATCTGGCGCAGCAGCTCCAGATGGATCGACATGGCGTTCAGGGGATTCTTCAGCTCGTGCGCCACGCCCGACGACAGGCGGGCAAGGGCGGTCGATCGCCTCGCCTGCCGGAGGGACGTGTCAATCGCGCGCAGATGGCCCAGCGGGCGGATGACCAGCAGCACGCCGGAGATCGCGCCGGGATCGCGCTGCACGGCGTAGGTTCGCACGAGCAGCGTGGCGGGGCCCGCATGGCGCTCGCTCACGCGGGTCACGAGGCCGCCGTCTGCGGCCGGCTGCGCGGGAAGCGGTCCTCTCGCCAGACCGTCGGCACCCGTGGCCTCGACGAGTTGACGACGAAGGTCGTCGGCTTCCCACGTCTCCCGGATGCTCCTTCGCTGCGCGGGGGACGGCAGGTGCGCCTGCATGGGGCCGTTCGCGAAGAGAAGATCTCCATTCGCGTCGATCAGGGCCACGGCGTCTTCAAGGCCGGCCACGATCGTCTCGAACGGCACGTGGCTGAGGTCCGGGATCGCTCCACCAGCATGCCGCGACTCGCCCGCCGCGGCGATCTCGCCGAACTCACCGGCCTCCTCCCGGGCCGACAGCCCGAGCGGCTCGCCGTGACCGCCCCGGCCGACGCGCGACAGGCCGGCGCGGAGCAAGTGAACCGGACGAAGCAGGGAGCGCGCCGTCAGCATCGCCGCCAGCGTGGCCAGCACGACCGCGAGCAGGACGGTGATAACCGCCGGCCGGACAGCCTTCTCCAGGTCGGCCCGCGTCAGCAGCATCGACACGCCGATGCGAATCGTCCCGAACCGCTCGTCACCTCTCAGCAGCGGCATCGAAATCTCGAGCGTCATGGCCCGGCCCGCGAAGATCGTTCGGAGCTGCCTCCACGCCCCCGACGCCAGCAGATCGACCAGCCTCGGCCGCGGCGGCAGGGTCGTGCCCATCTGGGAGGCGTCTCCGTGAGCGACGACCACGTCGTCGGGATCGACGATGGCCGCGTAGGTCACGTTGGGCGAGTAGGCACTCGACTCGAGGATCGAACGCAGGCCTGGATCACCGTGCAGCGCCGCGTACGGGTCGTGCGCGCCTGCCACCGCATGTCGGGCGCGGTGGTAGATGGCGTTCGCCAGCAGTTCGCCCGTGGCCCGGCTCGCCTCGAGCCGCACGCGGGCGACGTCCGACACGTACAAGACGCCAAGGACGACGGCCGCGAGGCAGACAATCGCCGTTACCGCCACGATCTGTCTGGCTCTGATGCTGAGGCGCATGAGGACGCCGTCAGGCCTCGTCGGCCGCTCGTGCCTGTTTCATCCGGTTCAGCTTGTTGTGGAGCGTCTTCAACCCGATCCCGAGCATCTCGGCCGCACGCGTCTTGTTGTTGCCGGTGTGCTCGAGCGTGAGTTCGATGAGCCGGCGTTCGGCATCGTCCACCGTCATGCCTGGCTCGAGCCGGCTGCCGTCGGCGCCCGTTGGGGCCCCTCCGGCCAGCGGGGGCAGGTCCGACACTTCGACGAGCCGCCCCTGGGCCATGATCATGGCGCGCTCGATGACGTTGCGCAGCTCCCGGACGTTGCCCGGCCAGGCGTGACGCTGCAGCGCGCGCATCGCGTCGGGCGTCAATCCGGCGAGCGACCGGCCGTTCTGGGCGTTGAACTGCCTCACGAATGCATCGACCAGCAGCGGCAGGTCATCCGGGCGCTCCCGGAGCGGTGGCAGGCGAATCGCCACGACGTTGAGCCGATAGAAGAGGTCCTCCCGAAGCTGGCCGGCCGACACGGCCTCGGCGGGATCCACGTTCGTCGCCGCGATGATGCGAATGTCGACCGTCAGTTCAAGGCGTCCGCCAAGGCGGCGGAACGATCGCTCCTGCAGCACGCGTAGGAGCTTCACCTGTGTGGCCGGGGTCATCTCGGCGATCTCGTCCAGGAAGATGGTGCCGCGGTGGGCCAGCTCGAAGCAGCCGGGCCGGCGATCGACCGCTCCGGTGAACGCGCCTTTCTCGTGGCCGAACAGTTCGCTTTCGAGCAGGGACTCGGGCAGGGGGATCGCGGCGCAGTTGACCGGAATGTAGGGTGCGCCGGCGCGTGGGCTGAGGCGATGGATCGTCTGCGCGACCAGCTCTTTGCCCGTACCTGACTCGCCGCTGATGAGGACCGATGCGGCAGTCGGGGCCGTCTGTTCGATGATGTGGTAGACGCCACGCATGGCGGGGCTTGCCCCGATCATGGCTCCGAAAGAACCGTGCTCCCGCAGCTGCCGCCTGAGGGCAGTGACCTCTCGAATCCTCGCCTGCCGTTCGACCAGCTTCTCGAGCAGGATGCGCAGACGCCGCACGTCAACCGGCTTGCTGAGGTAGTCGTACGCGCCCTGCTTGATCGCCTCCACCGCCGTGTCGATCGTCCCCTGGGCCGTGAGGATGACCGTCGTGATGGCGTCGCCTTCCGGCTGGAGCGCTCGCAGGAGGCCGAGCCCATCGAGCTTCGGCATGACGAGGTCGCTGAGCACGATGTCGGGGCGGAAGGACGAGATCCTCGCGAGCGCCTCCTCCCCATCTTCCGCCGACTCCGTGGCGTACCCCCAGCCCCCGATCAGCTGCTGCAGCCCGATGCGCGACGCGGCATCGTCTTCGACGATGAGCACTCGGATTCGGTCGTCGGCGCCGGCGGTCTCGGCAGTCATCTGCGGCCCTCGGTGGTGGTGTCCCAGGATCGTACAACGGGATGGGGCATTCCAGGCCGGTCTGTCCGTCCGTCAGCGCTTGACCGCCGTGCGTGACGTTTCCTTGAGGAGTGGTGTTCCCGTCGTCGGATCCTGCATCACGACGCCGACGACCGCGAACGTGCGGCCGACCGGCGGCAGATCGGTGCTGCGCACGGTCATCGGTGTCGAGGTGCTGTCATCGAGCAAGGTATAGGTGCCGCGGGTCGTGCCGGGCGGATTCGCGACGGTCCCCTGTACGTCTCCCGTCAGCCGGACGGTGCGGTTCCAGTATCGCGGCGGACTCGCCAGGATGTCGGTGACCAGCGCACTCACCGCCGGACCGGGCGGCGCAGGCGATATCGGGCCAACCGTCCCCGCGCCGCCTGGTGCCGCAAAGCGGGACACTTCTCGAAGAAACGCGGCTGGCCAGGCAGGATCCTGAGTGACGACACCCACCACCGTGAAGGTCTTCCCGACGGGCGGAAGGTCGCGGGTGCTCACCATGATCGGCGTCGTGCTGCTGTCGTCGACGAGCGCGTACGCCCCGCGCGTCGTGCCGGCGGGATTCGCCGACGTGGCCTGCACCTGGCCGACGACGGTGATGGTACGGTTCACGAACCTCGCCGGAGAGGCCAGCACATCTGCGACAGGCGTCGGTTGGGCTGTGACCGCGACCGGATGCAGGCCGACGAACGCAAACAGAACCGCGAAGCAGGCTGAGCGGCGTCCCCTCATGAGATCCTCCGGGCGTCGTGGACGACTCTACGCCCGGAGTTGCAGCGCGTCAAACCTGGCGAGGCTGCGCCTCTGACCGCCGAGTGCGTGTCTGGCGGGCTCGGCCCTTCGACGTTGCTCAGGGCAGGCGAGCCCGCCCTACCGTACCCGATGCGGTAGGGCGCGGTCGCCGACCGCGCCATGTGACTAGGTCGCAGTGTTTCGTTGCCCCGCCTGCGCTGGGGTCGTGGCATACTGGCGTCTGGAGGTTCGAGCGCGCATGCCCCGACGTGCTCGCGATGACCGGCATCCGCCTGCGGCACCCGCCCGCGATCTTGCCGACGCCAGGTTCGGCGACGCCTCACGCCGTCTGACCACAGCGATCGACACGGCGCTCGCGCTGGTCAGCGCCGCCGTCATGGTCGCGTGGTTCGCCGGGCATCCGATCTTCTACTCGGCCGCGTCGCCGGTGACCTCGTGGTTCACCGCGTTCTCGCTGCTCATCATGGTGCTGGTCCGTCAGGCGCGCCTGCACCTGGACACGTGGCCCATGGCGCTGGGCCTGGCCATGACCGGCCTGGTCCTGGGCGGCAACGTGTCGTCGATGCTCATCCTCCTGGTGGCTCCGGCCGAGTTGTGGGCGGGCATCCCGGACCTCGTGCTCACGTCGGTGATGACGTCGATCGGTCTGGTCCTCTTCTGCGCGTACGACTTCGTCGTCACCCTGCGCGAGACGCCGCGATCGGCATTCATCATGGACGACCTGCTCATCCACCTGGCGCTGGTTCCGGGCGGGCTGAGCCTGCTGGGCCTCATCCTCGGCAATCCGACGTATCTGAGCATTCATGCCGATCCCCGCGTCGGCATCTCGCCGCTCGAAATGGCGATGCTGGGCCTGTACGCCACGGCGGCGGTCGTGTCGAATCCAAGACTGTTTCTCTGGCAGTTCCTGGCGGCCGGCTGGGCGAATCGCCTCACCTTTGCCCTGCTCTTCGCGAACCAGTTCGCAGCGCCGCTCGTCGTGGCTCTGCTGGTGTCTCAGCCTGGCGCGCGCGGACCCGGCGTCGAGCTCTTCGTCCTGCTCGCGGGCGTCGTCGCGACGATGACGTTCCTGCTGCTGCAAGCGCGGATCGCGCGGCGCCGGTGGGCGACGGAGGCTGGTTCATCAGGCGAGCCTGGCGTCGGCCTGCGGCCGGAGTGGACCGAGCGATAATCCTCGTCCAGAATTCAGGAGACAGGAGTCAGGAAACAGAATGAGACGCGCCGGCCTGGACGGTCCGCCATCCACGGGCCGCGGGTCGGGGGCGAAGGCCCGTTTCCGGCCTCCCGCGGGCCATCACAGCGAGGACCAATGACGATTGAACCCGAGTTCGTTCCGCACGCGGGCTATGTCGAGTACCCGCCCGACGAGATGCAGGGGCGCGCCGCGCGCTTCGCCGCCGACGTCAGCCGCCGGCGCACCGTCCGCGAATTCTCGGACCGACCCGTCCCGGCCGGGATCATCGAAGATTGCCTGCGCGCGGCCGGCTCGGCTCCGAGCGGCGCGAACCTGCAGCCGTGGCACTTCGTGGTCGTGACCGATCCCTCGGTCAAGCAGCGCATCCGCGAGGCCGCGGAAGCCGAAGAGCGGGAGTTCTACCACGGCAAGGCCCCGCAGGAGTGGCTCGACGCGCTGGCGCCGCTCGGCACGGATGAGCACAAGGCCTTTCTGGAAACCGCGCCCGTGCTCGTCGCGGTGTTCGCGCAGACGTACGGCCAGTTGCCCGACGGACGCAAGGTGAAGCACTACTACGTGTCCGAATCCGTGGGCATCGCCACGGGCATCCTCATCACCGCCGTGCACCACGCGGGGCTGGCGAGCCTGACCCACACGCCGAGCCCGATGGGGTTCCTGAACGAGATTCTCGATCGTCCGGCGAACGAGCGACCTTTTCTCCTCCTGGTCGTGGGTTACCCAGCTCCGGACGCACGCGTGCCCGCGCACGCGCTCCGGAAGAAGCCGCTGGACGAGATCGCGACGTTCGTCTGACTCAGGCGCAGTCGCACCTACGCCAGGTACTTTCCGTACCACTCGAAGATCTTCTTCCACCCCTGCTCCGCCACCAGCGGGCGGTAGTCCGCCCGATTCGTGGCGAAGATCGAGTGCCCGGCTCCGTCGTACGACACGAGTTCGTATGTCTTGCCGAGCCTCTTGAGCTCGGCGTCGATCTTGGCAACGTGCTCCGGTGACGGGCGTCGGTCCTCCTTGCCGAAGATCCCGAGCAGCGGGCAGCTCAGGTCCTTGCTGAGGTCGAGCGGATCGACGGGCGCCGTGGGCCCCGCGCTCCCGGCCCCCACGCCGCCCGGGTAGCACGGGATGGCGGCGTCGATGCCCTTGAGCGTGCACGCCGCCAGGTACACCTGCCGTCCACCGGAGCAGTAGCCGATGATCCCGACTTTGCCGTTCAGCTCCCGCATCGCACGCAGATGCTTGAT
The DNA here is from genome assembly GCA_964481395.1 of uncultured Vicinamibacterales bacterium. Lineage (GTDB taxonomy): Bacteria > Acidobacteriota > Vicinamibacteria > Vicinamibacterales > JAKQTR01 > JBFMFH01. Next base: position 69,631 of record CAYZYG010000010.1, read on the forward strand.
CGCGCCGTCGATGTCTGCCATCACCCGGTCGTCGCCCATCCCCCCGGATGCCCGCGCGCTCGCGGAGTTGGCTTCGGGCGTCGCTTTGCCTTCGCGGAAGTGCAGGTTCGGGCAGATGGCCATGTAGCCGTGCTGGGCGAAGCGGCGCGTGATCTCAATCGTCGGCTCGTCCCACCCTGGCATGTGGTGCACGACGACCACGCCCGGGTACTTGCCCGGCGCGCTCGGGCGCGCCAGATAGGCATCGATGGTGTCGCCCTGGTGACCGCGCATCTGCATGGTCTCGCCCAGCGTCGCCCGGTAGAAGACGCGGCCAGCGGGCAAGGGGCCGGCGGGCTGGGGCGGTGGTCCGCCCTGTGGTTGTTGAGCCATCGGCGTCGCTCCCAGGGCGACCACCCCAACGACACCGGTGGCGGTTCCCGTGATGAAGTCTCTTCGATTCATGTTCCTCCTTTCGCGCAGCACGCCTTGAACTTGCGGCCGCTCCCGCAGGGGCAGGGTTCGTTTCGTCCAACCTTGGGAAACGCTCGCGTCTGCTCCTCCCGGAGTTGCGCCATCAGCGCGTCCGGCTGCTGACCCGCCCACGCCAGCGCGGCCATCTGCTCCGTGTACGGACGGGCGTGCCGGAAGAAGCGGCGGTAGCCGGCGCATAGGTAGTTCAGGCCGGGTTCGCCCTCAGGGGTCGAGCACAGACGGTCTTTCGGGCAGCCTCCGTTGCACATCGCCCGCACGTCGCAGTCGAGGCAGTAGCGGGGCAGCCGTTCCTGCTTGGCCCGGCCGAACGCCTCCTGGACCGGGCTGTCAATCAACTCCGCCAGCGGCACGTCGCGGATGGAGCCGAGCCGGTGTTCGGGCGTCACGAAATGGTCGCACTGGTAGAAGTCGCCGTTGTGCTCGATGACCGGCACATCCCCGCACGTCGGACGGAAGATGCACAGCGAATGGCGCAGGCCGAGCGCCGGGCGGGCGGCTTCTTCGAAGACCTGGACGATGATCCGCCCGATGTCGTGGCGCACCCACTCGTCGTAGATCGTGCAGAGGACGGTCCCAAAGGTCTCGCCCGGCACCGTGCGCTCGCTCACGCCGCCGGGCGCACCGGGTTGAGGTTCAACCAGCGGAATGAAGCTGAGGTACTGGGCTCCGAGGTCCTTGAAGAAGTGGTACACCTCGAGCGGGCGCTGCACGTTCAACGCGTGGATCACGCAGAGCAGGTCGACGGGCACCTTGTGACGCCGCAGCGCACGATAGGCCGACATGACCTGCCGGTGCGATGGCCGTCCGTCCCTGGCGACGCGATACGCGTCGTGCAGCTCGCGCGGGCCGTCCAGGCTGAGCCCCACGCCGAATCGTTCGGCGGCGAAGAAGCGGCACCAGTCGTCGGTCAGCAGGACGCCGTTGGTCTGGATGCTGTTGCTGATGCGCTTGCCCGCCGGCCGGTGCGCGCGTTGGATCTCGACGATCCGTTTGAAGTAGTCGAGTCCGAGAATCGTCGGCTCGCCGCCGTGCCACGAGAACAGGACCTCGTCCCCGGGCGTCGCGACAATCTGCTGGACGATGTAGTGCTCGAGCAGATCGTCGGCCATGCGGAAGGTGCGGCTCTCGGGGTAGAGCCCCTCCTTCTGCAGGTAGTAGCAGTACTGGCAGTCGAGGTTGCAGACGGCCCCGGCCGGCTTGGCGAACACCTGGAAGTCACGGAGACGCTGGGCCATGCTCGCCCATAATCTA